>JAFSWB010000056.1 GCA_017444735.1 Clostridia bacterium | reverse complement strand
GTCTGCGGTGAGATCCTCGTAGCTCAGGAAGTCATTCCCGCGACCGGACACACCGAGGAGACCATCCCGGCGGTTCCCGCGACCTGCACCGAGAGCGGTCTTACCGAGGGCAAGAAGTGCTCCGTCTGCGGTGAGATCCTCGTAGCTCAGGAAGTCATTCCCGCGGCCGGACACACCGAGGAGACCATCCCGGCGGTTCCCGCGACCTGCACCGAGAGCGGTCTTACCGAGGGCAAGAAGTGCTCCGTCTGCGGTGAGATCCTTGTGGCTCAGGAAACCGTCGCGGCGCTCGGCCACGACTGGGATGAAGGCGTCGTCACTACTCCCGCGACCTATACCGAGGAAGGCGTTCTGACCTTCACGTGTAAGAGATGCGGCGAGAAGAGGACCGAATCGATCCCGAAGAAGCATAAGTTCGACGACGTTGCCGACACCGACTGGTTCGCTCCTTACGTCGACTACGCTTATGAGAACGGCCTGATGCTCGGCGTTTCCGATAATCTGTTCGATCCCAACGGCGTCGTCACCCGCGGAATGATCATCACGATCATCTGGAGACTTGAGGGCTCGCCGACGGAAGGAACCGCGCCGTTCAAGGATCTGAAGGAAGATTGGTACAAGAGCGCCATCGCATGGGGCTATAAGAACGGAATCGTCAAGGGTTACTCCGATACGCAGTACGCTCCCGACGAGCCCGTGACCCGCGAACAGTTCTGCGCTATCTTCTTCAGATACACGGAGTTCAAGGGCGAGAGCACCTCGGCGCGCGGTAATCTCAGCGCCTTCCCGGATGCTGACAAGATCAGCGACTACGCGAAGGAATCCGTATCCTGGGCTATCGGATCCGGTCTGATCACCGGTGACAACAGGAACGGCGTCAAGTACATCGATCCTAACGGCAGCACGACCCGTGCGCAGGCCGCTACGATCCTTACGAGATACTGCACGAAATAAGTTCCCGCAAAAAAAGGGAGAGGCTTCGGCCTCTCCCTTTTTACGGAAAAAAGAACCGCGTTTATCAAACGCGGTTCTTTGCTTTTTCTTCCTTCTCCCGCTTCCAGGCGGGTTTTTTTCTGATCTCATCGCGGATAGCGACGTAACTGTCGTGACGGCTTCTTGCTATCCCGCCCGCCTCCATTTTCGCGATAACGGCGCATCCCTCTTCTCTGACGTGCGTACATCCGCCGTACCGGCATTTTCCGATACAGTCGGCGAATTCCCTGAAGCAAAGAGGAAGATCCTCGGGCGGGAAGAAATTGAAGCGCGTGAAATCGAGCATCGAAAAGCCGGGCGTATCGGCGAAGAAGAGTTCGCGGCCGTCGATTTCGACCGGGAACAGTTCGGTGGCGCGCGTCGTGTGGCGTCCCCGCTCCGTCTTGCGGCTCAGATCCCCGGTGGCGAGGTCGAGCGAGGGGAACAGACGCGAGAGAAGCGTCGATTTCCCCGCGCCGGACACGCCGGCGAAGGCGGTGCGGACCGTTTCTCCGTCCTTTCCCGACCCGGCGAGGTCCGCTATGTACCGCGCGAGCGCGCCGCACCCCTCCCCGCTCGTCGAGCTGATAACGAATACTCTGTAACCTGCGGTCTTATATATCCCCTCAAGTTCCGCGGCGGAGACGGGGTCGAGATCGGCTTTCCCGACCACGACGACCGGCTCGATACCGAGCGATTCCGAGATCGCGATCAGCTTGTCCGCCGTCAGAAGATCGGGCTTCGGACGGCACGACGGGATTATCATGAAAATATGAGTGAGATTGGAAAGCGGCGGCCTTATGAGGACGTTCCGCCTCTTTTCGATATCGGTGATAACGAAGCGCGCCTCGTCGGCGGCGCCGGGCGAATCGGTATCCCGTTCGACCGTGACGAAATCGCCGGGAAGCGGGGAGATCCCCTCGAGCCTGAACTTGCCCCTCGCGGAGCAGAGAAGCTCTCCCCCGGCGTCCGGGTCGGAGCGAAGAGGCCGCACGGTGTAAAGACCGCCGACCCCTTTCGTGATTATTCCCTTTATCCGGCGATCGCTCATCTTCACTCCGCGCCCTTTTCGCCATCCGGAGGAGTCGTCTCTTCCGGGATCGTATCGTCGGATCCCGATTCTTCGCTTCCGGTGGGATCTTCCTCTCCGACGGACTCGGATTCGGACCCGGTCGGATCATACTCCGTTTCGGTCGTGCGTTCGGGATCGCCCTTTTCGGTCTCAACGGAGATCTCGGTGGGACCGGGCAGGGTGATCGGCTTCGCGGTCGATTCCGATTCGGTCTTCGACCCGTCGGAGTCGTCAGAGCCGTCGCCCGCGCCCTTTCCGTATTTGGGGCCTCCGCTGACGTTCAGGTCGACCGGAGTGTGCGCGACGACCGCCGTTCCCGGCAGAAGGCTCTGCGCCGTGATCGTCCCGGACTTTTTCTCGGAACGCTCGTAAACGACGTTCCCGACGGTCAGCTTGAGACTCGAAAGAAGGATGAGGGCCTCTCCCTCGGTCTTTCCGACGAGGTCCGGCACGGCGATATCGCCCGCGGCCGGGCCGCGGCTGACGTTGAGGGTCACGGTGTCGCCGTGACCGACGAGCGATCCGGCGGCGGGCTCGGTATAGACGACGTATCCGATCTCGATCGCGTCGTCGTAGATCTTCTGAACGGTGCATTTAAGGCCGAGAGCCCGGAGCTCCGACACGGCGAGACGGTAATCTCTCACCGAAAAATCCCCGAGGGTGAGCTTCTCCTCACCCCCGCTGACCACAAGTTTGATTTTACACGGCTTTTTGCCGCGGAGTATCTTTTTTCTCACCCCGCTTGACGGCGACTGCTCGATTATCGTCCCCGTTTCCGCCGTCGAGCTGTAACGGTATTCGACGTCCGTGACGGTGTAGTATTCCGATTTCTCGAACCAGTCCTTCAGCTCGTCCGTGTAGACGGAATTGACGAAGTTTTCAACGGAGATCGTCTCGTAACCCTCCTGAGAGGAGCTGTTGAACACGTTGTTGAAGATATAGAGCCCCGCTATCGTGAAAACGAGAAGAAAGGAGGTGAAGACGCCCATTATCATCGGAAACATCGAGCGCCCCGACTTTTTCTTCTTGAATTTAGAGGAGAAGAATTTTTTGATCTTCTCCGTCGGGGACGGCTTGAAGATGATGTTCGGGTTTTCTCTGAGCTTAATGAGGTGGCCGAGCATCTGCGTCGCGTTCTGGTATCTGATATCCGGGTCCTTCTCCATCGCCTTCAGGATTATCTGCTCGAGCCCCTGCGGGATGTGCGAGTTGACCTCGCGGGGAGACGCCGGGGTGTCGTTGACCTGCATCAGCGCGACGGAGACGGGAGATTCCGCGTCGAACGGCAGGGAGCCGGTCGACATCTCGTACATCATCACTCCGAGCGAGTAGAGATCGGAGCGGGCGTCGATCGCCTCTCCGCTCGCCTGCTCCGGGCTGATGTAGTAGACGGTCCCTATCGCTTTGTCCGACATCGTGACGGTGTCCGTGTTGGGCAGCTTCGCGATGCCGAAATCCATCACCTTGATAACGCCGTTCTTCAGAAGCATGATGTTCTGCGGCTTGATATCCCGGTGTACGATCCCCTTCTGGTGCGCGTGTTCGAGCGCCTTCAGTATCTGGATCGTGTAGCCAACGACTTCCTTGAAGCTCAGCACCTGGCGGCGCGTGATATAGCTTTTCAGCGTGATGCCCTCGATATACTCCATCACGATATACTTGACGTTGTCGCGGACGGAGACGTCGTAGATATTGACGATATTGGGATGCGAGAGCATCGCGACCGCCTTCGATTCGTTTATGAATCTCTTGACGGACGGCTCGTCGGACGCCATATCCTCCTTGAGGATCTTGACGGCGACGACGCGGCGCATCAGCATATCGATCGCCTTGTAGACGACCGCCATGCCGCCGACGCCGATGAGGTTTTCTATCTTATACCTGTTGTCAAATACCTGACCCACGTATTTTTCGTAATTCTCCATCGTGCCGCCCCCTTCAATACGCGAGGATGACGGCCGTGATATTGTCTGCGCCGCCGCGGTCGTTTGCGAGCTTTACGAGCTTTTCCGCGGAGATCCTGAGGGATTCCTTGGTCGGTTTTTCGGGACTCATGACGATCTTTGCGATATCCTCGGGGTCCGCCATATTGGTGAGCCCGTCGGAGCAGAGGAGGATATACCTGTTTCCGCCAACCTCCGACGGAGAAACGCGCTCGATGGTGAACACGTCGGGCTTGACGGTCTCCTCCGTCCCGACGGCGCGGGTGATTATGTTTTTATTCCGCGCGGTACGCGCCTTTCTCGGCGAGAGCCGCCCGAGATCGACGAGGTGCTGGACGTAGGAATGGTCTCTCGTTATCTGCCTGATCCCGTCGCGGTCGATAAGATACAGCCGGCTGTCGCCGACGTTGACGACGCAGATCCTGTCTTCCGTCGAGAGCGCGGCGACGAGCGTCGTCCCCATCCCGTACAGCGAGGGGTCCGACACGCCGAGAGCGTACACGGCGAGATTAGCCGCGCTGACGGCGTCGGAGAGAAGATCGGGAACGCTGACGCGCTCTTTCCCGTCTCCCTTTTCTCCGCCGTCCGCGGAGGCGGCGTCCCCGGAGAGGACGTCGGAGTATCCGTCGATATGATCCACGAAAGCGGAAACGGCGACAGAGCTCGCCGTCGCGCCGCCGTTCGCGCCGCCCATACCGTCGCACACGACGGCGAGGGTGACGCCGCCCGGATACTCTTTGATCGTGAAGTTATCCTGATTCGCGGCGCGCTTACGGCCTATATCGGTCATACCGTAATATTCCATCCGATGATAACACCTCGCTTTCCGATTCGGCTCTTCCTCGTAATTATACCTCTGTTTTCCCGTTTTGTAAAGAGCGGCGGAGCTGACCGCAGGCCGCGTCGATGTCGGCGCCCATGCTTTTTCTCACCGTGGCGTTCTGCCCCAGCGAATTGAGCAGGGCGGCGAACCTCTCGGCGCCTTCCCGCCCCGTCGGCTCCATCCCAGTCCCGTCGACACGGTTGAGCGGGATGAGATTGACGTGGGAGGGGACTCCCATTTTTTCGCGCAGGAGGGCGGAGAGGCCCTTCGCGTCCTCCGGAGAGTCGTTTTTGCCGGAGATCAGAGTGTACTCGAACGACACCCGCCTTCCGGTCCTGTCAAAATAATATCGGCACGCCGCGAGAAGCTCGTCGAGCGTATATTTCTTCGCTATCGGCATGATCGCGCGCCTCGTCTCGTCGCAGTACGCGTGGAGCGAGACGGAGAGGGTGACGGGCAGACCTTCGTCGGCGAGCCTTCTGATTCCCGGGACGATGCCGCACGTCGAGAGCGACACGTTGCGGAGGCCGAGTCCGATCCCCTCGCTGTCGTTCAGGAGGCGGAGGAATTTTACCGTGTTGTCGTAGTTGTCGAGCGGCTCTCCGATCCCCATCATGACGAGCTTGTCGACCCGCTCCCCGGAATCGCGCGACGCCGCCGCGACCTGACCGAGCATCTCGGAGGGCAGAAGATCGCGGACCTTTCCGGCGATCGTCGAGGCGCAGAACTTACAGCCCATGAGGCATCCGACCTGGGACGAAATACAGAGCGACGTCCCGTAATCGTGGCGCATCAGGACCGCCTCGACGCATTCGCCGTCGATGAGGGAGAGAAGGTACTTGACCGTCGTTCCGTCCTTCGAGCGTCTTTTCGTCACAACGGACGGCATCCTGCATTCGGCGAGGCTTTCGAGTTTTTCCCTCAACGCCTTCGAGAGCGTCGTCATTTCCCGGAAGCGCGCCCCCTTTGCAAAGAAGGAGAAGATCTGATCGCCGCGGTACGGCGCCTCGCCGATCGAGACGGCGTATTCGCGCAGCTCGTCCTTTGTCATGGACAGAAGGTCGGGTTTTTTCTCCATCTGCGGGGCCTCCTTTCGGGTCAGCTCTTTTTTCTCCCGGCGGCGATGAAGAAGCCGTCGGTCGGGAACTCTCCCGCGCGGGGGAAGATCGTGAGCATACCTCCCTCGCTTTTCCCGACGCCGGGGACGTCGAATCCTACCGGCTCGAACGGGGAGCCGGGAGTGAAAAGAGAGGACGCGACTTCTTCGTTTTCCTTTCGGTTCAGCGTGCACGTCGAGTAAACGATGACGCCGCCCGGAGCGACGTATTTCGCGGACGCTTCGAGTATTCCGCGCTGTATTCCGGGCAGAAGTGAGATCTCGTCGGCGCCCTTGTACCGTATTTCCGGCTTTTTGCCGATCACCCCGAGGCCGGAGCACGGCGCGTCGACGAGGACTCTGTCAAACGAGCCGAAAAGGGATTCGTCGGGGGATCTGCCGTCGCGCCGCTCGGTCCTGATTATATCTATCCCGAGCCGAGCCGCGCCGTCCCTCACGAGGGACAGCTTGTTTTCGCGGATATCGAACGAGGCGAGATTTCCGCGGTTCTCCATCCGGATCGCGGTCGAAAACGACTTGCCTCCGGGAGCCGAGCAGACGTCGGCGACGGAGTCGCCGGGCAGCGCGCCGAGCGTTTCCGCCGCGATTATCGAGGACGCGTCCTCGACGAACCAGTCGCCGTTTTCGATCCCGCGTCTTATCTCCGGCGTCAGCGCGTCGGCAAACGCGGCGATCCCGGCGAGCGCGCCCTCCGCGGGACGCGCGCCGTCCGGGAGACGGGACGACGCTCCGCTTCTCAGCGTGTTGAGGCGGAGACAGATCGGGCGCTCCCCCGCGGACGAAGAGAGGATCTCTTCGGCTCGTTCCTCGCCGTACGACTCCGTCAGCACGGAGACGACCGACGGCGACGCCGAATAGGCGGCGGACAGGTACTCCGCGGCGCGGTCGCGCGGAGGGAGCCGGTATTTCTTCTCCGCGCGGATGAACGAACGCAGAACGCCGTTGACGTAGCCGCGAAAACGCTCCCTCACGGCGCCTACCGTCCCGGAGACGGCGGCGTGATCGGGGATCCGGTCGGAAAAGAGGAGTTGATAAAGCCCGAGCCGGAGCGCGATCCTGCACTCGGGATCGAGCCGTTCCGGCGGGAGCTTTGAATACTGCGAAATTATCAGGTCGAGAGTGATCTTCCTCTCGATCGCCCCGTAGACGAGGCGAGAGTACAGGCGGCGGTCGGGTCCCGTCATTTCGCCGCCGCGGAGGACCGATTCGGTTTCGAGGTTTGAATATCTCCCGTCCTTTTCGATCCTGATGAGAGAGCGGATCGCCGCTTTTCTCGGGTCGCTCGCTGCCGCTGCCGCTGTCGCTGCCGCTTTCACTTTCACGCCTTATTTTCTCTTTCCGCTCACGATTATTATGAGACGGATCATGTTCCCGAGCGCGACAAAGAGGGCGGCGACGTACGTCATCGCCGCGGCGGACAGCACTTTTTTCGCCGCTTTTATGCCGTCGTCGGTACACCGTCCGGACGAGGAAAGCGCCTCGACCGCGCGACGGCTCGCGTTGAACTCGACGGGGAGCGTCACGAGCTGAAAGAGGACCGACGCGGCGAAGAGGATGACGCCGATATAGGCGAGCGGTCGGAGAAACGAAACGAGGATGCCGATGAGAACGAGAGGGAAGGCGAGCGTCGAGCCGATCTTCGTCACCGGGATGATCGCCGCTCTCAGCTTCATCGGAGAGTATTCCCGCGCATACTGGACGGCGTGACCCGCCTCGTGCGCGGCGACGCCGACCGCGGACGCGGTCCGCGCGTCGTAAACCGTTTCGGACAGCCGTATCACGTTTGATCCCGGGTCGAAATGGTCGGTCAGATTCCCGCTGACGGGCACGATAGAGACGTTCGTCACCCCGTTCTGCGAAAGGACGAGCCGCGCCGCGTCGGCGCCGGTCATCCCGCCGTCCGACGGGACGGACGAGTATTTTTTGAACGCGGAGGTGACCTTGATCTGCGCCCAGAGCGAGAAAATGATCGCGGGCAGTACAAAGATCAGATAGGTCGTGTCGAAACCGTAATAAACCGGCATTACAGACTCCCTTCTTTATCGGACGTTCCGATCCCGAGGCCGAGGACGTTTCCCTCCGCGATCCCGCGCCCCCGCACGAAGGAGGCGGCGTCCATCCTGCCTCTTCCCTCGGGGGTGACGGTCAGAAGATCGACCGCGCCGCGCGAGCACGCGACTCTTATCGCGTCCCCCTTCGTGTCGACGACGGTCCCGGGGACGCCCTCCGCGCCGCTCTTCGCGAGCCGCGCTCCCGTCACCTTGAGCGTTTTGCCGTCCGGGAGCGTCGTTATCGCCCCGGGGTACGGGGAAAGGCCGCGGATCCGGTTGAAGACCGTCTCCGCGGGGAGGTTAAAGTCGATCACGGCGTCCTCCTTCGTGATCTTCGGGGCGTACGACACGCCCGCGGACGGTTGAGGCGTCCTCGTGACGGCGCCCGAGACGATCAGATCGACCGTGCGGAGCATGGCTTCTCCGGCGAGGACCGCGAGCCGGTCGTGAACGTCGCCCGCGGTGTCGTTTTCCGAGATCGGCGTTCTGAGGGTGAGGATGATATCGCCGGTGTCGAGCCCCTCGTCCATATACATGGCGGTGACGCCCGTTTCCGTCTCGCCGTCCATCACGGCGCGGTTGATCGGAGCGGCGCCCCTGTATTTCGGAAGGATCGACGCGTGCGCGTTGACGCACCCGAGGCGGGGATAGTTTATCAGATACGGCGGAAGGATCTTTCCGTAAGCCGCGACGACGATGAGATCGGGGTCGAGAGCTTCAAGATCGGCGAGGAACGCGCCGTTTTTGAGCGTTTCGGGCTGGAAAACGGGGATGCCGTTTTTCACGGCGAGCTCCTTTACCGGCGGCGGGGAAAAACGCATCCCGCGCCCCTTTTGGCGGTCCGGCTGAGTCACCGCGCCGATGACGGAGACGCGCTCGCCGCCGATCAGAGCGCCGAGAACGGACGCGGCGATGTCGGGCGTCCCCATGAAGAGGACCCGGACGGGCGACGCGCTCATTCCGTCAGCTCCTTAACTTCCTCGGGCGAGAGGATCCTCACGGCGTTGTCGGTGAAGAGCTTGCCCGAAAGGTGGTCGATCTCGTGGCAGAACGCGCGCGCGAGGAGCCCCTCGCCGGAGACAGTGAATTCCTCGCCGTCCCTGCCCGTCGCTCTGACCGTGACCTTCATCGGGCGGTCGGTGATCCCCCAGATGCCGGGAACGGAGAGACAGCCCTCGAGCTCCTCCTGCTTGCCTTCGGCGGCGATTATCTCGGGGTTGATGAGCTCGATGAATTCTCCCTCGCCGTTCTCGACGATCGCGATCCGTCTCAGAACGCCGACCTGCGGCGCGGCGAGACCCGCGCCGTTCGCTTCGACGAGAGTGTCGCGCATATCGTCGAGCAGCCGTTTCACGCGCGGCGTGATCCGGTCGACAGGGCGGCATTCCTTCCTGAGGACGGGATCGCCCTCTTTTACGATATTAAGTATTGCCATATTTTCAAATTCCTTTCTCAGAGCGAGGACGGATTTATGTCGGCGGACACGCGGAGCGATCCCTGCGTCCTGCCCTGACGGGAGCCGCCTTTCATGAATTCGGAGAGCAGTTCGGAGAGGAGCGCCCTCGTCCTCTTGTCGGAGCGGCATTTAATAACGAATCTAAGGCGGCAGACGTTCTGCACCTTGTAGACGGGCGCCTCGAACGGCCCGAAAACGATGAGCTTGACGTCGGAGTATTCTCCGGCGAGATGCTCCCTCAGCCGTTCGGAGACCCTTTTCGCCGAGCTGTGGAGAAACGCCTCGTCGGGGGACGAGAGCGTCAGGAGCGCGACGTCGCAGAAGGGCGGGAACGTGAGCGCGCGTCTCATGCGGATCTCTTTTTCGTAAAACGATTTATAGTCCTGCTTCGCCGCGAGGGCGATCACGTCGCTCTCCGGGTTGCACGTCTGGATGACCGAGACGCCGGGGTCGTCTCCGCGGCCCGACCGTCCCGCGACCTGCGTCAGCATCGCGAACGTCCTTTCCGCCGCGCGGTAGTCCTCGGAGAACATCGAGGAGTCGGCGTTCAGGACGCCGACGGTCGTGACTCCGGGGAAATCGTGGCCCTTCGTCACCATCTGCGTCCCGAGAAGGACGTC
This sequence comes from Clostridia bacterium, assembly GCA_017444735.1. GTDB lineage: Bacteria > Bacillota > Clostridia > Oscillospirales > CAG-272 > RUG11130. The sequence goes on along the minus strand of JAFSWB010000056.1, from coordinate 10,436 downwards.
CGCCTCGCCGCGGCGGAACCGCGAGAGGAGCTCCTCGTGGGCGTTTTTCGTCTGCGTCGTGTCGTGATCCATCCGGAGTACTCTGACGGACGGGAAAACGCGCGTCAGGTGGTCTTCGGCGAGCTGCGTCCCGCACCCCATGAAGAGGAAGCGGTCGCTTCCGCACCCGGGGCACTTTTCCGGGACCGTCGTTCTGTATCCGCAGGTGTGGCACGACAGATAGCCCGCTCCGCGCCTCACCTCGAGGTAGTTTGAATCCCGTCCCGCCGCCCTCATCAGCGAGCGGTCGGTGACGTGATACGTCAGGCTGACCGAGCAGTTCGGACAGCGGACCGGCTCGCCGCAGGAGCGGCACGAGATGAAGTTGTTGTATCCTCTGCGGTTGAGGAAAAGGATCGACTGCTTTCCCCGGGCGAGGGATTCTCCGACGCGCCTGACGAGCAGGCGGCTGAGCGGAGAGGTGTTGCCGGAGGAGAGCTCCGCCCTCATATCGCAGATCTCGATCTCGGGAAGGCCGGCGGCCCCGTACCTCGCGTTCAGCTCAACGAGGGAGTAGATCCCGCGCTTTGCCTTGAAATAGGAGGTGACCGACGGCGTCGCCGAGGCGAGGAGCATCATCGACTTGTGGACGCCGCACCTGAAGCTCGCCACGTCGTGGGCGAGGTATTTCGGCGAGGTGTCCGATTTGTAGGTGTGCTCGTGCTCCTCGTCGATCACGATGAGTCCGATCGAGGGGAGCGGCGCGAAGATCGCCGATCTCGTTCCGATCGCGATATCCGCCTCGCCGCTTTTCAGGCGGCTGTATTCGTCGAAGCGCTCTCCGGCGGAGAGACCGGAGTGGATGAGAGCCACCCGGTCGCCGAATCTCGCCTTGAAGCGTCCGACGGTCTGCGAAGTCAGCGCGATCTCCGGGACGAGCATTATCACGCCCTTCCCGTCGGCGATCACGTCTTCGATCAGCTTCATTATAACGTTCGTCTTGCCGGACCCGGTCACTCCGTGGAGGAGCGCCGCGCGCGGGGACGGGTCCCTGTACAGGGAGAGCAGCTTCCGATACGCTCCGCTCTGCTCGTCCGTCAGGACGTCCTCTCCGCCGTACGCGGAGAAATCGGCGGGATCGGGAGAGAGCGGGGTGCGGAGGACCGTTCTCTTTTCGGTCCTGACGAGCCCCTTTTTCGTGAGCGCGGAGAGACACGTTCCGACGACCGCCCGGTCGAGACCGAGGCGCGGGGCGATATCGGCGGCGCTGATCCCCGGAGACGATACCGCCTCGGTGAGAACGGCGCCCTGCCGTTCGCTTCTCATCAGGGAGACGAACTCCTCGAGATAAGAGCCGTCCTCGGCGATCCTCGCCGCGATCATGTCGGACGGAAAGACCGCGGTCTCGTATTTCGCGCCGCGTCCGCCGTCCCTCAGGGAGCTCTCTTTTTTTATCATCCCCGCTTTGAGGAGCGCGGTGAGAACGGCGGTGCATTCGTCGCCGAACTTCGACCGCAGATACTCCTTCGACGCGTTCCCCTTCGCGGAGATAGCCGCGAAGACGAACGCCGCTTTTTCGCCCATCCTCTCGAAGACGGAGTCGGGCGCGGCGTCCGCGCTCGCCGAGTAGCTTTCCTCCATCCGGGAAAGCGCGGCGGCGGGAACGGCGGCGCGCACAGCGTCGCCGAACGAACAGAGCGTGTGATCCTTCAGAAAGAGGCAGAGATCAAGCCCCTCGCGCGATAAGACGGGCGAGGGAGCGTCCCCCTCGAACGGGAGGATCGGTTTCATATTCCTCGCCGCCGCGGGGTGGGTCAGATCCGAGTCGAAAACGTCGAAGACGACCGCCGCCATACGGCGGTTGCCCCGCCCGAACGGGACCTCGGCGACGATCCCCGGGACGACGGCGTCACTGAGATCCGGCGGGATGAAATAATCGTAGGGGCGGTCCGCCTGATACGCCGCGTCGATTATATATACTCTTGCCGTGTCGGCCATACGGATCCCCCCTTTTTTCGGATATCGCGGCGGTCAGGTCACTCCCGCCCGCCGTTCTCTTCTTTTTCCTTTGACTCGGGGAGAGAGGATTCCACGATCCTGAATTCGTTCTTCGTGAGCAGCTCGACGGCGCTCTGGACCGGCTTTTCGTCCTTGTACTTCTCGTCGACAAGGATCGGGACGGGCTTGTCGGTCTCCTTGCCGGCGAGCCTGTCGGCGAGCTCCTTCTGAAGGATGAAGTCGTCCGTCACTATGCGCGCGGTCTTCGCGGTCGCGATGACGAGCTCGTATTTGTTGATGCCCTTTTCTTCCGAGAATTTCTTGATTTTAGCGTTGTTCATTTTATTCTCCTCGCAAAAATGATTACTTGATTATTCCGTCGAGCTCGGATATATATTCGCCGATATATTCGGCGGATCTTTCGGAACGGCTGTGCTCCGCCGCCATGATCTTCATCACGAGATCGGCGCACTCCTCCGCGCGGTCGGTCTCGTTCGTGACGAAGTAGTCGTACCTCGGAGCGGTCGCGAGCTCCTCTTTTGCCCGCGTGAGTCTCTTGACGATCGATTCCTCGCTCTCGGTGCCGCGGCCGCGAAGCCGCCTTTCGAGCTCCGCCGCGCCCGGCGCGGCGAGCATGATGGTGACGACGCCGTCGCCGATGAGTCTCTTGACCTGCATCGCCCCGTCGACCTCGATCTCGAGGATGACGTCGCGCCCCTCCTCCGTGATCCTTACGACCTCGGACCGGAGCGTTCCGTAAAAGTTCGAGCAGTATTCGGTGTGCTCGAGGATCTCGCCCGCTTCGAGAAGGGAGGCGAACTTCTCCTTTGTCATGAAGAAATAGCTGACGCCGTCCTTTTCCCCGGGGCGCGGGTCTCTCGTCGTCGCGGAGACGGAGAGCCCGACCCGCGGGTTGCGGTTCCTGATGAGGTTTACGACGGTCCCCTTGCCGGACCCGGCGGGACCGGAGATAACGAATATAAGTCCTTTGTTCACCGCGCCGCTCCTTTCGGTTCGGAGGCGGCCTCGTCGGACGGGACGGCGGAGCCTCCCGAGTTCATCCTCCCCGCTACCGTTTCCGTCTGCATCGCCGACAGAATGACGTGATCGCTGTCGGTGATGATGATGCACCGCGTCTTTCTTCCGCAGGTGCAGTCGATCGCCCTGCCCTCGGCGCGGGCGTCCTGAACGAGTCTCTTCGACGGGGCGGCGTCCGACGAGATGACGGCGACGACCCTGTCGAAATTCACCATATTGTTGTATCCGACGTTAATCAGCTTCATATCGGTCTCCCGTTATTCGATATTCTGTATCTGTTCTCTTATCTTTTCGAGCTCCGCTTTTATGTCGACGACGATCTTCGCGATCTCGAGGTCGGACGACTTCGAGCCGATCGTGTTCGTCTCCCTGTTGACTTCCTGAAGCATGAAATCGAGCTTTCTGCCGACGGGCCCGTCCTCGCGCGCTATCCCCTCGAACGCGTCGAAGTGGGAGGACAGGCGGACGAGCTCCTCGTCGATCGCGACGCGGTCGGCGTAGATCGCCGCCTCGGTGAGGATCCTCTGCTCGGCGATCTCGACGTCGAACGATTCGAGAAGCTGGCGGATCCGCTCGGCGAGCTTTTCCGGGTAATCGGAGATGTTCCGCTCGGATATCTCCTTGATCTTCGCGGCGGAGGCGCGCAGTCCCTCGATCTTGGAGAGGACGTCCGCCATCAGGGCGTCGCCCTCGCGCCGCCTCGCTTCGAGGAACGCGGCGGTCGCCGGTTCGAGGACCGAGAGCAGGTCCGCCCAGTCGCGTTCCGCGTCCTCCTCCGCGCGGCAGACGCGGAAAAGGTCTCTGTTCTGCGCGACGGTCATAACCGAGACGTCGTCACGGAGCGAGAATTCGTCGCGGAGCGCGTAAAGAGCGTCGAGGTACGATTTTGCGGCGCCCGTGTCGAGGCGGACCGCCGTTCTTGTGTCGGATATGACGTCGACGGAGACGTAAACCTCGATCTTTCCGCGCGAAACGCCTTTTTCCGAGAGATAGGCCTTGACTTTTTCCTCAAGGTACGAGAGCGATCTCGGGAGCTTTACGGTGCAGTCGAAGTACCTGCCGTTCACGCTTTTTATCTCGACCGAGACGTCTTTTGATCCGTCCGGCGTCACCGCGCGCGCGCGCCCGAACGCCGTCATGCTCTTGCTCATATCGTTTCCCTTTCCGTATAAAAACACTACTCCATCCTATCCTTATAATTATACAATACATTCTTTTCGTTTGTCAAGTAACGGAGCCCGAATAATCGCCAGTCGCCCGGAAAGAATAAGAGAGAAAACGAGAGATAAAGAGAGGATACGCGCGAATGAGAGACCTTCTTTTTGAGGACGGCGGCGCGGTCGGACTGTCGGCGCCGAAGAGAGGAGAAGCGGCGGAGAGGACGCGCGGCGGGCGGGTCGTCGTCGAGGGGACGACAAAGGCGGGAGAGCCGTTCGTCACCGTCTTTGAAAAGGAGGACGAGGACGAAAAGGAGCTCGCCGCCGTCCTCTCGCGCGAGCTTGCCGCCTTCGCGACGCGGATCGGCGCGGGGGAGCTCCGGTCCGTTCTCGTCGCGGGGCTCGGAAACCCGCGGATCGACGTCGACTCGCTCGGATCGCTCGCCGCTCTCCGCGTCACGGCGGGGGCGGCGGGAAGGAGAAAGGTCGGCTCGGTCGGGATCGGCGTCCCGGAGCAGACGGGGATCGCGTCCGCCGAGCTTGTCGCCGCCGCCGCGGCGGTCGTCGACGCCGATCTCGTGATCGCGGTCGACTCTCTCGCCGCGCTCGCTCCCGAGCGCCTCTGCTCGGTGATCCAGATCGCGGGCGGCGTGATACCGGGGTCGGGAGCCGACGGCGGGTCGCGCGGGATAAACAGCGCGACGGTCGGACGCCCCGTCGTCACGGTCGGGACGCCGACCGCGGTAAAGGGCCGTCTTTCAAAGGGCGGGTCCGGGGCGGACGGCCTCTTCACCGTCTGCGGGATCGCGGGGCAGGTCGCCTTTCACGCGGGCGTGATCGCTTCCGCAATCGACTCTTTCCTCGCGGAGTAATATTTCCCCCGCCGCCCGCATATAGATAAATAAGAATACTTTGAGGACGGAGGTGCCAGCGGAAAATGGACGTGCCCGTCGGAACGCCCGAGGCGGCGGAGGAGCTCAACCCGCCGATCCCCGGGACGGAGGAAGCGGATCGCATCGTGATCCCGGAGGGGGTCGAGGGCGCTTCCGGAAAAACGGAGGAAACGAGGGTCACGGCGGCGGACGATCCGTTTCCCGACACCGGCTTCGTCCCCTCCGACGCGCGGCTCGCCGCGCGTCCCGCGGCGAGCCCCGCGGCGCGGGGGAGGATCGGAAGGTACATATTTTTCTTTATATGCGCCGCGGTCGGGGCGTTCGCGGCCGCCGTCGTCGGGACGGTCGTCTCCGACGCCTGCCGCGCGTCCGGGATCGCGTTTCCCGCCCTCTTCTACGGCGAGGTCGTGAACTCCGGCGTCGCCGAGCTTCCGACGGCGGGCCGCGGGCGCGCCCTGATGGGAAAGGTGCGGATACCGTACGCGCCCTCCGTCGGGGACGGCGGGGCGGCGGAGAAGCCGGGCGCGCTTGAGGCGGACGCGGAGGACGGAGAGGATGAGGACGGCGGTCCCGAAAGAGAGCTGCCGATCCTTTCGGTCGACGTGTCGGCGGGCGGCGACGGGCTTTACTCCCTTATAAACGAGACGCCGTACGAGCCGGACGTCCGGTCGGTCCTCGCGCGGGAACGCGCGATACCGACGGCGGATGAGCTCTTCGCCGAATACGGGGAGGACGCCCCGCTCGTCCTGATCTTCCACACGCACGGGACGGAGAGCTATTCGCCGGAAGGCGCCTCGGCGTATTCCTCGCGCGACCCGTTCAGAAGCGAGAACGCCGACGAGGGCGTCGTCGCCGTCGGAGAGACGGTCAGACGGACCCTCGAGGAGCGCGGGATCCCGTCGATACATCTGACGGAGATGTTCGACAGGGACAGCTTTGCGGACGCCTATCCGCGGTCCGCCGCCGCGGTGACGAAAATACTCGGCGAATTCCCGTCGGTGAAATACGTTCTCGACGTTCACAGGGACGCCCTTATCACAAAGGAGGGCGTGAATCTCCGGCCCGTCGCCGAATACGGGGGGCGGAAGGCGGCGCAGCTCATGACCGTCGTCGGGACGGACGCCGCGGGGTCGGGCCACGTCGGATGGGAGGACAATCTCGCCCTCGCCCTCTTTATTCAGAGGAGGGCGGAGGAGCTGTGCCCGTCCTTGATGAGACCGGTGGACCTCAGGAGCGAGTCGTTTTCCCAGCAGCTCTCCCCCGGGTTTCTCCTTCTCGAGGCGGGGGCGGCGGCGAACAGTCTCGACGAGGCGAAGCGCGGCGCGGCGATATACGCCGAAGCCCTCGCGGATTATATAATGAACGCCGGTTCCTGACGGAGCCGGTTTTTATATGTCGAAAAACGGATTGACAGGGGGCGCGATTTTTGATATCATTAAAGAAGAAAAAAACTCCCCCGCCGGGGAATGTTGAAAGGATAATGAAATGGACCTTAACAAGATTCTGGATGACGTAAGATCGCCGAGGATCAAAAAAGTCATCGTCGACTCCGACACCTTCAACGAGATGGACGACCAGTACGCCATCGCGTACGCCATCGGTTCGGACAGGATGGAGGTCATCGGCCTCAACGCCGCTCCGTTCCACAACGACAGAAGCGCGAATTTCGAGGACGGTATGGAGAAGAGCTACGACGAGATCCTCCGCGTCCTCGAGAACATCGAGAGACCGGGATACTGCCCCGTCTACAAGGGCTCCCGCACCCGCATCGAGGACGATCCGGAGCACGGCCCCGTCGATTCCCCCGCGGCGCGCGCGATCATCGAGGCGGCGCACAAATACGACGAGACCGTCTATATCCTCACGACCGGCGCGTGCACGAACGTGTCCTCCGCCGTCATGCTCGATCCCTCGATCATGGAGAAGATCTGCGTGATCTGGCTCGGCGGCCACTGTCTCGACTTTCAGGACCTCGGCGAGTTCAATCTCGCGCAGGACTACGCGGCGGGTCAGATCCTCATCAACAGCGGAGTTCCGCTCATCCTGCTCCCCGCGTGCGATCACGGCACGTCCGCGCTCGTGACGCGTCTGCCCGATATGCAGGGGATCAAGGGCGACTCCCGCGCCTGCGTCTTCTTCCGCGAGACGCTTCCCGAGGAGTTCAACGGCGACTACTACGAAAACGGCTGGGAGAGAGTTATCTGGGATATCGCGGCGCCCGGCGTCATCGCCGTCCCGCACGGATATCAGTTCACGATAATGGCGGCGCCGATCTTCGGCGACAACTACCGGTACGCGTTCGACAAGACGAGACATAAGATCATCTATATGGACAAGGTCGACCGCGATATCGTTCTCGCCGATACGTTTGCGAGTATCGGATCGCTTTAAGAAACGGGAAAAAAGCGCGGGACACGCGCTTTTTTCGACAAAGGAGAAAAACATGAAAAGATTATTATCGCTCGTCCTCGCGGCGCTGTTCGTCGCCGCCGCTGTCCCCGCGCTCGCCGTTCCGGCGGCGGCGAAATCGGAGAAGTGGGTCGACTACGGAGAGGGACTCCTTCTGGCGTTCTACGGCGACGAGGAGAGAGAGATCCATCTGCTCGACGATATCGATTATCACCTTGACCGGCTGATCGGCGGGTCGAACGACTGTATCGAGGTCACCGGCAAAAAGACGCTCGATCTTAACGGGCACGGCATAACCGTCCATCTCGACGCGCATCAGACGACCTCCGCGCTGTTTCGGTTGGGGAGCGGCGCCGATATGACCGTGAAGGACTCGAAGGGCGGCGGCTTTATCCGCTACAACGGACCGATCGACGAGAACGGCACGTTCAGGGAGAGAACGATCTTCATCGCTTACTCCGGCTCGAAGCTGACCGTCGAGAGCGGGCAGATAGAGGCGGGCAGATCGAAGAGCCACGTCGGTATGCGCGACGGAAAGCTCGTCACGATCTGGAAGGAGACGGTCGGAAAAGCGATCGACGTCAGAGGAGGAGAGGTCACCGTAAACGGAGGCACGCTGATCGGAAGAGGAGAGAATTTCGGCGCGGTTTCCGTGTACGGGAAGGGAAAGCTCAGGATCAACGGCGGGATCTTCCTCGGCAAGGGCGGCGCGGCGTGCGTCGATTCGAGAAGCACGGAAAACGATATCCGCATCTCCGCCGGCGAGTTTTCGACCTCGTCTCTCGACAACGTCTACATGCAGGGAGATTTTTCGAATCTGACGCCGAGCGACGCGGGGGTCAGGCGTGATATGCTCACTCCCGGCGCGGTCGCCGATCCCGACGACGGCGACCTTTCGGGACTCAAGAGGCTGACTGTTGCTCCGGGCTTTATGGGGATGACGATCAGCCCGGGAGCGGGGAAAAAGACGACTATGAACGACGGGACGGTCGTGTGGCGCATCGGGACGTCCGATCCGACGGTCAAGGTCGACGCGGCGTCGCTCACGCCTTATTACGAAGTCACTGACGACGAGGCGGCGGGCCACGGATTCGTTTACCGCTGGAGCGTCCGCTGCGGCGGCGAACCCGTCGCCGACGAGGTGACGACCGAGACGCCCGGAGTCAATCTTTTCACCGATTTCGGAGGATTCTTCCCGATCCCCGGGGAGACGTACTCGGTCAGGTGCGAGAGCGACGAGACGATAAAGGGCGGTTCTTCGTTCAAACGCTATTCGCAGGATATGAAATTCACTCTCGTCCAGTCGGACGAGATACCGGCGATCCTCGACGGACCGGATCCCGTTATCGAGTATGCGAACGGCGAGACGAAAAATCTCTGCGTTTCGACTTCCGGTACCGGCGTCTCGTACACCTGGCAGAAGTCGGACGATCCCGGCTCGGGCGTGTGGACTACGATCGCCGGTCAGGTCTCGTGGCAGCTTCAGCTCAGAAACCTCGGACCCTCCGACGACGGCGCGTATTACCGCTGTATCGTATCTAATTACGCCGGTACGGTATACACCGAGCCCTGCCGCCTTTCGATGAAGCAGGGCGTCGTGACGAGGATCGACCTTGCCGGATTCACGGCTCCGATCGCCGACGAACCGCTTTGTTACGACGTCGTTGCGAAGACGCCCGGATGCGCCGTCGCGGGCGTCGAGTGGGAGGAGGCAGGAGGCGAGACGCTCGGGGAGGGCTACCGCCCGTATCCCGGGCAGTCCCTCACCGTGAGTATTACGGTGGAGAACGATGCGGACGTCACGGTCCCCGGCTCCGCGCGCGCCTATCTGCTCGACAAGAGCGCCGGCTATCCCGGCAATCCGTACGAGAACGCGCACACGTACCGCTTCACCTTCAAGGCGAAATCGGTCAAGGGAGCGCAGCGCATAAAGACGGCGTCGTTCGCGGTCGAGCCGCCTCTTCCCGGAAAGGCGCTCGGGGAGGCGACGGCGGTCGACTCCGGATTCGGCGATCTTTACACGAACGACGCGAGATTCACGGTCGAGGAGAGAAAATGGACCGAGAACGGGAACAGGCTCCCGTCGGGTCACGTCGCGGAGCAGGGGCACGACTACGCCCTGATCCTCACCCTGAAGGCGACTGAGGGCTGGTATTTCAAATACACCGTCGCCGATCTCAACGGCGAGAACATGTATACGGAAGAGCACGACGGAAAGCTCGACGTGTTCTTCATCTTCCCGGGCGTCGACGCTCCCGAGGAAGCCGCGCGCCCGAATCCGTTCGTCGACGTGCCGGAGAGCGAATACTATTACGAGCCGGTGATGTGGGCGGTCTATCACGATCCCGTCATCACGGTCGGAACCGACGCGACGCATTTCTCCCCGAACGACACCTGCACGAGAGGGCAGATAGTGACGTTCCTGTGGCGCGCGAACGGCTGTCCCGAGCCGTCGGGATCGGTCGCCTCCATGCCGTTTTACGACGTGAAGCCGGACGACTACTTTGCGAAGGCGGTCCTCTGGGCGAAGGAGAACGGGATCACGAGCGGCGCCGACGCGACTCATTTCAGCCCGAACGCCGGGTGTACGAGAGCGCAGGTCGTGACGTTCCTGTGGCGGTCGTTCGGCGAGCCGGATCCGGGAACGGCGTCGAATCCGTTCTCCGACGTACCGCACGAATACTACTACGACGCTGTCCTCTGGGCGGTCGCGAACGGCATCACGGCGGGGACGTCCCCGACCGCGTTCTCCCCGAACGCCACCTGCACGAGGGCGCAGATAGTGACGTTCCTCTTCAGAGCGTACAACAAATAAAAAAAGGGGGCTGTCGCACTTAGCGCAGATCGAAAAAGCACGGGTTAAAAATCGAATAAAGCAAACAGAAATCCGTAGTTTTCATCTTTTTGAGGTGAAAATCCTACGGATTTTTCCATTTTATGTGCCGGGTCACGGAAGTTACCC
>JAFSWB010000055.1 GCA_017444735.1 Clostridia bacterium | reverse complement strand
TACGTGGCGTGGGCCGCCGATCTCGGCATAGTGAAGGGCTTCCCGGACGGCACGTTCCGCCCGTACGAGGCGATCACGCGCGAGCAGATGGCGACGGCGACGGACAGATTTTTAAGCGCGGTCGGTCTCAACACGATCCCCACGGGCGGCATTTTCGATTTCGCCGACGAGGAGAAGGTCTCCGACTGGGCGGTCCCGAGCGTCGGGAACCTCAAAAAGATAGGGATCTTCACCGGGGACAACAAGGGACGTTTCAACCCGGAGGCGAACACGACGAGAGCGGAGGCGGCGACGGTCATAATGCGCCTTAAAAACGCGATAGACTCCGCGTGGCAGGGATACGTGCCGGCGGACGGCGACGAAGCCCTCATTTACGGCGCAAAATATCTCTTTCAAAACGGCTCGATCCTGTCGGGCGGAATGAAGCGCGGGCTTGACGGCGACGTTCTGACCCTGAAAATGGACGCCGTCTCGGCGTTTCAGACGTTCCTCGAGCCGAATACCGCCGGGATCTCCGTAAGCTGCGGAGGATTCAGACTTGAAGACTATCCGATAGTGAAGATATGTTATTCATTCGACGGGATGGAAGAGACGCTTCCCGGCGCGTTTCTCAACGTGAACAAGACGAGAGTCGAGAGCGCGGGGTTCAGAGACGCGGTCGGCCTCACGCCCGGGCCCGACGAAGACGGGATGAGGACGGCGACCTCTGATCTGTCGGCGATCGCACAGGTTCGCGGCATCGACTATGCGACGCAGGTCGTCGATCTGCTCTTCACGCCCTGCGCGGAGGACTATGACGGCGACGGCAGCTTCCTCGTCAGGTACGTGGGTTTCTTCAAGACCCGGGAGAACGCGGACGCATTCAGCGCGGACGCCGACCCCGATACAGCGGATTATCTCGAAAACTACTCTCTCGGCTTTGAAGCGGATATCCGCGAATACGGCGATGCCGACAGGGAGTATTACGACAAGCTGCTCGTCGACAGGATCGGAGAGATCAAATGCTCTCCGTCGGAGCTGACGCCCGAGGCGATCAAGGAAAGAGGCGGCGTCTGCTGGTACGTTTCCTCGATCCGCGGCGACGACAAAAACGACGGTAAATCGCCCGAAACGGCGTTCAAAACGCCCGGCGCGCTTATCAGAAGATGGTATGAAACGAACGACGGGCGTGCGCCCATTTTCAAAACGAAGGCGGGCGACGGCGTCTTCTTCGAGAGAGGAAGCGTCTTCTATCCCGAGACGTATCACAACAATTCGGTCAGCGCGCTCGACTGTCAGGACGGAGTCGATTACGGCGCTTACGGCGCGGGCGACAAACCCCTGTTCAGGTGTACGCTCGACTTCAGGGATTCGGGCGGCGTCGGGAACTGGGAACCGACGGGGTATGAAAACGTATGGAAGATAGACAAAATCGACGGCACCGTCACCGAGGCGTTTGACGTATCGGCGGGAGGAAACGTCCCCGTGTACTGGTACGGGGAGAGGTCGGAAATCGGAAATATGTTTTTCGATCACGGACGCGCGGTCGGTCTGCGCATCGTCGCGAAGGGGTCGAAGCAGACGCTCGGCGACGGTATCGGATCGATTGAAAAGGGGCTGTATTTCAACGGGCTTGAATATTTCTATTCGGAGGAAAGGTCGCTTGAAAACCCCGGAACGGCGCTCCTCCACAATCTCGAATTTTTCCACGATTACGAGACGGGAACGCTCTATCTCTACTGGGATAAAGGAAACCCCGCCGACAGCTTTTCCGACGTCGAGGCGAGCAGAAACGGCGCCTGCGCGTTCGTCGGCAAAAACACGCGCGTCGACAACCTCGCGTTCGTTTACAGCGGCCGCCACTGCGTAGAGGCGGGTTACGAGAACGTTACTTTCACGAACTGCGAGATCGGATGCGCCGGCGGAAATCTCGGGTCGGCGGAGAGCGGCATCGAGATCTTCGGGTACTCCGACAACGTCCTCATCAAAAACTGCTTCGTCCACGACGTGTACGACGGCGCGCTTACGAGTCAGGGCGGAGGACAGATATACGACGTTAAATATATCGGAAATGTGATGGTCGCGTGCGGCAACGGCGCGGAGATCTGGAACGGTATCGCCGACGTCGATGAAAACGGCGTTTCCGGCCTGAAAATAAGGAAATGCCTCGTCAGCGGAAATCTGATAGCGTATAACGGGTACGGTCCGAGGATAAAACAGGACGTGAGCGCGTTTGACCCCGGGGCGTCGATCTGCGGAAGCGTGGGGTGCGAGCTCGAGGACTGCCGCATCGAGAACAACGTCTTTTTGTACGGAGTCGGTCAGGTGTATTACGCGTATATGGCGACGTACAGACAACCGCGCGGATGGGAATCGCTCGGAAACGTATACGTCGGCGATCCATCGATCTATTCGATCTGCTTTTCCTACGAGACGCTGAACCGGATAAATCACGGAATGTGGAAAAGAGCGCGTATCTCTTTCCCATATACGGAAGAAGGTCTCAACTGGTTCACGGCTCAAGGGGTCGACCCGAAAGGGATCTACTATTTTTACACTTCAGACGATCCGTATAAAGGACTCAACAAGAACGGTTACTTCTTTATGGACGGTTATTACGCGGAAAGAGGCGAGAACCCTTCCCTGACCGCGAAATTGGGCTGAGGAGAAAACAATAAAATGAAAAGACTGTTTTCAATCATTCTGACCGCCGCGATGCTCGCGGGAGCGATCGCGATCTTCCCGTCGTCCGCGACGGCGGAGGGGTCTCTTCCCTTCCGGGACGTGAATGAGGGCGACTGGTTTTATCCCTACGTCGGTTACGTCTACGAAAACGGGCTGATGAAGGGGACGAGCGCGAAGGCGTTCTCGCCCGACGAAACGCTTGACCGGGCTATGTTCATTACGATAATAGGACGCCTCGTCGGAGCGGAGAGCGACAAGCCGTCTCCGTTCTCCGACACGGAGCCCGACACGTGGTATTCCCTGTACGTGGCGTGGGCCGCCGATCTCGGCATAGTGAAGGGCTTCCCGGACGGCACGTTCCGCCCGTACGAGGCGATAACCCGCGAACAGATGGCGGCGGCGACGGACAGATTTTTAAGCGCGGTCGGTCTCAACACGATCCCCACGGGCGGCATCTTTGATTTCGCCGACGAGGAGAAGGTCTCCGACTGGGCGGTCCCGAGCGTCGGGAACCTCAAAAAGATAGGGATCTTCACCGGGGACAACAAGGGACGTTTCAACCCGGAGGCGAACACGACGAGAGCGGAGGCCGCGACCGTCGTGATGCGTCTGCGCGAGTCGATCGACAAGGCGTGGCAGGGCTACGTGCCGGCGGCGGGCGAGGAGCGCCTCGTCTTCGGCGCGAAGTATCTGTTTGAAAACGGATCGGTCCTCGCAGGCGGCATGAAGCGCGGCCTCGACGAATCGGGAGAATACCCGTTTCTGACGCTCTCGATGAACTCCGTCACGGCGTTCGCTTCGTATCTCTCCGCCAACACGGTCGGCGTCTCGGTCAGCCTCGCCGAGTTCAAGCCGGAGGAATATCCCGTCGTCAAGATCGCTTACTCCTTCGACGGAATGGAAGAGACCGTCCCGACGGCGTTTTACAGAACGAACAACACCGCCGCCGCAAAAGGATTCACCGAATACCCCGCCGTCACGCCGGGAGCCGACGAGGACGGGATGAGGACGGCGACCGCCGACCTATCGTCGATCTTCGCCGCCCACACGGTCGAACGGGACTCGCAGATCGAGAATCTCATCTTCTCGCCGTGCGCGGAGAACTATGACGGCGACGGCAAATTCATAATCAGATATATCGGCTTCTTCAAAACGCGGGAGGACGCCGACGCGTTCGGCGCCGCCTCCGATCCCGAAATAAGCGATTATCTGAAAAACTACTCGCTCGGCTTCACCGCGGACGTGCGCGATTACACCGCGGAGGACAAAGCGTATTACGACAAGCTCCTTGCCGACAGGATCGCCGAGATCAAGAACTCCCCGTCGGAGATCACGCCCGAACAGATTTGGGAAAAAGGCGGAAAATGCTACTTCCTTTCTTCCATTCACGGCGACGACAAAAACGACGGTCTTTCGCCCGAGACTCCGTGGCGGTCGGTCTCAAAGCTCTGGCGCATAATCGGGACGGCCGATATAAGCATACCGAAAAAGGGCGACGGCGTGTTCTTTGAAAGAGGAAGCGTGTATTATCCCAAAAACTACCACAGAGGTATCATGAGCAATCTCGCTCTTGCCTCGAACGTCAGTTACGGCGCGTACGGCGAGGGGCCGAAGCCGATGTTCACCGGCGCGCTCGATTTCACCGACTCGAACGGAGTAGGCGACTGGGAGCCGTCGGGATATCCGAATATCTGGAAGATCGCCTGCGTCGACGACACGGTGACGCATTATGAGGACGACGACGGAAACGAGGTCACGGCGGTCTGGTACGGAGAACGGTCCGAGATCTGCAACATGGTCTTCGACGGCGGACGGGCGGTCGGTATCCGCGTCTCCGCGAAGGGATCGAGGCAGACGCTCGCGGACGGTATCGTCTCAAACGAGAAGGGACAGTGCTTCAACGGACTCGAATACTATTACTGTGAATCGCGTTCGCTTGAGAATCCGGGGACGGCGCTGCTCCACAACCTCGAATTCTTCCACGACTGGGAGACGGGCG
The DNA here is from genome assembly GCA_017444735.1 of Clostridia bacterium. GTDB lineage: Bacteria > Bacillota > Clostridia > Oscillospirales > CAG-272 > RUG11130. The sequence goes on along the minus strand of JAFSWB010000055.1, from coordinate 1,352 downwards.
CGCTCTACCTTTACTGGGACAAGGGCGATCCCGCCGACAGTTTCAGCGACGTCAAGGCGGGCAGAAACGCGATGTGCCTGTTCGGAGCGGACAACGTCGTAGTCGACAATCTCGCGTTCGTATACAGCGGGAGAGGTATTTCGTCGGGCGGAAAAAACGCGACCTTCAAAAACTGTGAGTTCGGCTGTACCGGCGGATCCGTCGATTCGGCGGAAAGCGCGTTCGAGGTCAACGGAAGGTCGGACAGCGTTTACATGATCAACAACTACGTCCACGACGTTTTCGACGGCGGGATGTCGAGCCAGTCGACCCAGAATAACTCCGAAAGACCCGTTATCATCAACAACGTCAATTACATCAACAACGTGATGCTCTCCTGCGGGCACAGCGCCGAGATCTGGAACCACGTTCACGATCTGGACGAGAACGGGATCTCCGCCTCGAAGATCACCAACTGTACCCTGAAAGGCAACATCATGGCGTACGACGGATACACGTGGCGCGTGAAGCAGGACACTCAGGCGTTCTCGCCGGGCGAGACGATCTGCACCGATATTTACGGCGAACTTGAAAACTGCCGGATCGAGGACAATATCTTCCTCTACGGCATGGGCGCGATCTACCGCGCGTATATGGCGACTTACCGCCAGCCGCGCGGATGGGAGGCGCTCGGCAACGTCTACGTCGCCGACCCGGACTTCTATTTCATAGGAACTTCGTACGAAACGCTGAACCATATCAGCCACAGAATGATGAACCGCGACCTCGTTTACTTCCCGTACACGGCGGAGGGGCTTTCGTGGTACGCGTCGCTCGGGATCGACCCGAAGGGCGTATTCTACGTGTACGATTCCGGCAACCCGTATAAGGAACTGAACAAAAACGGGTGCTTCTTCATGACCGGCTATTACGCCGAGCGCGGAGAAGACCCGGCAATAGGAAAATAAAGGAGCGTAATCATGAAAAAAATTCTGTCATTCGTCATCGCAGTCATTTTCATCCTCGGGTGTCTTCCCGCGGTCGCCGCGGGAGAGGCGCTCCCCTTCCGGGACGTTAAGGAGGGCGACTGGTTTTATCCCTACGTCGGTTACGTCTACGAAAACGGGCTGATGAAGGGGACGAGCGCGAAGGCGTTCTCGCCCGACGAAACGCTCGACCGGGCTATGTTCATTACGATAATAGGCCGCCTCGTCGGAGCGGAGAGCGACAACCCGTCTCCGTTCTCCGACACGGAGCCCGACACGTGGTATTCCCCGTACGTGGCGTGGGCCGCCGATCTCGGCATAGTGAAGGGCTTCCCGGACGGCACGTTCCGCCCGTACGAGGCGATCACGCGCGAGCAGATGGCGACG
>JAFSWB010000054.1 GCA_017444735.1 Clostridia bacterium | reverse complement strand
CGTTGACTGGAGCCTGATCGACAAAAAGGATTATCTCTCGGCTATGCGCGAAAGTGTCTCCGATCCGGCGAAAATTTACGAACTGATTAAGAACGCGTTGACCGATGATATTCACAACCGCGAGATCATCATGAAAGGCATCGATTATTCGTATTACTACGAGACCGAGGAATAAGAGATAAAAAACCCTTCAGCGCAAAAACGCGGATTTTGTTCGCTTTTCAGAGTTGAAAAAAGCGGACGTATAAGTCAGCCGCGTGAATCCGATGATGAGCCCCTATATCAGAACGCGCCGTTCTGATATAGGGGCTGTCTGTTTGAATCCGCAAAGGGGCGCGCTTCAACCGATTTCGAGTCTGCGAAAGAAAGCCTCTCGGCGGTGGGGAAAAAAGCGCGCTTTTTTCGCGCCGAAAGCGATTTTTCAGGATTCACCCGCAAGTTTTTTTCGTTCTGTCACTCTCCCGCTTTTACTTTTGCAAACCGGAGCTTTGTTTTGCGGTTTTTTGAAAAAATAAAATTTTTTACGAAAAACGTTAAAAAATAGTTGACAAACGTATTTTGGCGTGCTATAATGTGCCCAACGTCAGAAAGTGAGGACTGAAAAATGAACAATTCAACGAGAAAAATCAAAGTTATAGGCAAGATCTGCCGTATCCTTTCGTCGATCATGGCGGTGTTGATGATAATCGGAACGTCGATGCTCGTTCTGGCCGGTATCGTCCTGATCGCGATCCCGCAGGAATCGATCGCGGCTGACGTCGAGGGCAGCGCGGACGTCACGGTCTACGGCGACTGGGTCGACAAGATGACCGACAAGGATTTTGAAAAGATCAGCGAGAAGGTCGAGGAGGGTTCGTTCAGCCTGAGGATCCGTGCGAACAAGGTGAACGGAATCGAGCGCGAAGGGAACTCCGTCGTGCTCCACGCCGAAGGCGGCGCGATGCACCTCTCGCTCCGCAAGATCGGTTTCGCGCTCCTCTGCTACGCGCTCATCCCCGGCGCCCTGATCGCCGTGTTTATCACGCTGAGGAAGCTGATGCGGGCGCTCGAGACGGAGGAATCCCCCTTCTCCGACAAGGTCGTGAAGAAGATGACCGGCTTTGCGATCTCGCTTATCCCCTACGCCCTTCTGAAGCCTACGTTCGGTAAGCTCGGGACGATGCTGATGACGTCGGGCGATTTCGACATTCACTTCGGCGTCGATCTGTCGACGGCTTTCGCGGCTCTCGTTATCATCCTTATCATTATGATCTTCAAGTACGGCGCGGCGATTCAGAAGGAATCCGACGAGACCCTTTGATTTCGGAGGTTCTTTATGGGAAGGATTATTCTGCGGCTTGACCGCGTTATGGCGGACCGCAAAATGAGTCTGAACGAGCTCTCGGAGAAGGTCGGCGTCGCGAACGTCAATCTGTCGAAGCTCAAGAACGGGCGCATCAGCGCGATCCGGTTTTCCACGCTCATCGCGATCTGCGAGGCGCTGAACTGTCAGCCGGGCGACCTGCTCGAATACGAGCCGGGCGCGGCGGACGATCCGGCGGCTCCGGACACCCCGGAGCTTGTCGCTCCGGGCTCCCCGGAGCTCGCCGCCCCGGACGGCGGGGCGGCGTTTCCGCCGCCGGGGACTATTCGTTCTGAAAAAAACGCGCTTTCCGGGATGTGATAACGCAGGACAGGAGGACGGTTCTCTGTATTGAACCGTCCCTTTTCTTGTTAAAAAACCTTTTTGTTCCCCCTTGACAATTTAAACAATAAGTTATAAAATTTAACAAATAATAATTCAATGCGAAGGATATTCACAAAAAAAGATCATCGGAGTCGTTCTGACGGTCGCGCTTTCCCTTCCGTCCTCTCGGCCGCGGCGTACGCCGACGGCGGGACGTCCCTTGAAGCAGTTCCGATTAGTGCGAAAGGATGAATTTATGATGAAAAAACAACTTGCATTCTTTGTTCTGATTATTGTGGCGATTACCGCTTTTTTTACTTCCTGCGGCTCGGGTGAAAAAACGCTCGATACTGTCAGAAAAAAAGCGGAAGAAGACATCCGGTATAAATGGATCCTCTCATTTATTGAAAAAGATGCCAAAAAGTGCGCGGAAATGATGTTTCTGCAGGATAATGACCGACGTGAGGAAGCGGAAGGAAGGATTAAAGACGAGTTTTCAAAATACAGGGTCGTCGATTGGTCGTTTGATGAGAAAGACGATGAAGTTGTCTTTTCTTTTGAAGTCGCCGACAGTAAAAGCGACGCGTTCTGTGACGGAAATCATGAATACATCGTTGAGGAAGGGATTCCCGTCGTTACTTGGAAAGAAAAAAACCCGGACGAAGCGATTTCGGATGACGATCTGGCCGCTGCCGTTTCTTTTATTGTACCGGAATACAAAAACCTGATTGAAGAGGAAAAGAATGAAGAGGCCCGCGCAAGGATATCGTATATTTCGGTAAACCGCTGGAAATATTCCGCTTATCCGATTCCGGCTGATTTGATAGATGAAGCGTCCCGGGAGATTTTCCGTAAAAAACTGAACGTTCAGGATAACCCCGCGTTTGATACCGCTTCTGACGGAATCACCTTGAAGCAGCCGGGTGGAAAAAATATGAGATACCGTATTCTTGACGTCGAAAGAAAAGGCAATGAATTGTCGGTGACGGTTCAAACTTTTGCAGACCCTATGGGTCTGACTTGCTCTGATCTGATTATACTGGCGTTTGAGAAACTGAATGGCGCATATCCTTTCGCCCTTGTTTCAGTGAATATACTGAACGACTCCCCTGCTGAACCTTACGTCCGGATATCTTGAGAGTCAGTATTAGGATTTCAAATATCATGGGAATCTCATATTGAATCAGGATGCGAGTTTGGATGTGAATCGATGGCATGGCCAACTCCATAATAAGGTGGTTAGTAAAATGAGAAACAAATTATTGATTTTTTTTGCTATTTTGTTTTTGCTGTTTTTTTCAGGGTGTAAAGTTGAAAATAGGGGGGGCGAGAAAGTAGCGATTGAATCTGGAATCTTTCACGATAAGAATTGGAATGAATCAATAGGGACATATCAAATGGATGCAGTTCCAAATGGTGATACTGCCATAAAAATCTGTAGTGCTATTTTCGATGCAATGGAGAAAAAAACTGATTATAATAATCTTACCGTGCGATCAGTGTTTTTTGATGAACAAGATAAGATATGGATTGTTAATTTTGGGAAGTCGGACCCTTCCGTGGTGGGCGGCGATTGCAGTATAGCAATAAAACAAAAGAATGGAGAAGTGCTGAGAATTTGGTTCGGGGAATAAAACTATTTATCTTGTCCGGTTATTTCATGGGATGATTCAGGACAAACAATCCCTGATCCGGCTAAATGCGACAGAGGTCCATTTGAGCACTTTTTGGGTTATTATGAAGTCGGTCCTCATAAGTAAAAAGGGGAGGGGAGAATAATCATATGAAAAAAGCACTGTTGTTTTCAGTTTGCGTTATGCTTATTTTTTCAGTGGGGTGCCGCGGCAGTTTCTCTGTAAATGAAGATTGGCAAAGGGAAGATACAAGTGTCGATCAAACCAAACCTTTTAAAATCATGGGTCCTGTCCGTATTTTTAAAGGCGGAAACAAATACGTCGTTAATATTGTTGAAAACGGAACGGAGAGAGAAAAAGCCGTCTTTTCGGATCGAAGAAAGTGCGTTCTGAACAATAATTTGAAATTGATCGGAACGGAAAACCCAAGCAGATTTTTGAACGTGAGTTTTTCTAAGATCAAAGAAGAGCTGGGAGAACCGCATACGGATATCGGAAGCGGGTTTTATATCCCGGCGTATATTACGGATGACGCACACCTTATATGCTTTGAAACGGACAACGGTTTCGGGCCGGGAAACGAAGGAACGGTGACCGATATAATAATATACGACCTTCTTGCGGAAGATTGGAACGCTGAGCGGATCGAATTAAATTAAGACAGAGGACGATTCTGTGTTTTGACGGATTTTTGTCTCCGCTTAAAAAAAGACGGAGATAAAGAGCGTTATCCGTGAGGCGATTATCGAGACTGTAAAGCAAGGGAATAGTTGAAATGTATCAAGACATAGAACCGTCCCCCTGTCTTCGTCCCCCTGTCTTCAGTAATAAAGTGTAATAAGAAGGAGGAGATTGAAATGGCAAAACGAATAATTATTATGGGTTTTGTTTGCGCTATATTATTGTCTTTCAATTCATGCTCAAATGAAAAAAGAGAAGATGATATGATAGAAAGAGATGATGAGATAACAATAGAAGAGGACAATTCAAGTTATGATATGGAGAGTGGAATGGAAGTAATCAAAGAAGGATATAACTATATCCTAAAAAAGAAAAATAAAGATTATTACATACTTAACTTGATTGATAACGCAGGCTACACTATTAATTCGTATGAATTATATTATTGGCGTCATCCAAATGTTTCTTACACAGAAAATGGGGATTTAGACTTTACTCAAAGTTTAGGATCGGGTCTGACAGCCCATCAATACTATAGTTTTGAAAAAGATGTTTTGTCTCGTCTTTACATACATGTGGCTTGTTATCAAGGTGGGATAGTTTGTTGTTACAATGCTGACCATAATACTGTAATTGTGAAAAATGTTTTTAATGCTGAGGAATTAAATCAAGAGTATTACATACCAGATATGATTCGACCTAAGTTTTCACTCACGGCAATCAAGGAGGCGGAGTTTTTCGAATCGGATCAAATTATATTGACATACTATTCTGAAGAACACGGAATGACGGAGAAGAAAGCAACACTTAATTTAAGTGATTGCAACGCAGTCCATATGGAGTAGCATCGGCATTCTTTATTGCTATGGTTCGTCCTAATGGTCCATGGGATTTGAAAATTACTTGGCATTTGGGGAAGACAGGGGACGGTTCTGTGTCTTCTCGAAAGACATAGAACCGTCCCCTGTCTTCTGCAATGATAATTTACGGGAATTATCTCTTTTTATCTGGAGGATTATCATGAAAAAAAAGTTGATAATCATTATTTGTGCATCCATTGCAACTGTTCTTGCGTTAGCATTTGTAATTTTCCCGCTGATTTCTTTTTCCCGCGAAAAGGCTTTGAGCCGTGTTACAACAATTTACGAAAAAAACAAAGACGTTTTTTTGCAAGCGATTGAAAAAGATGACTATTCTCCATTAGTATCTGTTTTCGGAGAAAAAAATATAAGCATAGAGAAAAGCTCGGCTGAAAGATTTTCGGTTATTATTGGAGTTTACGGATTTGCATCTTCGGGAGGCTATTATGGCATCTATTATGCGTCAGATGATTACATTTCGGACGCATGGCCGAGCCCATGTCCTTCTGATGATTATCTCATCCCGACTGCAGACGGCGGGTTCGAGTATAAAGGGAACGATTATTATTACGTTCGCAATATTGAAGGACACTTTTACTATTATGAAGCGTTTTATTAAACGTCGGATGACGGAAAAAGGACCCGTAAGACAGGGGACAGTCCCTTGTCTTGTGGGCGTTGTAGCGGCTATTCCCGACAAGCCGAATCATATATGCGTATACCCTTTAGGTGGGACAATGGAAGACTGGTACAATGCGGGACCAAATTCAAAATAGTCTCTTGCGGTAGAATCCGTATGGAAGACAGGGGACGGTTCTGTGTATTCTCGAAAGACATAGAACCGTCCCCTGTCTTCCTTACTCTTTGTTCGTCCTTTTTTCGGAGATGAGGTCCGTCGCCGCTTTTCCTCCGCTCTGACCGAGCGCACGAAGGATATCTCTCATCTTACGGTGATCGTCCTTCGGCATGGCGAGGACGGCGTTGACGATCGACTCCGCGCTTTTCAGCTTCTGATCACCCATTTCGGAGAACGTATCCGCGCCCGTCGACTCGAAGACCGAGAAGACGGCGTCGGTGAAGAAGCGGCGTTCCCCGTCGTCCATCTGTTCGAGCCACGCCCCGGCGGTCATGCCGATCAGCCGTCCGACGGGCGACATCGCGCACCGCTCGAAGCGGTTCCCGACGACGGACCACGTCATACCGTTGTGCTGAGCGATGCCGAGCGCGGAGCTTTTGACGACGACGGGCTCGCTTTTCGACGTGAGGAGCTGACCGACAAGCGAGGTGTCCGGCACGATGCTGACGACTCTCGGAAGGATCGACGCGTACTCCTCCGATTCGGCGACCGCGCGGCGGAAGCCGGGGCCGTCGTTCGAGTAAACGGCGGTTATCCTGTCCTTTACTTCTTTTTCGCAGAACGCAGCGGCGTAGACGGCGAGATTTCCGCCCTTCGAGTGGCCGCCGACCGTGATCGGACCGTCCGTCCGGTCTCCGACCGCGTTCAGATAGCCGACCGCGAGCTTCTGTCCCTCCGTCTCTTCGAGAAAGCTGAGGTCGAAGTCCTCGCGCCATCCCGTCAGCGTGCCGTCCGTCCCGCGGAACGCGACGTATGACGACCCGTCCGCAAGGCGGAAGGTGACGGCGGAAAACTGCAGGTCGCGCGTTTTGTCCGTCGTGTCGGAGAAGAAACACATCTCCGTCCCGCGGAACCGTTCGCCGTCCGCTATCCCGTCGAGAAGCAGGGGCGCTCTCATCGGGATGCTTTTGCTTTTTTTCATTTCCTCACGCGAGTGAATCCCGAAGTATCCGTCCCTCGCGGCGCGGATCGGGACGCCCGCGTCGGCGGGGACGATCCCGGAAAGATCGGCGTACGCGATCATCGCGAGAATGAGATTGTCGACCTCGCAGAACGGGTCCTCGGAAAGCGGCACGTCCCCGCGCCCGGATATGTAACCGTTCAGAGTTGTCAATTTTTGCCTCCCCCGTCCGCGGGATCGCGGAGCTTTTCTTTGACCATTTTATCACTTTTTTTTCGGTTTGTACACATTTCCGCCCGTCCGGGGTTGTAAAATCCGCCGTCCGGGTGTAAAATTATATAGGCGGCGTGAGCCGCCCGACGGGTCGGAGACCCGAATAAAACAAACGGAGGATAAACCAATGAAGAAGATCACTGTCAGGATCCTTTGCGCGGTTCTTCTCGGCGTCCTTTCGATCGGATGCTTCGCGGCGTGCGGAGCGAAGAACAATCCCGACGCGGGAGAGTACAAGGGAGTGTACGGCAAATGGGTCGGCTCCGAGGATAAAGACGAGGACGAGGAATTCTCCCTCGTGCTGAACGCCGACGGGACCGGGACCTTCAAGCGCGACGACAACGAGTTCACCGTGAAGGAGTGGAAGGTCGAAGACGGCAAGTTCTCGATGACCGAGAAATTCCTCGGCCTTGAAAACGAGTACACCGGCACCCTGAAGGACGGTCACCTTGAGATCTACGGCGGAGACCCCGAGGACGAGCTCACTTACATGTACGTTTTCGAAAAGAAATAATCAAAACGCCGAAAAAGGGCCCCGTCGGGGTCCTTTTTCATTCTTATCGTTGATTTTACGTCCCCGCCGTGATATACTTCAACTGACAAAAAATCACCGGAGGGAAAAAATGGACGCGATTATTCCTGAAAAGACGAAGCTGACGGCGGGAGCCGACGAGAGGACCCCGTCGATACCGCAGTATTTTTCATGGATCAACAGCACGAACGAGGGGTCGACCGAGGCGCAGACCCTCGCCAACATCGGATATTTCAAGTGGCTTCACGACGAATACGGCGCGAAGATCGACATTTACGCCTGGGACGCCGGCAACCTCGACGGCTCGAGAAGCACCTACGAGACGTTCGACTCGCCGAAGCTCCGGGCGCAGTACCCGAACGGGTACGGCCCGCTCGCGGAGGCGGCGGCGAAGATCGGTATGCGCCTCGGCGTCTGGTGCGGACCGGACGGCTACGGCGACACGCCGGAGGAGGCGGAGGCGCGCCGCGAGCTGCTCGTCTCCCTCTGCCGCGACTTTCATTTCGCGCTCTTCAAGATCGACGGCGTCTGCAGCCGCCTGCGCCCCGAGAAGCAGGAGGAGTTCGTCAGGACGATGAAGGAGTGCCGGAGGTATTCTCCCGACCTCATCCTTCTCAACCACCGCCTGCGCCTCGGGATCGGCGAGCCCTACGCCACGACCTTCCTGTGGGAAGGGGTCGAGACGTACGTCGACGTCCACATCTGCAATCAGAGCCCCGCGCCGCATCACCGCGCGTTCATATTCGGACGCGGCAACGTGCCCGGTCTTCAGCGTCTCGCGGAGGATCACGGCGTCTGCATCTCGTCCTTCAACGATTATTTCGACGACGATCTCGTCTATCAGGGCTTCGGAAGGTGCCTCATCCTCGCCCCGGAGATCTACGGCAACCCGTGGCTTCTCCCCGACCGGGATCAGGCGCGCCTCGCCCGTGTTTTCAACCTTCACAGGCAGTACCGCGATATCCTCTCCGACGGTATGCTCCTTCCCGGATCCTACGGCCCGAACGCGGTCGCGAGAGGCGACGGCGGAAGGCGCTTTATCGTGACCGGAAACGACGGGTGGGAGGAGAAAACGCTTAAGATCCGTCTCGACGGCGAGATCGGCCTCGACCCCTGCCGCCGCGTCGTCGTCGCGTTCCGCTTCCCGTACGAGGAATACGTCGGGACGTTCGGATACGGAGAGACGGCGGAGGCGCCGCTCCGTCCGTTCCGCGCCGCTCTTATCGAGGTCTGCCGCGCGGAGGACGCGCCGGAGCTCCTGACCGGATGCTCCTACGAGGTAATAAAAGAAGAAAACGGCAAACCGAAGAAGATAAGGCTCACGTCCTCGGACGGCGATATCGGCGTCCTGCGCGGCGGGGAGGTCGTTCCCTCCGCCGTGCGGCGAGGCGAAAAGTTCGACAGAAGACAGCGCGCCCCGATGAGGATTGACAACGGAGGCTTCGTCCGCGAGCCGGTCACCGCGAAGGCGGAGCGCCTCTACGAGGCGGCGGTCTTCGCCTCCTCGAACGATTCGCTCGAGGCGCAGGCGCTGAAGTCCGCCGGCGAGACCGCGATCCCCGAGGTCAGGGCGGCGCGCGACGCTTTCTTCGCGCAGAGGACGTACGTCCTCCGCGGATGTGAATCCCGCTTCGCCTTCGACGGCGATCCCGACACCTTCTTCGACGGCGGGTCCCGGACGTTCTACGGGGGATATATGCGCGAGGCGGGCGCTTGTATGCGCGTCGATTTCGGCGCCGTTTACAACGCCGACTCCGTCGTCATCGAATACTTCAAGGGTGATATCGAGACCGGCGAGATCAAGCCGCAGAGCCCGTACCCGTTCGGCGACTTCTCGACCGATCTTGCGATCTGGAACAAGACGTGTCTCGTCGGCGACGAGCTCGTCTGCCGCCGCGATCAGGAGGGCGTCGTCAACGACGTCCACAATATCGAATCCGTCCCCGGCGCGAAGATGCGCGCGACGTACAGGATCGGCGGCAATATCCGTTATCTCAGGATCAGGGAGCCGCTTGACAGGATCTACCGTGTCGCTCTCGTCAGGGACGGCGAACAGATCGAGCTCACCGATCCGAAGCTCCTCATCTTTCTCCCGCATTACCGCGACAGAAGGATCGCCGGCGCGAGAAGAGCGAGAGTTTATATCAAAAAAGAGGATATCGTCCCGGGCGCGTATCTTTCCGTCTGCGTCGACGGCGAGCACGGCGCCGAGGGCGCGTACGGCGTGATCGAGATCGACGGCAGGGAATACGGCTGTCCCGACAGAGCGCCCGCCTTCCCCGCGATGTGCTGGGAGTGCGGCGTGAGAGGAGCCGACCGCGGCTATACCTATTATCTTCCCGTCACCCCGGAGATGGCGGAAAAGGAGATCAACGTCTTCGTCCTCGAGTTCACCGAGGAGGCGAAGGAGTGTGATCTCTCCGTCCGTCTCTGCTTCCCGAGGGACGGGGAAGAGTGTCCCGAAATCGAGTTGTAAAAGGAGAAAATCGCCGTGAAAAAACTTGTCCCGTCGCTTCTGGCTCTCGTTTTCATCGCGGGGATCGTCTTCTCCGTCTGCCCCGTATCGTCGGACGCCGCACCGCTTCCGTTCCGGGACGTGAAGGAAGAAGACTGGTTTTACCCGTACGTCAAATACGCATACGACAATTCCATAATGCAGGGAAAATCCGATACCGTTTTCGGTCCGGAGGACAAGGTCACCCGCGCCGAGATCGTCACCGTGTTTTACAGAATGGCGGGCGGATGGGGCGAATATCCCGAGCAGAATCTCAGTTTCACCGACGTCAGAAGATCGTCGACGGAGTGGTACGCTCCGTACGTCGGATGGGCCAAGGGCGAGGGACTGATCGACGGATACGAAGATAAGACGTTCCGCCCCGACAATCCCGTCACGCGTCAGGAACTTGCGAAACTGATCGTCAGTTTCATCCGCTACCTTCGCGCGGACGCGTCCTCGGACGGTACGGTCGGCGCATTTACCGACGCCGCTTCTTTTCCCGAATGGTCGCGCGGGTATATTGAGGAGCTTCGCTCGACCGGTCTGATGAAGGGCGACGAGAAGGGAAGATTCAATCCCGAGGCGACGGCGACCAGAGCCGAAACGGCGACGGTCCTCACCCGCCTTTATCCCTCCGTTCTCGAGGCGACCGCGCCGAAGCCGCCTCTCATGGGGTGGAGCGCGTATTACGCGTTCGGTTGGTCTGCGACCGAAGACCGGATGATCGAACAGATGGACGCCGCGATCGAGCGCGGTCTTGCCGACGCGGGGTATAAAACTTTCTCCCTGGACGACTGGTGGTACACCACGCGCAGCAAGGAGACGGGCAGGGTCATGATCCGGGAGGATATGTTTCCGCACGGCATGAAATATCTCGCTGACTCGGCGCATGAACGCGGTCTTTATGCCGGGATCTACACCGACATCGGGTACGATTCCTGCGGTTCAGGCTCTACAGGAGATCTTATCTCGGGAATCAACGTCGGACTCGCTTCCGGAAACAAGAAAGACGATCTTTACACGTATCTGTCCGTCGGAAACTACCGCGACAAATACGCGCTTTCTCACCCGGAGGATCCGGGCGTCGAATGCTGGGGATTCGACTATATCAAGATCGACTCGAACGGAACGGGTACGCACGGCATCAACGCGTCCGAATCTCACGTCGAAACGTGGAAGATAATAAAAGAGATCGAACGCGAGACCGGCAGGGATCTCAACATGAATATGTGCCGGTGGATATACGAGAGTCCTTATCAGTTTCTCGTCGGCGATTCGTGGAGAAGCGGCGGCGACAGCTATCCGAGTTTCTCATTCGTCACGGACGTCGTGAACCGGATGAAGCGCTTCAGCGAGTATTCGACTCCCGGTCACTACGCCGATCTCGATATGCTGATGATCGGCATGGGTCTCACCCCGACCGAAGAGCGCTCCCATTTCGCGATGTGGTGTATGTTCTCCTCTCCGCTCCAGCTCTCCTGCGATCTGAGAAATTTGACGGACGAACAGATCGCTCTTCTGACCGACCCCGACCTGATCGCTCTCAATCAAGATCCGCTCGGCGACTGCGCGGCGTATATCGCGACGGTGGGCGAAGACACGACGCTGTGGCGCAAGAAGACCGGAGACGCCGACGGCGGTACGGGCGCTCTGGCGCTCTTCAATCCCGGCGACGACGCCGAGGAAGTGACGGTCGATCTGTCGCTCGTCTTCGACGGAGGACGTGCGGCGCTTTACGATCTGTTCGGGAAAGAAGATCTCGGCGAGAAGACGTCGTTCACCGTTACGGTCGAGCCTCACGGCGCGCTGGTATTCAAGTACTGGACCGACTGCGCCGACGCGTTCCCGAATTTCAAATCGCTCGCGTATTACGAGTCGGTCGGAGAGAGGCTGAATGACGATTTATTCAGCGGCGATTTTTATACGTCAAAGGAGATCTCGAAAGAGGAAGCCGAAGAACGGTTGTCTCAGCATCCCCTTTTCCGCGCCGTCCTGGTAGACGCGAGAAGTGCGGAAGAGTATGCGAAGGGCCATCTGCCCGGCGCGATAAACGTGCCGTATCTCGAGATCGCGTCCCACGCGAGAGATCTGCCCTATACTACGGACGAACACGGGCTTGTCACCAAGCCGCTGATAATCTACGCCTCCTCGCGCGAGGAAGCCCAACTCGCGAACTTCTGCTTCAAGAAATTCAAATTGGACGTATACGTTCTCTTTGACACGGAGTACACGAAATAATTCTACATAATAGTAGAAAACGGTTGATGGAGCAAAAAAACTGTGTTATAAGGGAGATCAAAGTCTTCGTCCTCGAGTTTACCGAGGAGGCGAAGAATTGCGAGCTTTCGGTAAAGCTCTGCTTCCCGAGGGACGGGGAAGAGTGTCCCGAGACAGATTTATAAAACAGAGGTGACCGTAATGAAAAAGATCGTATCGTTCCTTTTGGCTCTCGTGATGGTCGCGAGCATCGCCCTGGCGTTCCCGGTTTCTGCCGACGCGTCTGAGCTTCCTTTCCGCGACGTGAAGTCGGGCGACTGGTTTTATCCGTTCGTTCAATACGCCTTTGAAAACGAAATAATGAAGGGAAAATCCGATACCGTTTTCGGCCCGGAGGACAAGGTCACCCGCGCCGAGATCGTCACCGTGTTTTACAGAATGGCAGGCGGATGGGGCGAATATCCCGAGCAGAATCTCAGTTTCACCGACGTCAGAAGATCGTCGACGGAGTGGTACGCTCCGTACGTCGGATGGGCCAAGGGAGAGGGACTGATCGACGGATACGAAGATAAGACGTTCCGCCCCGACAATCCCGTCACGCGTCAGGAACTTGCGAAACTGATCGTCAGTTTCATCCGCTACCTTCGCGCGGACGCCTCCTCGGAGGGAACGGCCGACGCCTTTACCGACGCCGCCTCTTTCCCCGATTGGTCGCGCGGGTATATAGAAGAACTCCGCTCGACCGGTCTGATGAAGGGCGACGAGAAGGGCAGATTCAACCCCGAGGCGACGGCGACAAGAGCCGAAACGGCGACGGTCCTCACCCGCCTTTACCCCGCCGTCCTTGAAGCGAAAGCGCCGAAGCCGCCTCTCATGGGGTGGAGCGCGTATTACGCGTTCAATATGTACACGACGGAAGAACGCGTGATCGGGCAGATGGACGCCGCTCTTGAAAACGGACTCGCCTCGGCGGGTTACCGCACGTTCTCGCTCGACGACTGGTGGTATACCACCCGCGACGAGACGACCGGCCGCGTCCTCGTCAGAGAGGATATGTTCCCGCACGGGATGAAATATCTCGCAGACGCCGCGCACGAGCGCGGGCTTTTCGCCGGGATCTACACCGACGTGGGAGTAAACACCTGCGGGTCGGGAGGGGACGAGCTCGGCGATCTCGTCTCGGGGATCAACGTCGGACTCGCGTCCGGCGTCAAGAAGGACGACCTTTACACGTATCTGTCCGTCGGAAACTACCGCGACAAATACGCGCTTTCTCACCCGGAGGATCCGGGCGTCGAATGTTGGGGATTCGACTATATCAAGATCGACTCTAACGGCACGAACGAAGGGACCGCCAACGCTTCCGAGTCTCACGTCGAAACGTGGAAGATAATAAAAGAGATCGAGAGGGAGACCGGGCGGGACGTCAATATGAATATATGCCGCTGGTTTTACGACGGACCGTATCTGCTTCTCGTCGGCGACTCGTGGCGGTGCGGCGGCGACAGCTTCCCGAGCTTTGAATTCGTCGCGGAAGTTGTGGATTCCATGAAGAGATACAGCGAATATTCCGTTCCGGGTCATTACTGCGATCTGGATATGCTGATGATCGGAAAGGGTCTCTCCCCGACGGAGGAACGCTCCCACTTTACTATGTGGTGTATGTTCTCGTCGCCGCTTCAGCTTTCCTGCGATCTGCGGGGACTGACGGACGAACAGCTCGCTCTCCTGACCGATCCCGACCTGATCGCACTCGATCAGGACCCGCTCGGCGACTGCGCCGCGTATATCGCGACGGTTGGCGAAAACACGACTCTGTGGATGAAGAAGACCGGATCGGCGGATGGCGGAAAGGGCGCGCTGGCGCTCTTCAATCCGGGTGACGAGCCCGAGGAGGTGACGGTCGATCTGTCGCTCGTCTTCGACGGCGGGCGCGCGTCTCTTTACGACGTTTTCGGAAAAGAGGACCTCGGCGAGAGAACTGCTTTTACCGTTGCCGTCGAACCTCACGGCGTCGCGCTTTTCAAATATGAGACCGCCTGCGGCTTCACGTTCCCGAATTTCAAGTCGCTCGCTTATTTCGAGTTGCGCGGCGAACGGCTTTACGACCGCCTGATGGACGAAGGATTCTACACCGTCACGGAGATATCGAAGGAGGACGCCGAAAAAAAGCTTGGGATGCCCGGTCTGGTCCGTCCCGTTCTGATCGACGCGAGAAGCGCGGAGGAATACGCGAAGGGACATCTTGCGGGCGCGGTCAGCGTGCCTTATCTTGAGATCGCGTCCCACGCGCGCGATCTTCCGTATTTCGTACAGTTTTTTAACGCCTCGCGCCCCGTTATAATCTACGCGTCCTCCCGCGAGGAGGCTACGCTCGCGAATTACTGCTTCAAGAAGTTCAAGCTGGACGTCTCCGTCCTTTTTGACACGGAGTATACGAAATAACGCAACCGACGCCGTTTTTTGATATAAATAATATGTAAAAAAACGGTTGACGGGGAATGATTATTGTGTTATACTGTTAGAGCGCGTCCGAAAGAAGGCGCGTTTACCCGCGGCACGGGTACAGGCAATTTGCCCCGGTACGGGGAGGTATCACCCGCCGTATTCTGAGTCGCAGGGAATAAATAAAAGAGGTGAAAAGAATGATTACCAAAGAACAGAAACAGGAACTCATCGAGAAGTACAAGACTCACGAGGGCGACACGGGTTCTCCCGAGGTACAGATCGCGATCCTCACGCACAGGATCAACACGCTGACCGAGCACCTAAAAGTGAACAAGAAAGACCATCACAGCCGCAGAGGCCTCCACAAGATGGTCGGTCACCGCCGCAGCCTCCTCGGATATCTTCAGAAGACGGATATCGAGCGCTACCGCGCCATTATCGAGAAGCTCGGTCTCAGAAGATAATCGTTCACGATGCGCTGTTGCGGGAGACGATACCTCTCCCGCGACAGCCGTTTGTTTGTTAAGACCGTCCGGACACGGGGCTTTAGCCATTAAACAAGAGAACGGCGGGGACGCTCTTTTGTTTAAGTGCTGAACCTCCGCGAAAGGACGAAATAATAAAACGGAGGAAAAAGAAATGTTTGAGAACTACAAGGTATTCAGGTATGAATACGCGGGCCGCCCCCTCGTCGTCGAGACGGGCAAAATGGCGGGACTCGCAAACGGCTCGGCGCTCGTCCGTTACGGCGACACCGCGATCCTCGCGTGCGCCACGGCGTCGAAGAGACCGAGAGACGGCATCGATTTTCTGCCCCTTTCGATCGATTTTGAAGAGAGACTCTATTCCGTCGGCAGGATCCCCGGCTCGTACCTCAGAAGAGAGGGAAGACCGACCGAAAAGGCGATCCTCACCGCCCGCGTCATCGACAGACCGGTCCGTCCCCTTTTCCCGAAGGATCTGAGGAACGACGTCGCGATCACGCTGACCGTCCTCTCCGTTGACCACGACTGCTCCCCCGAGATCACCGGCATGATCGGCGCGTCGATCGCGCTGTCCATCTCCGACATCCCGTGGAACGGCCCGATCGGCGGTATGTTCGTCGGTCTGACCGAGGAAGAGGGCATCGTTATGAACCCGACTTCCGAGCAGAGGAAGAGAAGCTCCCTCGAGCTCACCGTCGCGGCGTCCGAGAAGAAGGTCGTCATGATCGAGGCGGGCGCGAAGGAGGTTTCCGACGACGTCATGTTCGATGCGATAATGAAGGCTCACGAGGAGATCAAGGGACTCGTCGCGTTCATCAACTCCATCGTCGCCGAGATCGGCAAGCCGAAATTCGAGTATCCCTCCTGCGAGCTCGATCACGATATGTTCGACAAGGTCTTCGATTTCTGCGAGAGCGACGTCATGGAAGCTCTCGACACCGACGACAAGACCGTCCGCGACGAGAGGATGGAGCCGATACGCGACAAGATCATGGAGCGGTTCCTCGAAGAATATCCCGATCTCGAAACGGTCTATCCCGAGCTCATCTACAAGATCCAGAAGAAGATCGTCCGCCGCTGGCTCCTCGAGGATCAGAAGCGCGTTGACGGCAGAAGGATGGATCAGATCAGACCTCTCGCCGCGGAGGTCGCTCTCCTTCCGAGAGTCCACGGAAGCGGTATGTTCACGAGAGGTCAGACGCAGGTCCTGACGGTCGCGACGCTCGGAACGGTCTCCGACGAGCAGACGCTCGACGGCATCAGCGAAGAGGATCACAAGAGATATATCCATCACTACAATATGCCCGGCTACTCCGTCGGCGAGGCGAAATCCACGAGATCGCCCGGCAGACGCGAGATCGGTCACGGCGCGCTGGCTGAGAGGGCTCTTATCCCCGTCCTCCCCGACGAGGAGGAATTCCCGTACACGATCAGACTCGTGTCCGAGGTAATCAGCTCGAACGGCTCGACGTCGCAGGCGTCCGTCTGCGGCTCGACGCTCGCCCTTATGGACGCGGGCGTTCCGATCAAGGCGCCCGTCGCCGGTATCTCCTGCGGACTCATCACCGAGGGCGACCGCTTTATGACGATGCTCGACATTCAGGGTCTTGAGGACTTCTACGGCGATATGGACTTCAAGGTCGCCGGAACGCACAAGGGCATCACCGCGATCCAGATGGATCTCAAGATCGACGGTCTGACTCCCGCGATCATCAGGGAAGCTCTCGCCGTCACCCACAAGGGCAGAGATTATATCATCGACGATGTCATCCTCAAGGCAATCCCGGCTCCTCGTCCCGAGGTCTCCGAATACGCTCCGAAGATGATAATAATGAAGATCCCGGTCGACAAGATCAGCGAGGTCATCGGCAAGCAGGGCAAGGTCATTCAGGGCATCGTCGCCGACACCGGCGCGAAGATCGACATCGAGGACGACGGCACCGTCTATATCGCTTCCCCCGACAAGAACGCGATCGAAGCGGCGAAGAGCATCATCGACGGCATCATCTTCGAGCCCGAGGTCGGAGCGATCTACGTGGGCAAGGTCACGAGGATCATCCCGATCGGCGCGTTCGTCGAGTTCGCGCCCGGCAAGGAAGGACTCGTCCACATTTCCAAGCTCGACCGCAAGCGCACCGAAAAGGTCGAGGACGTCTGCCAGGTCGGCGACGAGATGAAGGTCAAATTCCTCGGCACCGACGAAAAGGGCAGGATGAATCTCTCGAGAAGAGACGCTCTCGATTGAGACCGATCCGGCGCGGGGAGGGGGACCTCCCCGCGCTTTTTTTCAGGAGAACAGTATGAACAGTGGCAGAGGAAGGCCGTCGCCGATGGGGGCGGGACGCTCCGCGCGGCCCGGAAGACGGCTGCGGTACGTTAAAAGACACGGGTCGGGTCCGAACCCCGGTCTCGTCATTTTCGCCGCGCTTATCGCGATAATTATCGCCGTGTCGTTTTTCGTCATTTTCTCGAAAAAGGGCGGGGAGGGACCGGCGTATTTCGAGACGGAGACGGAGCGGGCGACGGCGGAGACCGAACGCGTAAAGGACCCGTTTTTCCGAATCGAAGTCCCCTCGTCCGGCGTGTCGGAGGGAGATCTCATCCTTGTGAATTACGACCATCCGTACGTTTTCCCGAAGAAGACCGGCCTCGTCAACGTTTACGCGAACAAGACGGACGATTTTAAGGTCGCGTATACGAATTACGAGCTTGAAGAGCGCGTTCTCGACCGGATCGCGTCCCTGGCGGCGGAGCTCCGGCGGACGACCGGCGAGAAGGATCTGACGGTGAACAGCGCGTACAGATCGCTCGAGGATCAAAGGGGCGTCTGGGATATGTACGAGCGCGAGCAGGGGATCGAGGCGGCGCGCCTTTACGTGGCGGAGCCGGGCAAAAGCGAGCATCACACCGGACTCGCGGTCGATCTTACCGTCGTAAGGGACGACGGCTCCGCCGTGTCGATAAGGGACTGCGGTCACTATGAGGAGATCGACGGGCTGCTCGTCGATTACGGATTCGTTCTCCGGTATCCGGGAAACAAAAAGGACGTCACTCATATCGAAAACGAGCCGTGGCACTACCGTTACGTCGGCGAGCCGCACTCGCGTATCATGACGCGGACCGGGCTCTGCCTCGAGGAGTACGTCGGCTTTCTCAAAGAGTATACGGCGGACGGGACGGTCCTCTTTCTCGGGCCGGACGGTCTTCTGACCTCGCTCGTCTTTGACGAAGCCGCCTCCGCGTCCGACGGATATATCGTCTTTTTCGTTCCCGCAGAGAGCGGGGAATATACGCGGATCGCCGTTCCGGACGACGCCGCGGAATATCTCGTTTCCGGCAACAACGCCGACGGATTCGTCGTCACGGTGAAGCTCGGCGACGCCGACGACGGGATCGCGTCGGTCGCTCCGTCCGTCTCGGAGACGGTGAAAAAACACGTAATAACTGATTAAAATCATAATAAAATCTTTCCTTTTTCAGAAAACCGTCACACAACGGGGGTAAAATGAGATCAAAAGATCGGGATCCGATCCCGGAAGGAAGGGTATATAATGGAAGATATTTTTGAAAACGAAGAAAAAAACGAAGCGGAAGCGACTGTCGGCGAAGAGGAGCGGACCGTTCTGACCGACGAGCCGGAAACGGAAAACGAGCCGGAAACGGAAAACGCCCCCGACGCGGAGGAGGTCCCCGCGGAGGAGGCGAAGAGGGAAACGCCTCCCTATTTCAACAATCTGCCGCCGCGTCGGCCGACGCCGCGGGACGGGGAAGGACAGAGCGGACCCGACGGGTTCGCCGCCCCCCGGTACGGCGAGTGGCAGAGCGGCGCGCCCGTTCAGCCGGCGCCCCCCCGCGACGGGATGACGCCCCCGCCCGGATATCAGGGACAGAGACCGTTTTACGGCGTCCCTGACGTAAACCGCGGCGGCATCTCTTACGCTCCCGCGGAACGCGCGAAGAAAAAAGAGCGCAAAAAAAGAGGGATGAGCCGCGGCGCGGCGATCGTGCTTGTCGCGGTCTGCGTCCTTCTCTCGTTCGGAGCCGGATTCCTCGGCGCGTACGTCGCGGGGATATCCGGGAGCGTACAGACGGTCGGAACCCCCTCGGAAGGGAAAGAGACGACGGTCATCCGCCGCGTTGAGACGGCGGAGTCAGGCAAAACGGCTCCCGTCGACGATTCGGGCACTTATACGGCGGTCGTCAACAAGGTCGGCGACGCCGTCGTTGAGATCGGGACCGAGTACAAGACGACCGGATGGTTCCAGCTCGTCCAGAGCGGAGGCGGTTCGGGCGTCATAATCTCGGAGGACGGATATATCGTCACCAACAATCACGTCGTCTGCGGCTCCGACGAGAAAACGATCGCCGATTCGATCACCGTCACGACGAGGGCGGGAGACGAATACAAAGCGACCGTCGTCGGACGGGACGCTGATCTCGACATCGCCGTCATCAAGATCGACGCGGACGGACTCACCGCCGCGGCTTTCGGCGACAGCGACGCCCTCAAGGTCGGCGACGAGGTCATCGCGATCGGCAATCCGCTCGGAGTTCTCGGCGGGACGGTCACGAACGGCATCATCAGCGCTCTCGCGAGAGAGATCACGATAGAGGGCAAAAAAATGACCCTTCTCCAGACGAACGCGGCGATCAACTTCGGCAACTCCGGAGGCGGTCTGTTCAATATGAAGGGCGAGATCGTCGGCATCGTCAACGGCAAATCGGCGGGGACCGGCATCGAGGGACTCGCTTTCGCGATCCCGTCGAACGACGTTTACGAGATGACGACCGAGCTGATCGAGAGCGGCCGCGGAGGAGCCGAAACGGGCAATACCATCGTCGGCATCACGCTCTGCGACGTGGACAGCGCGTACAAGGCGCAGGAGCTCGGCGTGAGATCCCTCGGCGTTTATATCGTCGAAGTCAAAGAGGGATATAACGACAAGGTGCTCAAGGCAAACGACAGGATCCTGTCGATCAACGGCGATGAAGTGACGTGCGGCGACGACGTCATCAACGTCATCAAGGCGTCGAAGCCGGGCGACAAGCTGACCTTCACGCTTTACCGCGACGGCAAGATCACCGACGCCGAAGTCACCTGCTTTGAGGCAAAATCTGAATGATATTTGTCTGTCCGGGGCGCCCCGCGCGCCCCGGACAGACGTCCGTTTTTTCGGAAGGAGAGATCCCGATGTATAAACTGCTCGTTGTCGACGACGAGGAGAATATCCGCCGGCTCGTCAGAAAATACGCCGAGTTCGAAGGCCACGCCGTCGACGAGGCGAAGGACGGAATGGAAGCGATCGCGATGTGCCGCGACAACCGTTACGACCTTCTCGTCGTCGATATCATGATGCCGGAGCTCGACGGCTTTTCCGCGTGCCGGGAGATAAGAAAGACGTCCGACGTTCCGATCATCCTCCTCAGCGCGAGAGGAGAGGAATACGACCGGATAAACGGCTTCGAGATCGGCGTGGACGATTACGTCGTCAAGCCGTTTTCCCCGAAGGAGCTCATGCTCCGCATCGACGCGATAATGAAGAGAGTGTCGCCGTCGGAGGACGCGGAAAAAGAGGTGCTCCGCGCGCGCGGCGTCACCGCGGACGTCTCGGCGCGCAAGGTGTTCATCGACGGGGAAGCGGTGAACATGACCCCGAAGGAATACGATCTTCTCTTTTACCTGATGAGAAACAAAAACATCGCCCTGTCGCGCGAAAAGATCGTCACCGGAGTCTGGGGGTGGGACTATTACGGCGATTACAGGACGCTCGACACCCATATAAAGCTGCTGAGAAAGAGCCTCGGGGAGTATTCGAAATATATCGTGACTCTCCGCGGAGTCGGGTATCGGTTCGATGAAAACGAATAAGAAAAAAGGAATGCCGGTGAGAAGCAAGATCTTCATCGCGCTCGCGGTGCTGACTCTTGCCGTTCTCGCCGTTTTGTGGATCTGTCAGACGTTTTTCCTCGGTTTTCTTCACCGCGCGGTCAAGAAAAACGAGATGGCGCGGTGCGCCGACGCGATCTGCGCCGCTGACGACGGAGAGCTCGCCCGCGTTTGCGAGGAGCTCGGAACGAAGTACGACGTCTGCGTTTCCGTTTTCGACGCCGGGAACGGCTACGGGGAGCTCGCCTCGTGGCACTCGAACATCAATCCGTTCTGCTTTATCCACGGGTTCCTGTCCGATTCGATGATCTACGACCTCGCCGCGAACACCGTGGACGGGAGAGACTTTATCAGGACCGTAAAGATCGGAGACAGAGATAAAAGCGGCGCGGACGAGGGCGAAAGCGTCCTCTTTTCCCGCGCGTCGCGCGAAAGACTCATCGTTCTTAACGCTCATATCAGTCCTCTTTCGACGACGGTGACGACGCTCCGCATCATGTCCGCGGCGATCAGCGCCGCGATGCTCGCGGCGTCGTTCATCCTGTCGTATTTCCTCGCGAAGCGGCTGTCCGATCCGCTCGTCAGGATGCGGAAGGAGGCGCGGCGGCTCGCCTCCGGCGACTACGGCGTCCGGTTTGAGGGCGGCGGCTCGCGCGAGACGGAGGAGCTCGCCGAAACGCTCAATATGGCGGCGCACGAGCTCTCCGAGACCGACCGCATAAGGCGCGATCTCATCGCCAACGTATCGCACGATCTCCGCACCCCGCTCACGCTCATCTCCGGGTACGCCGAGATAATGAGGGATATACCGGGGGAGATGAACGAGGAGAACGTCTCGATCATCGTCGAGGAGACGAAAACGCTGTCGACGCTCGTATCCGATATGCTCGAGGCGTCGAAGCTCACGGACGGAGCCGTAACGATCTCAAAGGAGCCGTTTTCGATCACCGAAGAGCTCGGAAGAACGGTTGAGATCTACTCGAAGCTGAAGGAAGCGGAGGGATACCGGATAATCCTCGACGCGGACGGCGACGCGACGGTCACGGCGGACAGGACGAGGATACGCGAGGTCGTTTACAATCTTCTCAACAACGCGATCAATTATACCGGGGAGGACAAGACCGTCACGATCCGTCAGCGGACGGGGGACGGCGTCTGCCGGGTCGAGGTCGTCGATACCGGCGACGGGATACCGGAGGACGAGCTTCCTCTTATCTGGGACAGATACTATAAATCGAAGGAGTTCCACCGGCGCGCGTCGCTCGGGACGGGACTCGGTCTCTCCATCGTCAAGAACATCCTGATGCTTCACGGAGCGGGATTCGGAGTGAAGAGCGCTCCCGGTATGGGAAGCGCGTTCTGGTTCGAGCTTCCGCTCGCGGACGAAGGGACGGAACGGAGCTGAATATGAAATACGATCTTGTTGTCTTCGATATGGACGGAACGGTCCTCGACACGCTCGACGATCTCACGGCGACGGTGAATCACGTGATGGACTCGCGGGGATTCCCGAACAGGTCGCGCGCCGAGGTGAAGAGCTTCATCGGGAACGGCGTCCGGGTCCTTCTGACCCGCTCCGCTCCGCGTGAGGTCGACGCCGTGACGCTCAACTCGATGTATAAGACGTTTGTCGAATATTATCGCGATCACTGGGCGGACAAAACGGTCCCGTACGAGGGGATCGACCGTCTGCTCTCGCGGTTGAGGGACGGGGGCGTCGCGACCGCGCTCATTTCGAACAAGGCGGATTTCGCCGTCGGCCTTCTCTGCGACAGATTTTATCCGGGGCTCTTCGACCGCTTTCACGGCGAGCGGGAGGGAATACCGCGAAAGCCCGACCCCGCGGGCGTTCTCGACGTGATACGGGAGCTCGGAGCCGATAAGGAAAGGACGCTTTACGTCGGCGACTCCGGCGTCGATCTCGAGACCGCTCACCGGGCGGGGATCGACTGCGTCCTCGTCGACTGGGGGTATCTGAACACGGAGATATCTCCCGACCCGGAGCGCGATCGGTTCGCGTCGAGCCCGGACGAGGTGTTCGATATCGTCGCGGGGAAATAAAAGACATATGCATAAAACGGAGAGAACAATGGAAGCGCATAAAAAGGTCGTTTATCTGCCGGTGGACGGCGACCCGCTCTGCACCGTCGTCCTGACTCCCGGGAGCGGCGGGAAATATCCGTCCGTCCTCGTCCGGTCCCCGTATGAAAGGGAACACGAGAGTCTCGCGGACGGCGAGCTCGCGGACCGCGTCGCGGAGAATTACAAAAACTGGCTTGACGCCGGATACGCCGTCTTCTTTCAGCATTGCCGCGGGACGGGAAAGAGCGGCGGCGACTGCGTCCCGTTCGTTCACGAGAGGGAGGAGGGACTCGCTCTTCAGCGTTTCGCGAGGGAACAGGACTTCTATAACGGCGAGATATACCTTCTCGGCGGCAGCTACACCGCGTCCGTCCACTACGCGACGGCGCCGTTCGCCCCCGATATAAAGGGCGCGTCGTTCGAGTCGATGACGGACGAGAGATACGACTTTTTCTACCGCAGCGGCTCGTTCAACATGGGGCTCATCGGCGCGTGGCACGCGTCGCTTTACAAGTGCAAATCGGGCGTGAAAAACAATTATTCAAACGGGGAATATCTGAAAAGGCCGCTGACGGAGTTCACCCGGCGCGTCTTCGGCGAAACGGTCGCCGATTACGACGGCGCGCTCCGCCACCCCGACAGAAGAGACCCGTTTTGGAACACGCGCGAGGGCGGCTCCGACTGCCGCGGCGCGCTGCGGGGCGCGAGGATACCGATTTTTCTTTCCGTCGGGACGGTCGACACGTTCGCGCACGGAGTGCTGAAAATGTGGGAGGAGCTCGACGAGGAGACGCGGGCGATGTCCGCGCTCGTCGTCCATCCGTACCACCACGGCGGCACGTCCGAGGATCAGCCCGTCCGTTTCGAGGGGGGAGAGCTCTCCGAGTTTATCGACGGATTCGATCTTTCGTGGATCGAGCACGCGAGGCGGGGGACGCCGCCCCCGGTGCCGCTCGGAAGGATCACCTATTACGAGCAGTTCGGCGCGGGCTGGCTGACCGACGGCGGATTTGACAGCCCGAGCGACAGCCTCGTCTTTACGTTCGGCGGGGGAAAGAGGGAATTCGTCTACGATCCCGAACGCCCGACCGAATACGTCGGCGGGCTGACTCACGCCTTCCGCGGAACGTCGTATATGGACCCGCCGGGGAGGGAGGGGACCGTCACGTTTTTCACGGAGCCGTTTGACGAAGACGTCAGGATCCGCGGAAAGATGCGCCTGAAGCTCGCCGTCTCGTCCGACTGTCCCGACACCGCCTTCTACGTCAGGGTCGGGATCGCGAAAAAGGAGGGCGACTTCTCGATCAGGGACGATATCGACCTGATATCGAATCACGTTCCCGATTACAGACCCGGCGATCCGGTGAAGATCGAATTTGAGCTCGACCCGTACGCCGGAGTCGTGAAGAAGGGCGAGAGGCTGAGGGTCGACGTCGCCTCGTCCGCGTACCCGATCTTCGTCCCGCACACGAACACGAGGGGACTTTTCTCGGAGCAGACCGAAACGCGGATCGCGCGCAACACGGTCGACGCGGGCGGATGCTCGCTGACGGTCGGCCGTATCTGAAAACCGAAAAATCGCTCCGCACGGAAGAGATTCGGCTTCGCGGTGTACTTCGTAAAGAAGTACACCGCAGCTAAATTCGCCGTATTCGGCGAGCTAAATCGGGCGCTGCCCGGCTAAATTTGCTTCGCAAGCTAAATTCGGCTTCGCCGAGCTTACAGGCGAATTTAATTTAGCTGAAGCCGTGGGCTTCAATTTAGCTATACGCCGACAGGCGTATAATTTAGCTGCCGCAAAGCGGCAATTTAGCAGATTATTTTCAAACATTTGAAATTCAAAAAAGGAATGGTGAAAATAAATGCCGGATAGTATTATGCTTGAGAAAGCAAAAGATTTTGCTGTCGAAATAATAAACATTTGTAACAATATTAAAGAAACAAAGCGAGAATCTGTTTTAACCAATCAGCTTATTCGGTCGGGTACGTCTGTCGGAGCTAATATTCACGAGTCAAAATACGGTCACGGGACCGCTGATTTTATAGCAAAAATGCAGATTGCATTAAAAGAATGCTATGAATCTGAATACTGGCTGGAATTATTGAACAGAACGGGTTACTTGTCTGACGAACGGTATAACTCACTGAAAAATTTATGCGGGACAATACGTCGTATGCTGATCTCGTCTATAAACACAACTAAAACTAATGCAAACGAAATAAAGAATTCAAAACAATGAATACAACAT
>JAFSWB010000053.1 GCA_017444735.1 Clostridia bacterium | reverse complement strand
TTCAACAGCGCCGATTGTCGTTAAAAAATCCTCAACCGTTAATATACATCTGGAAGGATCTTCGACTATTACAGACAACGAGGATCCCGACGATGAGGATTCATCCGACGCGACTGTCGCCGACGCATTTGAGGGCGCAGCGATAAAAGTTAAAAGCGGATCCACCCTTACGTTCTGCGGCGACGGCGATCTCAGCATAGTTGCAAACGCCAAGAACGGTATCAAGGGTGGATCGACCGCTGCACTCATCTTCAACCAGTCCGGTACTATCACCGTATCCGGCGGAGGAAGTTACTACGGCGGCACAAAGAGCGGTGCGGCGGTAAACAACGGCATCGCCTGCGACGGAAGCCTTGTGTTTAATCAAGGATCATTTGTAATAAAGGCGGCGGGCGACGGTATCAAGAGCGCGCCTGACGCAACCGACGAGACCGAGGGAACGACTATAGATACCGACTCAGCGGGAACTGTTACTATCAACGGCGGGACGTTTGACATTGACGCGGACGGCGACGGCATTCAAGCCGATACCGCGCTTATAATAAACGGCGGTACCTTTGATATTCAGACCTGGAAGGGTTACGGAGTCTGGAACGACACGCTTGCAGACGCATACAGCTGCAAGGGACTGAAAGCGTCGGGCGACCGCGCCGAAGAAGCGGGGATAGACCCGACTATCACCATCACCGGCGGGACGTTTACCATCAACGCAGGAGACGACGCCGTTCATTCAGACGCTTACGCTACAATAGCCGGAGGCGTATTCAACATCTCGACAGGCGACGACGGGATGCACGCCGACACGTCACTGATACTCGGAATGGAAAACGGGAACGGACGAGACCCGGACGTTACGATCAACGCTTCTTACGAAGGGCTTGAGGGCGGCACGGTATATATGTTCTCGGGTAGATACTACGTTGTCGCGTCGGACGACGGCGTAAACGCCGCGGGCGGCAGCTCTAACGGCTCCGATCAGGGCGGAGGAGGCGGAAACACTTTCAATCCCGGCGGAGGCGGCCCCGGAGGCGGAAGACCCGGCGGTCCCGGAAGCGGAGGAACCGGCGGAGGCAGCTCTTCCTCCGGAGACTACAATATCTATATCTACGGCGGAGATCTATATGTTAACTGTTCAGGCGACGGGCTTGATTCAAACGGGGGACTTTATCTCTACGGAGGTACTCAGGCCGTATTCAGCATGGCGTCAGGCGGCGACAACTCCGCGATCGACGCAGACGGCACGATCCTTATACAAGGCGCGGAGATATTCACGGCGGGTACTGCCGGCATGGACGGAACGGCTTCAAGCAGCTGGTTTGGAAGCAATCAGAAATATTACGCCTCCAAGACGAGCTACAGTTCAGGAAGGATAATCAACACTAAAGCCGGAAGCAGCGGAAGCGTGATATTCAGCTACAAGCTCCCCAAAGCCGTCAATTACATTATGGCCTCCTGGCCTACAAGCCTATCGAGCAGTACCCCTTCCTTCACGACCGCGACGAGCGTTACCAATTGCAAGGGCGGATCCTGGAGCCATACGTGGGATTCGGGCGCAGTCACGACCGCCGCTGCCTCCGCAAGCGCAGGGACTGTCACTTATACCTGTGAAAAGTGCGGAGCGACCGAGATCCAAACGATCCCCATGACCGTTGAGATCGCAGAATGTGATCATTCGGTTGAGGTCGAAACCGAAGCCGATGAGGGATATACGGTCACGTTCGCCGGCGACGAAGGAGTGGCGTCCGTCACAGTATATGAGACTCAGGATTATGCAGGCGCCAACGAATCCGTAGCGGCTAACGGCGCGACCGTTTCACGCGACAGCAGCACCGGCGAACCCGACAGCTCCGGCAGCGGCCAGGTCAACTTTACCGTCGTACTTGAAGACGGATATGAGATCGAAAGCGTGAGCGTTTCCGGAGGATATAAAAACCTGAAGGGACCGGACGACACCGGAACAGAAAATACTTACCGCGTCACAAAAATCACAAGTGAACTGATAATTACAATTACCTGTACTAAAACGGAAGAAGAGAACACAGACCCCATTCTGAACGTAGAAAATTTCACGGTCAGCATTACAAACGCATCCGGCGCAAACTGCGTCAGATATGCGTCGGGCGTACATACGACCGCTTCGTCGATCCGCGCGGCTTCTGATCTTGTAACCTACAACGAGCGGCTTATCGCGCAGTATACCGATGAGAACGGGACCTTTAGCGTAGATTTACGTTACAGCGGATATTACACCTTCTGGATCAG
>JAFSWB010000005.1 GCA_017444735.1 Clostridia bacterium | reverse complement strand
TCTTCGACCCGAAACGGATGATTTTACGAGCAGATTTTCGCGCCGAGGACGCCGCCTTGCTATCGCAAGGCAAGGACGAGAAACGAAAAGATGCCGTAAAGGCGCCGCTTCGGGCGGGTTCGGGTAACTTCTGTTACCCTACCGTAAAGTATACAAGCGTCTCTTTCAAGCCCGAAAACGGGAAAAACGGGCAGCCGCGCCCGCGGCGATCCTCCCCGAACGGATCGGGGCGGGAACACGTAGGGCGTTGATGCGAGGACTGACGAATGAAATATAACAGAGTACTCACCCTGAAAAACGGGAAGAAAGCGATTCTCCGGAACGGGGACGCGCCGGACGGGCAAGAGGTTTTCGAGGTCTTCAACCGGTGCCACGGAGAGACCGACTATCTTCTGACTTATCCCGACGAAAACAGCTTCGACCCGGACGCCGAAGCGGAATATCTCGCTGAAAAAACGAAGAGCGAAAACGGGATCGAGATCGTCGCCGAGATCGACGGGAAGATCGTCGGGACGGCGGGGATCTCTGCCGTCGGATCGAAATTCAAGGTCCGCCACCGCGCGGAGTTCGGCGTCAGCGTGCTGAGGGAATACTGGGGACTCGGCCTCGGCCGCGCGCTCACCGAGGCGTGTATCGGCTGCGCGAGGGAGGCGGGATACGAACAGCTCGAGCTGAACGCCGTCCTTGAGAACGAGCGCGCGACGTCGCTTTACCGTGACTGCGGGTTCGTCGAATTCGGCAGGAATCCGAGGGGGTTCAAATCCCGGACGGGCAAATATCAGGAAGTCGTTTATATGAGGCTTGAACTGTAATGAAAGGATCGAACCGATGAAAAAAACAGTAACGGAAAAGAAAGGCTGCAACTGGACGGCGTATTACGACCCCGATACGGGGAGGTACTTTGCGGAGATCATGTACACGAGCCGCGAAGGGCGCGAACAGTACGACTACGAGATCACGGCGGATATATACGCGAGACTCGGCACGTTCAAGGACGACGCGGAAAACGAAAGACTTATAAAGACCGCGAAGATAACGTATTCGTTTGAAAACACGATGTACGGCACTCTCGGACCGGAGAGGACCGTCTGGGATGAAGAAGCGAACGAAGCGATGAGAAAGGTCGAACGGAAGAAGAAAAACAGGTAGGATATCCGCGCCGGGGAGCTCCGCCGCCCTCCCGACGCGGCGAACAGCCGGAGGATCATAAGAAAGATACCGATGAATTACGGTTTCGAGAGGTGAAAAAATGCTGCGCTTGGAAAAAATAGACCATAAAAACGTCTGGGACATCATTGATTTGAAGGTGTTCCGTTCACAAAAGAATTTTGTCGCCGGAAACGACATCAGCATCGTTACCGCCTACGCGGCGCAAGGATCGGAGTGTTCGGCGTTTCCCTTCGGCATATATGACGGCAAAAAGCCCGTTGGCTTTCTGATGGTCGGTTTCAACGAAGCCGCCATGTATGAACCGTTCGAAAACGTTGAACCGCCGAAAATCCTCGAAAACAATTACAGCATCTGGCGTTTGATGATCGATAAAAAATATCAGGGGAGAGGCTATGGAAGAGAGGCGGTCAAGCTCGCGCTTGATTTTATCAGGACGTGGCCGTGCGGAAAAGCGGAATACTGCTCGCTTTCCTACGAGCCGGAGAACGAAGCGGCCGCCAATCTGTACCATTCCATGGGATTTGCGGAAAACGGGGAGAAGGACGGCGACGAGATCGTCGCCGTAATAAAACTGTAAAACAGATCCCGGTCCGGCGTGAAAGGCGTGAGGAAGAGTGAGAAGCATTTTCGGGTTATTCGGAAGGATCAGATCCTTTGAAACGGTCACGCTCCATACGAGCGGGATGCGCCGCGTGACGGATCATGAGATCGTGATGAAAGGCGGCGAGGCGGAGATCTCTCAATATGCCGTCGGATACCGTAACGGCGAACAGACGCGTCAGCTTCAGAAGCGCGCCGTATGCTCCGCAAAACGCGCGCTGCGGCTGATGAACGCATGCCGTCTTCTGTCGTGGGACGGATATCACGGAAAGCGTCCGAAGGGTATCAAGGACGGCACGGATTTTATCTTCAAAGCGACGTTAAACGAAGGAAAAAAGATATACGCGACCGGATCGCAGAGGTTCCCTCCGTATTACCGAAAATTTACGGACGGACTTAATGAGATACTGCGAGAGGGAGAAAATGAAAGAGTATAAAGTAAGCTCCGGTTACGGCTGGCACGCGTGGTTCTGGGTCGACAAGGAAGAATTCGCGGGCGGATGGGAGCCCGGAAGTATCCGATACCGCGTCGAAAAGGCAGTCGGCAGAGCCGACGACGGCAAGCTGTTTCTGATGGTCTGGACGAATCTCGACCAACACGACTGGGACAAATTTTCACAGGTCTTTTATGAGATCGACGGGAGCGAATACGCCGAGCTTCTCGACCGCGCGATAAAACAGGGCGAGCTGAAGCCGAACGATCGGGAACATCTGATCGAAAGGATGAAAGCGCCCTTTAACCCGCCGTGGGACGCCCATAAAGCCGTCGTCGTTTACCGGGACGGGCGTTATACGCTCGGTCAGCAGAACGATCTTCCGTATCTGATCGCAAACGGAGAGAGATTGACTCTGACGTGCCACCCGTACGAGCCGTGCCTGTATATCACCGAGGAGAACGGCTCCAAAACGGCGGTGCACAACGCCTTCGATCCGTTCGACGTTCTGGACGCTTTCAGCAGAGACGAAACGATCACGTCGATCACGGGAAGAGAATACGGCGCGCTTGATTTCTGCAGAATGGTCGAATACGCCGCCGGTATGGCGGATATCGGCATAAACGACGCGGAAGTCGTGCTCTGCCCTGACAAAAAGCGGAAAGTGACTCCGAAAAAGAACGAAGAAAAAGGAAAATCCGACGATGAGCCGTTTCACCCCGAAGCGGAGCGCGTCATATACGACGATCCGGCGTACGCCGTCATCGGCGAATACCCGGACGCAGCGGTCGAGTACTGCCTTGTCAGAAACGAGCCTTTCGCAAGCGGACGAAACGCGCATTGGTACGCGCTTGTGTGGGCGAGCCGGGCGCTGTTCTTCGACGGCGATGAACAGATATGGAGCTACGACTGCGGCGGCGCGGAGGGAAAGCCGATCACCGCCGACGCGTTCTTTGCCGCCGCAAACGAAAAACGCGGAACGAATTACCGCGGAGCGTTCTTATATCCGCCGCACGGCGGTTGGTTTAAAAACAGCGATTTCGACCGTGTGAACGCCGCCCTGTTTCCGAACGGGACGGACGGGCTTGAAATCTATGAATGGACGACCGACTGGTCGGAGTTCTTCGACGACGGTCACGAGTGGTGGGGCGCGCTGTGCTTTACCGTGTACGACAAAACGCTCGACCGCTTTGCCGTTATCATGGCGTCGGCGACGGATTGACAAACAGGGACTTGTGCGGCTGACGCCGCACAGTTATGATCGCCTGCGGCGAGTTATGAGTTATGATGCGCTTCGCGCGGTTATGAGTCGCTGACGCGACGTTCGCTTCGCAGGGCGATCATACCATAACTTTTTGCGAAAGCAAAAATCATAACGTCAGACGCGGTCTGACTCATAACTCTTATCTTGAAAAACTTACGGAACAACAACGATCCCGACAAATCGGGATTAAAAAGGAGAATAAGCATTATGTCAAAAAAAGATAACAGGTTCACGGTGATTTTCAAGGACGGCAGCGCTATGTTGGAAGAAGGCGTGCGCCAAATCATGGTGGATAAAGAGACCGGCGTCCACTACCTTTCATGGCAAACCGGTTTCGGCGCGGGGATCACGCCCCTTCTTGACGCCGACGGTAAAGTCGTGATTGCAAAACCGGAGTGACGAATCCCGGTTTGGCGGGATAAAACCCGTCCGCTTTCCCCGCGCCGAAGAATAAAAAAATTCATATTTTCCCGCTATACTGAATCTGAAAGAAGAGATCGAAAAAAGGCGCGAAACCGCGCCTTGCAAAAGAAAACAAACCCGGAAGGGGGATACTGAAATGAACGGTAAACGGATCCTTTGCGCGGCGCTCGCGTTGTGCTTTTTGCTCGCGCCGCTGCCCGCCGTATCCGCGGCGGAGATCGAGACCTACGATCTTTTCGTCGCGGGGGTGCAGGTGACAAGCGAGAACAAGGACGACCTCTCCGTCATCGACGGGGTAAGCGGCGTCGCCTTCTTCGACCCCGGAAGCTATACCCTGACTCTGAAAAACGCGGATATCCTCGCTCCCGGCGGCGACGCCCCGGAGCAGAGCGCGGGAGTTTACGGAAAAATCAACTGGGATGCGCTGACCGTGGAGGTGTACGGGACCAACACGGTGAGCGCCGCGTCCGTCGGAACGTCCGGCATCGGTATGTTCGCCGAGGGCTTCAACTTCCGTCTGCACGACGGCGCCTCCCTGACCGTAAAGGGCGGCGAACTGCCCGACGTGTACGGCGAGAGCTACGGCATCACCTTCCACTACCGGCCCGTCGTGTTTGAAGGCGACGGGAGCGTCCGCGCCGTCGGCGGCAATACGAAATCATCCAGCTTCGGGATCGTAGGAAGCGGGAAGGTCGTCCTGAACGACGGCGTTTCCCTCACCGCCTCGGGCGGCGCGGTCCCGAACAGCGGCGCCAGTATGGGCGTCAACTGCAATCAGCTTGATGTAAACGGCGGCTCGCTTCGGGCATCGGCGGAGGGCGGCGAATACTGCCTCCGCACCTGCGGGATCAACGCCAATTCGAGCAACGGATTTGTGATAAACGGCGGCAGTGTGATCGCCTCCGCCGGTCACGCGACCATGTACAGCAACGGGATCTACTCCTATGGCGGTCTGCAGATCAACGGCGGCAAAGTGCTCGCTTATACCTTTGCGGAATCCGGACCGGCGCAGGCGCTGAGCGACCCCGCCGTTCTCGGCACGGGCGTTTTCTTCGCCGGAGGGAGCTTCAATTCCGACGGGAGCTCGCTCTTCGTCTACGACGCGGGGCGCAACGACGAATACAAATGGTTCGTCGCGCCCAAACCCGCCCCCGAGTACCGGGTCGAGGTCGAGCCGGGCAAAAACATGACGAAAGCCGACGATTCCGGCGACGAGGAACAGAAGCTCCCCTGGTACGGAGATATCGTCCCCGTGATCTATGAAGCCGATCCGGGCTTCTGTTTCCCCGAGGACTACGCGGCCGTCCCCTCAAACGGGATTCAGATCCGGCGGGAGAGCGACACGAAGATCGTTGTATTCGGCTCCCCGGACGCGGACGCCGCGCTTCTCCTTCCCGACGCGGTGAGAAGTCTTTTTGAGGACGTGAGCCCGGAGGACTGGTTCTGCGACGCCGTGGTCTGGGCGGTTGAGCGGAATATCACCCGCGGGACGTCGGACACGACCTTCTCTCCCTACGACGGATGCACGCGGGGTCAGGTCGCGACCTTCCTCTGGAGAGCGGCGGGATCGCCCGAACCCGCGGGAACGAAAAATCCGTTCAAGGATGTAAAATCCGACGAGTATTACTATAAAGCGGTCCTTTGGGCGGTTGAGAAAGGGATCACCTCGGGAACGGGTAAAAACACCTTCTCACCGAACGGCCTCTGTACGAGAGGACAAATCGTGACGTTTCTTTGGAGAGCAAGCGGAAAGCCGACTTCATCCGGAACGTCGAATCCCTTCAAAGACGTAAAACCCGCCGACTATTTCTACGACGCCGTGCTTTGGGCGGTCGGGAAAGGAGTCACTTCCGGAACGAGCAAGACGACGTTTTCGCCGTCCGAAACGTGCACGCGCGGTCAGGTGGTCACGTTCCTACACAGGAATTCGACAAAATAAGATCATACCGGTCATCCGATATCCCGAAAAAGGAGTACAGAGTGGAACGATTGCTTTTGCCGGACGGCGGAGATTACGCCGACGATATGCCGGAGATTGTGAGAATAGCCGTTCGAGGCATCATTTTTACGGATGGGAAACTGCTTCTCGTTGAAGACGGCAAGAATGAAGTCAAGCTGCCCGGCGGCGGTCGTGAAGAAGGAGAAACCGACATCGATACTCTTGTCCGCGAAGTGCGTGAGGAAACGGGCCGCGCGGTCGCCGCCGAAACGGTGCGCCCGTTCGGTTATATCGAAGAAAAGCGGAAGAGCCTCAACGAGGATATGATATGGCATCAATTCAGCCGATTGTATTTCTGCGGCGTCACCGGCGAACGCACCGACACGGAATACTCCGAAAACGAAAAACGGCGCGGTATGCGGACCGCGGCGTACACGATCGACGAGGCGATCGCCAAGAATCGCGCGATGCTTGACCGTATCGGCGCGCTCGCATGGAATCAGAGAGTGTACAGGACGCTGCTGCTTATTAAGGAGTATTTGGAAAAAGGAATCGGATAAAGCGGATCGGTCCCGGTCGTTTCTTTTAACTGAAAAATCCCGCCCTTGGGCGGGATTTTTCTTGTCACGCTTCGGCTTTGATATCAAAGTCAGAGCATATCGATATATCTGCACGCGGCGAGGGCGGCGACGGCGCCGTCGGAGATCGCCGTGGCGACCTGACGGATCGCCTTGCTCCGGCAGTCGCCGGCGACGAAGACGCCTGGTGTCTTCGTGACGCACCGCTCGTCGGAGTCGAAATATCCGTGCCGGTCGAGATCGCAGAGATCGCGGTACGGCTCGTTCTCCGGGATCAGACCGATCGCGACGAAAAGCCCGTCGCACGGGACGGTCTCGGAGGAGTTCGTATCCTTGTGCGTGATCGCGACGCCGCGGAGCTCTCCCCCGTCGGTGACGAGCGAGTCGATCTTCACGCTCGTGTGCGCCCTGACGTTCGGGCGGGAGAAGAGGACCTCGCGCAGCTTCGGCTCCCCGGTGAACTCGGGAAGGTCCTGAAGCATGATAACCTCGCGGCACTTCTCGGAAAGGAGGATCGCCTCCTGAAGCGCGGAGTTGCCGCCTCCGGCGACGCAGACGGTGCGGCCGGCGTAGAAATCGCCGTCGCAGACGGCGCAGAAGGATATTCCCTCTCCGACGAGCTCGTCCTCGCCCTCAAGCCCCAGCATCCTGTGACGGACGCCGGTCGCGATGACGACCGTTTTTCCCTCGAATTCTCCCGTTTCGGTCAGAACGATCTTCCGCTCTCCCTCGTCGCGGATCCCCGTTACCTCGTCGATCTCGATCTCCGCGCCCTGCGCGAGGATCTGTTCGAGAGTGCGGTCCGCGAACTCGTTCCCGCTCATCGAGAGCGTTCCGGGATAATTTTCGACCTTCGGCGAGTGCGTTATCTGCCCGCCGAACGTTCCTTTTTCGATTACGAGCGCCGTTTTCCCGTTTCGGACGGCGTAGAGCGCCGCAGTCATTCCGGCGGGACCGCCGCCGATCACAATTACGTCGTACATACTGAATATCTCCTTATAGGAACGGGCAGAAACCGCAATGCGGTCTCTGCCCGCTTTTTTTACCCGTCAATTATTTCGACGTGATCCAGCCCTTGATATCGGAGACGCCGCGGTATTTTTCAAAGCCGCCGTCCTTCACGACGACGAGCGTCGGCGCCTGCTTCACTCCGTACTTTTCGACGAGCTCGGGCTCCTCGTTCGCGTTCTTCGCCTCATAGACGATCCCCGCGCGGTCGAGGAGAGCCGCCGCCGCCTTGCAGTTCGGGCAGGTGGGCGTCTTGAAGAGGATGATACCGCCGTCGGCGGCGGGAGCCGCGCCGCACGCGGGAGCGCACGCTTTGTCAGCCGCGGGCGCGTCGTCGACGGGCGCCGGGTTCGGACCCTTGTGGGTCAGAACGGAGTGGCCGACGTCGTAGACCTTTCTGTCGCGGAACTCCTGCGCCTTGCCCTCGTTCCAGTTCTGGACGGGACGGTAGTAACCGGTGATGCGGGAGTAGACCTCCGTCTTCTTTCCGCAGATCGGGCAGGTCGTCTGCTCGCCGGTGAGATAACCGTGATCGGCGCAGACCGAATACGTCGGGCTCATCGTGTAATACGGGAGCTTGTAGTTCTCCGCGATCTTGCGGACGAGGTTCGCCGCCGCGCGCCAGTCGGGGAGCTTCTCGCCGAGGAAGGCGTGGAAGACCGTTCCGGACGTGTAGAGCGTCTGCAGATCGTCCTGAATGTCGAGCGCCGAGAAAACGTCCTCGGTGAAGCCGACGGGCAGGTGCGAGGAGTTGGTATAGTAAGGAGTACCGTTCATATTCGCGGTTATGATATCCGGGAAGTCCTCGCGATCGTGCTTTGCGAACCGGTACGTCGTCGACTCCGCGGGCGTCGCCTCGAGGTTGTAGAGATCGCCGTATTTCTCCTGATAGTCGGAGAGACGCTCTCTCATATGGTTGAGGACGTCGCGGGTGAACCTCTGGGCGGTCGCGTCGGTCAGGTCGGCGCGTATCCACTTCGCGTTGAGGCACGCCTCGTTCATACCGATGAGGCCGATCGTCGAGAAGTGATTGTTGAACGTTCCGAGATACCGTTTCGTATAAGGGTAAAGTCCCTGATCGAGAAGCGTCGTGATGACGGTGCGCTTCGTCTTGAGGGAGCGCGCCGCGATATCCATGAGATTGTCGAGACGGCGGTAGAAATCGGTCTCGTCAGCCGCGAGGTACGCGATACGCGGCATATTGATCGTGACGACGCCGATAGAACCGGTCGACTCGCCGGAGCCGAAGAATCCGCCCGATTTCTTGCGGAGCTCGCGCAGGTCGAGGCGCAGACGGCAGCACATTGAGCGGACGTCGGACGGCTCCATGTCGGAGTTGATGTAGTTCGAGAAATAGGGGGTGCCGTACTTCGCCGTCATCTCGAAGAGGAGCTTGTTGTTCTCCGTCTCCGACCAGTCAAAGTCGCGGGTTATCGAATAAGTCGGGATCGGGTACTGGAAGCCGCGCCCGTTGGCGTCGCCCTCGATCATGATCTCGATGAACGCCTTGTTGACCATATCCATCTCGCGCTGGCAGTCGCCGTAGGTGAAGTCCATCTCGCGGCCGCCGACGATGGCGGGAAGATTTTTAAGGTCGTTCGGGACGGTCCAGTCGAGCGTTATGTTGGAGAACGGCGCCTGCGTACCCCAGCGGGACGGGGTGTTCACGCCATAGACAAAGGACTGGATGCACTGCTTGACCTCTTTCTGAGTCAGGTTGTCCACCTTAACGAACGGTGCAAGGTAGGTATCAAAGGAGGAGAACGCCTGCGCGCCCGCCCACTCGTTCTGCATTATACCGAGGAAGTTGACCATCTGGTTGCAGAGCGTCGAGAGGTGGGACGAGGGCGACGACGTGATCTTGCCGGGAACGCCGCCGAGGCCCTCCTCGATGAGCTGCTTCAGCGACCATCCGGCGCAGTATCCG
>JAFSWB010000052.1 GCA_017444735.1 Clostridia bacterium | reverse complement strand
CTGATTTTTGTTCCGGCAAGGCAGACCCCGAAGCAGGCAGCGCTTCCTACCTGCGAGGGGTATAACGAAGCAGGAACTTTTCAACTTCAGAAGTTTGTGCCGCGCACAAACTTCGTGCGAACAGCGGTGTCGAACGAATTCGACTGATGTGATCTGTTCGCGCAAAACCGGGTTCGGATAGCTCCTGTTACCCTAGGGAAACAGAAGTTACCCTATCCGAAAAAAAGCAGGGAGTTTCAGTCTCCCTGCTTTTTTTCTCCCTTTTTGAACTGCGTCTCGTAAAGCTGCGTGTAAACGCCGCCGCGCCCGACGAGGTCCTCGTGGCGGCCGCGCTCCGCTATCACGCCGTCCTTCAGGACGAGGATCTCGTCCGCGGCGAGGACGGTCGACAGACGGTGAGCGATCAGAATACTCGTCCGCGAGGCGATGATCGGCTCTATCGCGTCCTGGATCTTCGCCTCGGAGATCGAGTCAAGCGACGAGGTCGCCTCGTCGAAGATCAGAAGAGCCGGGTCCTTCAAGAGGACGCGGGCGATCGAAACGCGCTGTTTTTCGCCTCCGGAGAGCTTCAGCCCCCTGTTCCCGACGACGGTGTCGAACCCGTCGGGACAGCTCTCGATGAAGTCGAGGATGTTCGCCTTGCGGCACGCCTCGACGAGCTCCTCCTCCGAGGCGTCCGCCTTCGCGTAGAGCAGATTGTCGCGGATCGTCCCGTTGAAGAGGTACGTGTCCTGACTCACTATGCCGACGTTGGCGCGCAGGAACCCGAGGTCGAGGCGGCGCACGTCCGTTCCTCCGAAGGTCACCTCGCCGTCCGTCACGTCGTAAAGACGCGGTATCAGCGACACGAGCGTCGTTTTGCCGGACCCCGACGGTCCGACGACGGCTATACACCGGCCGTGTTCAAGCTCGAAGGAAACGCCCTTCAGGATCTCGCGCTCCTCGTTGTACGAGAAGCGGACGCCGCGGAACGACACGGAGCCGTCCGTTCCGGGCGGCGTGATCGCGTCGGGGGCGTTCTCTATCTCGACGGGCATATCGAAATACTCGAAGATCCTCGTGAACAGAGCCATCGAGCGTATCCACTCGACCTGAATGTTGAGAAGCGAGTTGACGGGACCGTACATCCTCCCGAGAAGCGTCACGAGGACCGTGATGTCGCCGACCGTCAGGGAGGGATCGTATTTCATCATCAGGATCCCGCCGACGAGGTAGAGGAGCATCGGCCCGACGGCGGAGATCGTCTCGATGACGACCATGAACCAGCGGCCCGCCATCCTCTCCTTTATGGTGAGCTTTATCATCCTCCCGTTGGCGTCCTTATACCTCTCGTTTTCGTATTTCTCGCGGCCGAAGAGCTTGACGAGAAGCTGACCGCTGACGGACATCGTCTCGTTCAGGATCCCGTTGATCTCGTCGTTCGCCTCCTGCGCCTCGCGCGTCAGCTTCCATCTCGTTCTCCCCGCGAGGCGCGTTGGGATCGTGAACAGTGGGACGATA
This sequence comes from Clostridia bacterium, assembly GCA_017444735.1. Classification (GTDB taxonomy): domain Bacteria; phylum Bacillota; class Clostridia; order Oscillospirales; family CAG-272; genus RUG11130. Next base: position 16,081 of record JAFSWB010000052.1, on the reverse strand, counting down.
ACGATACCGACGAGGGCGAGGATCCAGTTCTGCCTGAACATGACGACGACGGCGGCGGCGAGCGTCACCGTGTTCGACAGGACCGACGTGAACGTGTTCGATATAACGAACTCGACGCCGGATATGTCGCTCGTCATCCTCGTTATTATGTCGCCTTGATTGCTCGACGTGAAGAACCTCTGGGACATCTTCGAGAGGTGGGCGAACATCTTGTTCCGCATATCGTACGATATGTGCTGTGAGATCCAGTGGTTGAGATAGCTCTCCGCGACTCTGATGAGGTTCGACCCGAGCGACACGCCGAGCGAGACCGCAATAAGAATGATGAGAGCGTTGAGATCTCTCCCGATGAGACCGTCGTCGATGATCTTCCCCGTCAGAACGGAGGGAAGAAGGCCGAGGACGGACGAGATCAGGATACAGAAAAGGACGACCGCCATCTGCCACTTGTACGGCATCAGGTACGAGAAAACCCTCTTCAGCAGTTTTCCCGATATCTTCGGTCTGTTCGCTTTTTCTTCTTCGGTGAGGGGACCCCTCCCCATAAATCCGCGCGGCGGAGGCGGCATATCGTGTTCCTCCCGGTCCGGTATTTGAGTTTTTTCATTTTCAAAACCCTTATTGCGATATAATTCTATCATAAGGCGGCGGCGATTGCAACATCGCGGCTATTGACACGCCCCGCGTTCAAGTGTAAAATTTAGGGTACAAGAAGCTATTCCGGAGAAAAGGAGGACGGAAAAATGAGCGATCCGATTTATGAAAAATTGAAGGAATACGAGAAAAAAGGCGTCCTCCCGATGCACATGCCCGGTCACAAAAGGCGCGTCGGCGACTTCCCTCACCTGCCGTCCGACGCCTGTTCGGTCGATATCACCGAGATCGACGGCTTCGACGACCTCGGCGACCCACGCGGGATAATAAAGGAGTCGGAAGAGATCGCCTCCCGCCTCTGGGGCTCGAAGAGGACGTTTTACTCCGTCAACGGAAGCACGGCGTGCGTCCTCGCCGCGATCTGTGCGCTCTGCCCGCCCGGCGGACGCGCCGTCGTCGCGAGAAACTGTCACAAATCGGTCTATTCCGCTCTCGAGCTGTTCGATATAACGCCCGTTTTCGTCCTGCCCGAAACGGCGGCGGACGGAGACGGCGGATCGGTGACGCCGGAGGCGGTCGACGACGCGCTCCGGTCGGCTCCCGACGCCTCGGTTGTGATCGTCACCTCGCCGACCTACGGCGGGATAATCTCCGATATCCGCGGCATCGTCCGCGCCGCCCGCGCCCGCGGCGTCCCCGTCGTCGTCGACGAGGCGCACGGAGCGCACCTCGGTCTTCACCCGTTTTTTCCGGAGGGAGCGGTCGCCTGCGGCGCCGACGTCGTGATCCACAGTCTTCACAAAACGCTCGCGTCCCTCACCGGGACCGCCGCTCTTCACGTATGCGGCGAGCTCAAGGACGCCGACGCGATCGGACGGATGATGGCGGCCTTCGTGACGAGCAGTCCGTCGTATATCCTCCTCTCGTCGATCGACGGGGAGGTCCGCCGTCTCGCAAAGAGCGGCGGCAGGCTCGCCCGCTGGGCGGCGGCTCTTGAGAAAATGAGGGATGATCTCGCCGGTCTCCGCGTCCTTTCGGCCGCGGACCGCGCGTCCGACGGGGCGGCTTTCGCCGCCGATCCGTCGAAGATCACGCTCGACTGCTCGCGGGCGGGACTGACCGGTCCCGCGCTCGCCGCGGCGCTCCGGAAAGAGGGCGTCGAGGTAGAAGCGGCGCTCCCCTACGGCGTTCTCGCAATGACGGGCGAGGGCGACACGGAAAAGACGCTCCTCCGGTTCGCGCGGGCGGCGCTCGCCGTAGACCGGACGCTTTTGCCCTCCGATCCCGTCCCTCCCGTGCCGCTCGTGACCGTACCGCCGCGCGTCCTCTCGTCGCGGGAGGCGCTGAAAAAGAAAAAACGCCGCGTCCCGCTCGGCTCCGCCGTCGGAAAAGTCTCGGCGACGTACGTATGGGCGTATCCGCCCGGCGTCCCCGCCGTCGTTCCGGGCGAAACCGTAACGGACGCCGTCGTCGGGATCATAAAACGCTATCTCGCCGCCGGGATCGCCCTCAAGGGCGTCGACGACGGAACGACGGAAATAATCGAATATTAGATCCCGCCGATCTGCCCGCGCTGATCTCGGCGGCGGACGAAAAACGGGCTCCGATCTTCAAGTCCTACGCCGAAAATCCGATCTGACCCGATCTCTTCTCCCGCTTGACAGACCGCGGAGCGTGTGATATAATTTCGGTAACAAAACTCGGGAGGAGAAAAAAAGATGAAAAGAATCAAAACGGTCGCGACGAGAGACCTCAAAAAGAGCGTGAAGTGCGGCGGGTGCGGCGAGTGCCAGACCTCCTGCCAGTCCGCCTGCAAGACTTCCTGCGGCGTCGCAAATCAGAAGTGCGAGAACGACAAGAAATAAAAAAGAAAGATCGCAAAACCGCCGCCGGAGGCGTCACCGCCCGCCGGCGGCGGTTTTCGGTAAATGAACATGGTACATCTTTTCACAAACAACGGATATCGCGTCGCCGTCGATTCCTGCTCGGGATCCGTCCACTCGCTCGACGACGTCTCATACGACGTGATCTCGCTCTTTGAGACGAAAAGCGAGGATGAGATCGTAAAAGAGCTGCTCGCGAAATATAAGGATCGCCCCGACGTGACGGAGGACGATCTGAGAGAATGCGCCGCGGACGTCCGCGAGCTCAAAAACGGGGGCGTCCTCTTCGCGGAGGACGAGTTCCGCGACCTCAGGCCGAAGGACGAAAAGAGCCCCGTCAAGGCGCTCTGCCTTCACGTCGCCCACACCTGCAACCTGAACTGCGAATACTGCTTCGCGGCGCAGGGAAAATACTCGGGCGGCGCGGATCGGGGGAAGCCCGCGCTCATGAGCTTCGACACGGCGAAGGCGTCGATCGACTTTCTCATCCGAAACTCTGGCTCGCGCCGGAACCTCGAGGTCGACTTCTTCGGAGGCGAACCGCTTCTCAACTGGGACGTCGTAAAACGGACGGTCGCCTACGCGCGGTCGGTCGAGAGCGGGGCGGGAAAGAATTTCCGCTTCACCCTGACGACGAACGGCGTCCTTCTCGACGACGAGGTCGCCGATTTCTGCAACCGGGAGATGAACAACGTCGTCCTCTCCCTCGACGGGAGGCGCGAGGTCCACGACAGATTCAGGAAACACTGCGACGGGCGCGGGAGCTACGACGAGATCGTCCCGAAATTCCGCCGTTTCGTCGAGCGGCGCGGCGGCAAGAGCTATTACGTCCGCGGCACGTTCACCCATATGAACACGGACTTCACGAACGATCTCTTTCACATGGCCGCTCTCGGCTTCCGCGAGCTCTCGATGGAGCCGGTCGTCTGCGCGCCGTCCGATCCGTACGCCCTGACGGAGGAGGACCTTCCCGTCCTCTTTGAGCAGTACGACCTTCTCGCCCGCGAGATGCTGAGGAGAGAGCGCGAGGGCGATCCGATAACGTTCTATCACTTCATGGTCGACCTGACCGAGGGCCCGTGCATCTACAAGCGGATCACGGGGTGCGGGTCCGGGTTCGAGTACATGGCGGTCACGCCGTGGGGCGAGCTCTTCCCGTGCCACCAGTTCGTAAACGACCCGTCTTATTCGCTCGGCAGCGTTTGGGACGGCGTGACGAACACGGAGCTGTCCGAGCGGTTCCGCAGATCGAACGTCTATTCCCACCCCGAGTGCGCCGACTGCTGGGCGCGGCTCTGGTGCTCCGGCGGATGCGCCGCGAACGCGTACCACGCGACGGGCGACATCGACGGCGTCTACGAATACGGCTGCCGCCTCTTCCGCCACCGTATGGAATGCGCGATAATGATGAACATAGCGAGAGAAGACGACGGCGAAAAATGATCCGCCGAAAAAATGGGCCGGGGGCTGCATCAATTAGATGCAGAATCGTCGTTCTTTGCCCCGTGAGGCGTACTGGCGTACTCCGCAAAAACGGCGACAGATCGGGTAACTTCCGTGACCCGGCACATAAAATGAAAAAATCCGTAGGATTTTCACCTCAAAAAGATGAAAACTACGGATTTTTGTTTGCTATATTCGATTTTTAACCCGTGCTTTTTCGGTCTGCGCTAAGTGAGACAGCACCCACTACTTGGTTCCGAATATCCTGTCGCCCGCATCTCCGAGACCGGGGACTATGTAGCCGATCTCGTTGAGACGCTCGTCGACGTGAGCGCAGTAGACCTCGACGTCCGGGTGCGCTTCGGTCAGCGCCTTGATCCCTTCGGGAGCGGCGATGAGGCACATGAATTTAATGTGACGCCCTCCGCGCTCCTTGATGAGATTGATCGCGTCCTTTGCGGAGCCGCCGGTCGCGAGCATCGGGTCGCAGACGATTATGAGCCTGTTCTCGATGTTCTTCGGGAGCTTGCAGTAATACTCGTGCGGCTCGAGCGTCTCCTCGTCGCGGTACATACCGATATGACCGACGCGGGCGGAGGGGACGAGATTCAGGATCCCGTTGACCATTCCGAGGCCCGCGCGAAGGATCGGAACGACGGCGAGCTTGACGCCGGCGAGGACCTTCGTCCTCGTCTTTGCGATCGGTGTCGTCACCTCGATCTCCTCGAGCGGAAGGTCGCGCATAGACTCAAAGCACATCAGCATCGTGATCTCCTCGACGAGAGCGCGGAACTGATTGCTGCTCGTGTTCACGTCGCGCAGGATCGAGATCTTGTGCTGGATAAGAGGATGATCGAATATCGTTACGTTGTTCATTTCGGCGTCCTTTCGGTCTTTATTATTTTTCTTCTTCTTTTATCTCTTCGGTCTTTTCGGGCTCTTCGACCGCTTCCTTCTCCTCTTTCCTCTTGCCGGAGAGCATCACGTTGGTGAGGATGCCGAGGATCAGAGCGCAGGCGATCGAGGTGATCGTGACCTGTCCGAACGAGATCGCGAGGCCGCCGATACCGGCGACGAGAATGACGGAGACGACGAACAGGTTCCTGTTGTCCTCAAGGTTCACCTTCTGGATCATCTTGAGACCGGAGACCGCGATGAAGCCGTACAGAGCCATGCAGACGCCGCCCATGACGCAGGAGGGGATCGAGTTGACGAAAGCGACGAACGGAGCGAAGAAGGCGATCAGGATAGCGCCGACAGCCGCGGCGAGGATCGTCACGACGGAGGCGTTGCCGGAGATCGCCACGCACGCGATCGACTCGCCGTAGGTGGTGTTCGGACAGCCGCCGAAGAACGCGCCCGCCATAGAGCCGACGCCGTCTCCGAGAAGCGTTCTGTGAAGACCGGGATCCTCAAGGAGATCCTTTTCGATGATGGAGGAGATATTCTTGTGGTCGGCGATATGCTCGGCGAAGACGACGAACGCCACGGGGACGTACGCCATCGCGATGGTGCCGAGGTAACCGAGGTTGCCGGAAAGAGCGGCAAAGCCGTCCTTCGCGTTCAGGAACGTGAATTCGGGAACGGTGAGGAACGTCTTGAGGCCGACGCCGTCGGCGACGAGGTTCTTCAGAGGATCGAAGTTGATTATCTTGAGGGCTTCGGTCCCGGTCGCGTTGCCGATGACGGTGAGGATCACGCCGAAGATATAGCCCGCGACGATACCGATGATGAACGGGATGAGACGGAACATACTTCTGCGCTTGGCGTAAACGGAGCAGATCATCGTGACCGCGAGGGTGACGATACCGACGAGGATCGCGATCCTGTAGTCGCCGCCCGCGGGAGCGGTCTGGAGGTCGCCGACGGCGTTGCCGGCGAGAGAGAGTCCGATGATGGCGACCGTCGGGCCGATGACGACGGCGGGCATGATCTTATTTATCCACCTGACGCCCGCGAGCTTGACGATCAGCGCAAGCACGACGTAGACGAGACCGGCGAAGACCGCGCCGATGATGAGGCCGAGATAACCGACCGCCATCGAGACGGCGCCGGCGAACGCGGCGGTCATCGAGCCGAGGAACGCGAACGACGAGCCGAGGAAGACGGGGCTGCGGAATTTGGTAAACAGAAGATACACGATAGTGCCGACGCCCGCGCCGAACAGAGCGGCCGCCGGGCTCATTTTAGCGGTCATTTCCCACGTGATGTCGCCGCTTCCGATCAGATTTGAGACGTTTCCGTTGATGATCACCGGAACGACAAGGGTCGCCGCCATGATAGCAAGAAGCTGCTGGATGGCGAATACCACCGTCTTGCCGAATGCCGGCTTGTCTTTGACGTCGTAAATGAGTTTCATATAAACCTCCGAAAAAATGAATTTCGATTTCCGTGCGCCTCACGGCACAAAAAAACTGACGGCGGGGAAAAGTCCGGCGTCAGATAACGGTGGGAGAATATGAAGTTGAAGAAAGAGAGAGATAAAGACACGTCAAGCGGGGTAAAATCGACGCCCTTTTTTTCGGCTTCAAGTCCGCTCTTGCCATCTTCTTCACCTTCGTCCCTCGGTTTTTATAAGTATATCAAATCGAAGACTCCGTGTCAATAATCGGAGCGCGACTTTTTGACGATTTTTGAAGATTTGTGCGATTTTACCGAAACGGTCCGTCCGATTACGGATTTTTTACAAATTGCATCTTGCTATCCCGACCGTTATATACTACAATTAAATAATAACGATCTGGGAATAGGAGTTCGCCCGCCTCAATGTTCGGATACGTGAGACCGGATATCCCGGAGCTGAAGGTCAGAGAGTACGACGCGTACCGCGCCGTTTACTGCGGCATATGCAAAAGCGCCGGCGGCGCTCTCGGGCGCCTTGCGCGCCTCGAGCTCAGCTACGACGCCGTCTTCCTCGCGCTTGTCAGGATGCTCGCGTCGGGTACGGCTCCGGATATACGCGACGGAAGGTGCGCTTTTCATCCGATGAAAAAGCGTCCCGTGTGCGCCGACTGCGGCGAGCTCCGCTACGCCGCCGTCGTGACGGCGCTCCTCACCGACGCGAAGATACGCGACGATATGAGGGACGAACGCGGGCTGAAGAGGCTCCGCGCGCGGCTGCTCTCCCCGTTTTCCTCCTCGATCGCGAAGCGCGCTCTGAAAAAGGGAGGCGGCGACGCCTCCGCGGTCCGGGAAGCGATCGACTCTGCCCTCTCCCGTCTGTCCGAGCTCGAAGCCGCGCGCTCGCCGTCGCTCGACGACGCCGCGGAGCGTTTCGGGGAGCTGACCGCCGCCGTCTTTTCGGCGGGGTTCGACGGGGACCGCAAAAGGATCCTCGACGAGGCGGGAAGAGCGACGGGACGGTTCATCTACGCCGCGGACGCCGCGGACGACGCGCGGGACGACCTCGTCAGCGGATCGTATAACCCGATCGTACTCACGTACGGCGACGCCGCTTTTGACCCCCCGGACAAAAAAGGCGTAAAGCCCCGCCTCAAAAAATCGGTCGGCGAGGCGATCCTCCGCGGCGCGATGCTCGATCTCGGGCGACTTCCGCCCGCCGTCGGGCTCCTCTGCGACGGAGGCGACCCCACGGTCGCGGCGATCGTCGAAAATATTGTCTATTCCGGTATGCCCGGGACGATGAACAGAGTCGTTTCCGTCGCCGCGGGCGCAAAATCAAGACGTCACAAGGGGGTGGACCCTGTTGAATAAAGATCCTTATACCGTTCTCGGCGTCCCGAGAGGCGCGTCGGAGGAAGAGATCAAAAAAGCGTACCGCGCGCTCGCGCGGAAATATCACCCGGACAACTATACCGACAGTCCCCTCTCCGATCTCGCGGAGGAAAAGATGAAGGAGATCAACGAGGCGTACGATGCCATCGGCAAGGAGCGGGCTTCGGGCGGAGGCGGGAGTCGCTTCTCGTCGTACACCTATTCCGGGATCACTTCGTTTGAGGAGGTCAGACGAATGATCTCCGAGGGAAGATATTCCGAAGCGGAGATCAAGATCGACTCGACGCCGATGGGCGACCGCGGCGCGGAGTGGAACTATCTCAAAGGGTGTCTTCTGATCCAGCGCGGCGCCTTCTACGACGCGCAGGCGTATATTGAGAAGGCGTGCTACCTCGATCCCGACAACAAAGAGTACAGCGACGCGAGGGACAATCTGCGCGCGCGCGCCTCGTCTTACGGTCAGGATTTCAGGCGTTCGTCGGGCTCCGGCGGCGACTTCGACTGCTGTTCGATCTGCGCGTCGGTCATGATCGCCGACGCGTGCTGCGACTGCTGCGGGGGACGCGGGTGCTGCTGATGAAAAACCGTTCCGACTCCGTATTCCGCCTCGCTTTCGCCGCGATCGCGGCGGGGGCGTCCGTCGCGATCCTTTGGCTCGGCGCCGTGACGGGTCTCTTCGATCTGTCCGCGATCCTCATCGCCGGCGCGATCACCGTCGTCGTCAGGATCGAATCGGGAGAGCGGTACGCGTGGGCGGCCGTCGCGGTCGTCACCGTCCTCTCGCTCGTCTTTCTGCCCGACAAGCTCCTCGCGCTCGGCTACTTTGCCGTCGCGGGCGCGTATCCGCTCCTTTGCCGCTTTCTCCCTCAGCGCGGCGCGGCGATGTGGATCACGCGCGCCCTGATCGGAGCGGCGCTCTCCGCTCTGTACTTCGTTCTCATCAAGTTTGTCTTCGTCGGATCGTACGACCTCGGGGAACGGTATCTCTACCCGTTCCTCTTCGTCGGAGGCGTCGTTCTTTTCATCCTGTGGGACCGCTTTATTCCCCTGTTTTCGCGCTTTTACGGCTCGCGGATAAGACCCGCTCTCAGGCGGAGAAAAAAATAAAGCCGAAAAGGGGTTGCAAAGTCGGATAGTATATGATACAATAGCCTCACCCCGGATAGGCTGACAGCCCGAGGGGGAAATACATCTACCGTAACACGGAGGAAAAATCATAAAATGAGATACGTTTGTTCGATTTGCGGGTACACCTACGATGAAGAAAAGGGCGATCCGGACAACGACATCGAACCGGGAACGCTCTGGGAGGATCTTCCGGATGACTTCGCCTGTCCCGAGTGCGGCGTCGGCAAAGAGGACTTCGAATCGGATATAGAAGAATAATAAAGTTCGCCCCGCTTCAAAGTGAAGCGGGGCGTTTTTTCATTTCCCTTCGTAGGAAATAACGATCTTTCTGTTCTTGTCGGTGCCGACGGAATGGGTGGAAACTCCGGGGTAGCTCTGCAGCTCGGAGTGGATGATCCGCCTCTCGTAGGGGTTCATCGGCTCGAGGAACATATTCTTCTTGTACTTGACCGCTCTTCCCGCCATCTTGCGGGCGAGGATCCTGAGCGCCTCTTCCCTCTTGGCGCGGTAGTTCTCAACGTCGATCTTGATCCTGACGGTCTCTCTGCCGCCCCTCTGACCGGTCTTTCTCTGACCGCAGAGGTTGACGAGGAACTGGATCGCGTCGAGCGTCTCGCCGTGGTGACCGATCAGGATCCCCTGATCGTCGCCGGAGATGTTGATCGCCGGATAAACGGGCGCTTCCTCGGTCGCGTCAAACTCCTCTCCCTCGGGAGCGGGAGCCGCCTCCGCGACGGCGGAGAGACCCATATCGGCGATAAGCGCTCTCAGAAATTCGAGCGCGTATTTCATCTCGTCTTCGGAGACTCCGGTCTTCCTGTAGTCGCGGTCCTCGCGGCGCGTCTCGTCGCGCGTCTCCTCCTCGTTCTTCGGAGCGGGCTGCTGTTTCTTCTCTTTTTCGCGGCGCTCGCCCTTGTCGGGACGCGGCTGTTTCTGACGCTGTTCCTGCCGCTCGGGTCTGTTCTCTTTTTCCGGGCGGTTCTCTTTTTCCTGACGGTTTTCCTTTTCCGGACGGTTCTCTTTTTCGGGGCGATTCCCTTTTTCGGGACGGTTCCCCTTTTCGGGGCGGTTTTCCTGCTTTTTCTCCGCCTTCCGTTCCTTATCGTCGGAGGGGGCGTGACGGAGACCGTCGGAGAAGAGGCCGCCGATGTCGATCCCGTCGCTCTCGGTGACGGTCACACGGATCACGGCGTCCTTCGAGCCGATCCCGAAAAGACCCTTTTTCGGCTCGCTGACGATCTCGCAGGTGATGTCTCTATTCTCACCGCCGTACAGTTCGTTCGCCTTGGCGTACGCCTCGGACACCGTCTTGGCGGATACTTCGTAGATCTCTTCCATATTAAACGGACTGCGCCTTCCTTTCAGTTACTTTTTCTTTTTCTTTTCCTTTTCCTTCTTTTCGTCCTTCATCGGGACGCGGTCGATCACACCCGATCCGCCCTTTTCTTCCGTTTCGGCCTCCTCGGGCTCCTCGTCCTCCTCGTCCTCCGGCTCGTCAAACGTGGGCGGAGGAAGTTCGTCGTCGTCCCAGTCGATCATATGGAGACTTCTGACGGGAGGTTTCTTTTCTTCTTTTTCTTTCAGCTTCCCGCCGTAATCGCGCTCCGCCTTCTTAATATCCTCATCGGACACGCGCGGGATCGGGAAGATCTTCGTGATGACGAATCTCTCGGCGACGGAAAGGATGTTTCTGAAGATCCAGTACACGCCGACGACGGCGGGCATCTGGAAGGAGAACCAGGTCGACAGCGCGGGCATTGCGAGATTCATGATCTTCATGCTCAGCCTGTTCTGTGCGTCGGCCTGTTCCGGGGGCTGATAGGTGAATTTCTTCATTATCACCATCGATCCCCACATCGCGAGGAAAACGAGGATCGGAATGATAACGAGCCAGTTGATGGGATTGATCGAGGGGTTCGGCGAAAGATCGAGCCCGAAGAGCTTGAACTCGGGGAGCTTCAGCGACGCGAGGTCGATATTGAGCTCCTTCGCCGAGTGCTGTACGAACTGCGAGCCGCCTCTCAGCCAGTTGGAGAGCCCCATTTCGGAGTACGTTCCGAGGTTGACGTTCAGCGATTTCGCCGCCGTCGTCAGCTTCGAGATCACGTCCGTCGACATACCGGTGAGGTATTTGAGGGGCTGGGTGATTATTTTCCATACGCAGAGGATGACGGGAAGCTGGATCAGGAGCGGGAGGCATCCGCCCGCGGGATTGAAGCCCTCCTCGCGGTAGAGATCCATTGTCTCCTGCTGCATCTTCTGCTTCGATACGTTGTCGGTCCTTCCGGCGTATTTCTTTCTGATGGCGTTGACCTTCGGCTGAAGCTTCGCCTGTTTGATCGAGGATTTCTGCTGCTTGATCTGAAGCGGCGAGAGAAGGATCTCGATAAGAAGCGCGAAAAGAAGGATCGACACCAGATAGTTGCCGGTCAGCGAATATGCGAATTTGATAACGTATCCGAGAGGTACCAGAAGAAAATCAAACATCTGATATTTTTGTCCTTTCTTCGTGTGGCGCGCCTGCGGCCTTCAGCAGTCGGCGTCGGATCGGATTTTCCGGCACCGGGTCCTCCCCTCCGCGCGAGAACGGATTGCACCGCAGGACACGCCATACGGCGAGCAAGCCGCCGATAACGACGCCCCACTCGCGGAGCGATATGAGCGCGTATTCGGAGCACGTGGGAGTAAATCTGCATGACGGGGCGCTCTTCGCGGGAGAAAAGACTCTCCTGTAGACTCTCACGGGAACGGACGCGATCCGTCCCGGGACCGACAGCGCGAAAAGCACGGCGCGCAGCGTTCGCCTCGCTAAGGTCGCAAGGCGGCTTTCTTTTTTTTCTTCCATAGGGTCACAAGGACGGCGTATTTTCCGCGCCGGAGCCGCGCTCCGGGCGGCCGCCGTCGATCAATTCCGCCTTGAATAGGCAGTATTTCAGGTCGCGACGAACTTCCTGCATCTTCAAAACCGTTGCGGGCGTGCGTGCCGATACCACGATCAGCCATCCTTTTTTAAGCGCGTATTCACCGTCTATCTGTCTGTACGCTTCACGGACGACCCTTTTAGCCCTGTTTCTCTCAACGGCGCCTCCGATCTTTTTTGAGGCTGAGATCCCCAGGCGGTTGACCCGTTCTCCGCCCGGGGCGATCCTTCCGCCGCCCGACGCCTTGTTCTTCAGCGCGTAAAGCGTGAGCGAACGCGACGAGACTCTGATCCCGTTTTTATAGGCCTTGGCGAAAAGATAATTCTGATTTATCGGATAAATCTTCATATTCTAAAAGAATAACCCCCTGCGGGGAGGAGGTTATTAAGAAACAGCCGCAGATTACGGTCAGTGGGTAAGTCTCCTGCGCCCTTTGGCGCGGCGTCTCTTCAGGACCTTTCTTCCGTTTGCGTCAGCCATTCTCTTTCTGAAACCGTGCTCGCGGCTTCTGTGTCTCTTCTTGGGCTGATATGTTCTGAGCATTTTCTCTCCTCCTTATCGCATCCGTTTTCCGGAATGATTTCAAGTTTCGCACAGATAGACATCATAGATTATATTATAAACGATCGCCGTTTGTCAAGCAAAAAATTGAAAAAACCGAAAAAAACGGCGTCCCGGGGCGCCCTTTTCCGGACGCATGAAAAAATTTTTTGTGCACCGCCCGCTTGAAACAGAGAGAAAAAAAGAGAAATCGAGAGAAAAAAAGAGCTCTTTTATATCTAAATTAAAAAAACGGGATTTTCTTGAAAAAAAGTATTGACAAGGCATATCCGGTGTGGTAAAATGTTCTCCGTCACTGAAAAGAAATATTTTAGCGGAGGCAAGAAATGTCAACTTACATGGCAAAAAAAGAGACCGTTCAGCGCGGTTGGTATATACTTGACGCCGCCGGAAAGCCCCTCGGCAAGACGGCGGTCACCGCGGCGAACATCCTCAGAGGCAAGCATCGCCCTGAGTTCACCCCTCACGTTGACTGCGGAGAATTCGTGGTCATCATCAACTGCGACAAAGCGGTCCTCACCGGCAGGAAGCTCGAACAGAAGTACTACCGTACGCACTCGGGCTACATCGGCGGTCTGAAGGAAACGAAGTACGCGAAGCTCATGGCTGAGAGACCCGAGTTCGCGATGAGACTCGCCGTCAAGGGGATGCTCCCCAAGAATTCGATCGGCGACCGCGCGATCACCCGTCTGTTCGCATACGCCGGACCCGACCACAAGCAGCAGGCTCAGAAGCCGCAGCCCTGCGAAGTCGAGATTTAAGAAAGGAACGGGAAACATAGATGTATACGAGTGCTAAGCCTTATTTTTACGGAACGGGCAGAAGAAAGAGCTCCATCGCCCGCGTCAGACTGTATCCCGGTTCCGGTTCGATCACCGTCAACGGCAGGGACGTCGACGATTATTTCGGTCTTGAGACCCTGAAGCTCATCATCAACCAGCCCTTCGGCATCACCGGCACGGAAGGCAAGTTCGACGTTGTCGTCAACGTTCGCGGCGGCGGTATCTCCGGTCAGGCGGGCGCTATCCGCCACGGGATCTCCCGCGCTCTTCTCCTCGCCGACGAGGAAAACCGCCCGGTCCTCAAGAAGGCCGGCTTCCTCACCCGCGACCCGAGAATGAAGGAAAGAAAGAAATACGGTCTCAAAGCGGCTCGCCGTGCAAGCCAGTTCTCAAAGAGATAAAAGATCCGAGATCGCATCATCCGCGCCCCCGTCCGGGGCGCGGATTTTTTTTCCGCGAATTTCCCGCGAAAGGTAGACAGACGGGGTGAGTGGTGATACAATATACCTATCAATATTATATATGGGGGACCAGAACGATGAAAAAAATCATTGCCCTTCTCCTCGTGATCTTCACGGTCGTCCCGTTCGCCGCCGCCTGCCGCAAAAACACGGCCGAGCCGACTGAGAGCGCAAAGCCGACCGAAACCGCGTCCGCCGCCGAATCGGAGACGGAGTCGGAGGACGAGGCGAAAAAGACCGAGATCATGAATTACGTGAAAGAGCTCTCGGGCGGACTCAACTTCGCGGGGAAGACCTTCACGTACATAGGCAAGGAATACGACACCGGAAGCAACTTCCCGAAGAAGGAAGAGGAAACGGGCGACATCGAGAGCGACGCCGTCTACTTCCGTCAGAGAGACACCGAAGAGCTCTTCGGTATCGATATGGAATACGTCAGGACGGAGACCGGAGAGGTCACCGCCGATCAGGTCAAAAACGAGGTGATGGCGGGCGGAACGTCGTACGACCTCGTCCACGGCTCGACGCAGACGACGGGGCAAACGCTCCTCAATTCCGCGACGATCCGTCAGGTCGACAACCTCAAATACGTCGATCTTGACCAGCCGTGGTGGATCGCGTCGATCCGCGACGACTATTCGATCACGAACAGACTGTTCTTCCTCACCGGTCCTATCGTCGTGGACAACTACAACGACTCCTGCTGCATCCTCTTCAACAAGACCGTCACCTCGATGTTCGGTATCGACGACACCGAGCTCTACAACACCGTCAAAGAGGGAAAATGGACGATCGACAGGATGATCGAGACGGCGTCCGTCATTCCCGAAAACTCGACCGGGACCGGCGTTTACCGCTATCTCGAGCCCTACGGGTACGCCTTCATCTTCTCGTCGGGTATGAAGATCACCTCCTTTGACGACGAGGGCAATCCCTCCGTCCCCGAGGCTCTTCCGATCGAGTTCTCGAACCTCGCCGACAAGCTCTGCCCGATCTTCTCGAACAAGGCGGAGACCGTCTTCACCGATTATAGGAAGAGCGAGGATCCGCAGAAAACGTACGGAGTCGAGGAGCTTCAGGAGTTCTTCATCGACAACAAGGCGCTCTTCAAGTTCGCGTATTCGGCGGGCGCGATGGATATGAGAAAATACGACGTCTCGTTCGGTATCCTCCCGCTTCCGAAGCTGAATGAATCGCAGAAGAATTACTGCACGTACGCCCGTATGGGTATGGACTCCGCCGTCTACATCCCGCGCACCGTCGCCGATATCAATATGTCCGACGCGATCACCGAGGCGCTCGCCGCGCTCTCCGAGATCTACGTCAAGGAAGCGTACTACGAAAAGCTCCTTAAAGGACAGAGCATCTTCGATCTTGAGTCGCGCGATATGATCGACATAATCTTCTCGACGAAGGTGTACGACCTGATCGCGCTTTACTCGGGCGCCGACTACAACCAGATGGGGACCTTCCTCCAGACGCTCGAGGACGGGATCAAGCTCGACAATTCCAATCTCGCGTCGGGCTACAAGGGGTCCGCGAGACTTTGCAACTTCAACGCCAAAATGCTTGTGAAAGCCGTCGCGAAAATCGACTGAACGGAGACAAAATGAGTTATAAGACAGAACTGCACTGCCACACCTGCGAGGCGAGCGGATGCGCCGACGAGTCCGCCGCCGAGACCGTGGAAAAATACATTAAATACGGTTACACGACCGTCGTGCTGACCAATCACTTCAGCAACGTCGATTCCGACCGCGGCGTCGCCGACCCGTATACGGATATGATCGACCGTCATCTGCTCGCTCTACGCCTCGCGCGGGAGGCCGCCGGCGACCGTCTGAACGTCCTCTGGGGGATCGAGCTGCGGCTCGACGAGTCGAATAACGACTATCTCGTCTTCGGCGCCGACGAGGAGCTTTTGAGGAACAACCGGGACCTTCTCGGCCGCGATATCTGGGGAGCTCACTCGTTCCTCAACGATCACGGCGCGATCGTCATCCACGCCCACCCGATGAGGACCGGGACGAAGATCACACATCCCGACTCCGTGGACGGATACGAGGTCTATAACGGCCATAACGAGCAGAACTCCCGCAACGAGATGGCGTTCGCGTGGGGCGCCTACGCCCGGACGGTCAAGAGAAGCTCGATCTTCACGTCCGGGTCGGACAAACACGACCGTCATCACATTCCCGACGCCGGGATCGAGACGGAGGAGCCGATCGTGACGATGGATCAGCTCGTCAGGACGCTCGAATCGGGCGACTACAAGCTGATTCGTTCCGACCTCGCGGGAAGAGAGTAAAACCGAAATGAAGGACCTGCGAAAACGCTGTTTTGCGCAGGTCCTTTTCTTTTTTATAGGGGATATAAGGAAAAAAAGCCTGCGGGCTTTTTGATTTTATTTTCTCTTTGCACTCTTTTTTTCTCTAGGGTAACAGGAGCTATCCGAACCCGGTTTTGCGCGAACAGATCACATCAGTCGAATTCGTTCGACACCGCTGATCGCCGAAGTTAAAAAGCTCCTGCTTCGTTATACCCCTCGCAGGTAGGAAGCGCTACCTGCTTCG
>JAFSWB010000051.1 GCA_017444735.1 Clostridia bacterium | reverse complement strand
CTTCGACCCGAAACGGATGATTTTACGAGCAGATTTTCGCGCCGAGGACGCCGCCTTGCTATCGCAAGGCAAGAACGAGAAACGAAAAGATGCCGTAAAGGCGCCGCTTCGGGCGGGTTCGGGTAACTCCTGTTACCCTAGGGTAACAGAAGTTACCCTATACCGTTCCGAAAAGATACCGGCAGAACGATCCGAGCGCCTCGTCCGCGAGGCGCCTTATTTTGTCCCTGCCGCAGCCGAGCGCCTCGCAGATCTTTTCCTCGCACCCCGGTCCCCCGGTGATATAAAGCCCGTCGAGGATGAAATACTCCCAACTTTCGAGGCGGGAGAGAGCCGTCCGCGTGGCGTGGGCGTCCGCCGCCCGCCGCCTCATCATCTCCGAGACGTGCGGCGGAACGCTGCCGATCCTTTTTATGCACTCTATCGTCGAGAGCTCGTATCCGAAATTCACGAGGGCAGTCCTGCCCTCTTTCATTATATTCGCGTCCATTTCAGGTTGCCTCCGGTGTCTGTTTTACGGTAATCGAACACTTGTTCGTGTAACGATTATATCACCGAACGTTTGTTCTGTCAACCGGTCCCGGCCACTTTTTCTATTGAAAATTTTGCCGCTCTGTGATAGAATTATACGGTCGGGACAGTCCATATCACCCCGGCGAAAAGGACAGGACCCAATGGGACGGATGATAAAAACGAATTACCACACCCACGCGAAATACTGCAACCACGCCGCGGGAGAGATCCGGGATTACGCCGAGCAGGCGTACGAATCCGGGCTCACCGTGCTCGGCTTCAGCGATCACACCCCGTACAGGTTCGCCGACGGCTATACGAGCTGGTACCGGATGAAGCCCGAAGAGCGCGAAACGTACGTCAGGGAAGTACAGGCGTGCCGCGAGGAGTTCGCCGGGAAGCTCGAGATCCACATCGGCTACGAGGTCGAATACTACCCGAAACATTTTGACGCGCTCCTCCCCGAGCTCAACCTCACCGAATGCGAATACATAATCCTCGGTCAGCACTTCACAAGGAACGAATACGACGGCGTCTACTCCGGCGGCGGAACGGAGGACGAGTCGATCCTCAAGGAATACGTCGACCAGGTCTGCCGCGCGATGGAGCTCGGCGTCTTCTCATATTTCGCCCACCCCGACCTGATAGGCTACGAGGGAGACGGGGAGATATACGAAAAGCACATGAGCCGGCTGTGCGCGACCGCCGCGGCGACCGACACTCCGCTCGAGATCAACGTCCGGGGACTGAAATTCGGCAGCCGCTACCCGAACGAGAACTTCATCCGTATCGCGTCCCGATATCCGGTGAAGTTCATAATCGGCACGGACGCCCACGAGCCGAAGGATCTCCGCCCGGGCGACGAATACGAGGCGGCGTTCCGCCTCGCCGACAAATACGGCCTTGATCTGATCGAACGGCTCAAATTCAAAAAGCCCCTCCTTACGGGGACGATAGGATAACGATATGGTAATTTCAGAAAAAATCCGAGCCATCGCCGCCGAAGCCGAACGGGAGCTCGGCGCGATATTCGCGGATATCGACGCGATATCGGAGAAGAACACCGAAAAAGTGCTCGACGCGTTCCGCGAGGCGGAGATTTCAGAGAGCCACTTCACGGGGAGCACCGGCTACGGCTACGGCGACCGCGGACGCGACGCCATCGACGCCGTCGCGGCGCGCGTTTTCGGCGCGCCCGCGGGTTTTATGCGCTCGTCCGTCCTCATGGGGACGCACGCCCTGACCGTCGGTCTTTTCGCCCTGCTCCGCCCCGGCGACGTGATGCTGTCCGTCACGGGCAGGCCGTACGACACGCTGACGGAGGTGATCGGTATCGGCGGGGCGACCGGCGACGGCTCGCTTTCCGACTTCGGAGTGAAATACGAAGAGATCGGGATGACGGCGGAAGGAGCCGTCGACGTTCCCGCCGCCGTCGCGCGGATCGCGCGCTCGACGGGCGAGATCAGGGTCGTTTTCATTCAGCGCTCGAAGGGATATCTCTCCCGCCCGACGCTTACCGTTCGGGAGATCAGGCGGATATGCGTCGCCGTAAAAGAGGCGGCGAGGGAGCGCGGGATCGCGGTCCCGTACGTCGTCGTCGACAACTGCTACGGTGAGTTCACCGAAACGGACGAGCCGTGCTCCGATCCCGGAACGCCCGGCGAGGAGCCGGTCGATCTCATCATCGGATCGCTCATCAAAAACCCCGGCGGCGGGATGGCGGATACGGGCGGATACCTCGTCGGATCGCCCCGCGCCGTCGAGCTGTCCGGATACCGGCTTTGCTGTCCCGGCGTCGGCCTCGACGCCGGCGCGTCGCTCGGACAGAACAGAAACATCCTCAAGGGTCTTTTCTACGCGCCGCACACCGTGGCGCAGGCGATGAAGACCGCCCACCTCGCGGCGTACGTCTTCTCGTCGCTCGGCTTCAGAGTCTCCCCCGGCCCCTTCGAGAGAAGGAGCGATATCATACAGACGGTGGAGCTCGGAACGCCCGAGGGGCTCGTCGGCTTCTGCCGCGGGATCCAGTCGGCGTCTCCGATCGACTCGCACGTATCCCCGGAGCCGTGGGATATGCCCGGCTACTCCGACCCCGTCGTAATGGCGGCGGGAGCGTTCGTCAACGGCTCGTCGATCGAGCTCTCGGCGGACGGGCCGATGAGGGAGCCGTACACCGCGTTTCTTCAGGGCGGCCTGACGTATGAGTCGGGCAAGCTCGGGATCCTCCGCGCGGCGGAAAGCGTGATCGGGAACGGGGGCGCGCCGTATGACGCTTTTTGAGACGTTCATCCTCGGCGTGAGCCTTTCCGCCGACGCGTTCGCAGTCTCCGTCTGCAAGGGGCTCGCGATGGGGCGTATAAAGTTCCCGCGCGCCCTCGTCGTCGGGATCTGGTTCGGCGTCTTTCAGGCGCTTATGCCGACGGCGGGTTATTATCTCGGAACGACGGTAGGCGGGATCGTCGGAAAATGGGGCTTCATTCCCGCCTTTGTGATCCTCGCGGCGATAGGCGGCAAGATGATCTTCGACGCCGTGAAAGGCGGCGAGGAAAAGGAGGACGCCGGACTCGGCGTGAAGGAAATGCTTCTTCTCGCCGTCGCCACGAGCATCGACGCGCTCGCCGCGGGCGTTTCGATGGCGCTCGTCGACGTCAATATTCTCCTCTCCGTCACGATAATCGGGCTCACGACGCTGACGCTCTCGACCACCGGCGTCTACGTCGGCGGCGTCTTCGGCGACCGGTTCGAAAAACCGGCGCGGATCGTCGGCGGCGCGGCCCTCGTCGCGCTGAGCGTCAAGATCCTCATCGAAGGAATAGTAAAATAAATATCCCCCCGTAAAACGGGGGGTATTTCATTTTCGGGCATAGCCCTATATGTTACTGGCAGCGCACAAGTGCGCTTTTTATTGGCCTGCCAGCCATGCAACTGTTACTTACTACCCATAAATGGGTCCCGTG
>JAFSWB010000050.1 GCA_017444735.1 Clostridia bacterium | reverse complement strand
GCTGTTTGCCGGCGGGCAAACAATTCAGCTGCCGCGCTATGCGCGGCAATTTCGCTCTAATCAAAAAAAGGAACAGACTGAGGTTACAGCCTGTTCCTTTTTGATCATTGTGCGCACTTACTCACCACAATAACGCACGGTAAAAAAACTTCCTTATGACGGTCGCTCTTTTGCGACGGCTTTTTTTCATATTATCAGGGAGATCAGCCACAGTATCAGAAGATGCGCGGGGTAGAAGATATAAAAGAAATACTTCATCCGCAGCTTCCCGCGCTTGCCCGAGTAGAGGAGCAGAAGCGGTATCGAGAGAAGCGAGAACGGCTGGGGCCTGTATCGGACCATTTTATACATCGCGTCGGCGAACCCGTTGACCGTTCCGGAAAAGAGCGATTTCGCCGAGAGCGCGGCGAGGCAGAGCGCGAACATCGCCGTCGCCCCGCGCCTGTCCTCCGCGGCGTACGCGGCGACCGGGAGGATGACGCCGAAGAAGCCGTAATCGATCGATATCTGCGCCGTGAGAAGATACGCCGCTCCGAGCTCCGCCGCGAGACCCAGGAGGATGAGATATTTGTCCTTCCCCTCCGCCTCGCGGAACGCGCGGACCGTCGCCATCATCCCGATCGAGCACGAGAAGGTGAAAAGGATGTTGAAGTACCAGTCGTTCATAAAGACGACGTACGGCGTCTGGCAGACGACGGCGAGCGTAAAGACGCGGATGAAATATCTGAGCGGGGAGCGGGTGTGTCTCATCCCCTCCGCCAGGAACCACGCGAAGATCGGCATCGCGAGCCGCCCGATGATGCGGAGCCAGTATACTCTCGGAAAGAGGATCGCGCCGGTGTGGTCGACCGCCATCGAGACGGCGGCGATTATTTTGAGGACGTTCGCGGACAGCCCCCGACTTCTCACGCCCGTCATTTTTTTCGCCTCCCCGGGAGCCGGAGGATCCGGTCGTTTACGACGCCGGACGTCTTCGAGAGAAGGAAGGCGAGACCGACGGCGACGGCGAGGATCAGAAGGTCGTTCGGAAGCGTCGCGCCGGTATTAACGGCGATTATCCCGCGGTCGGGGTACATTATCCCGCGGACGGTGAACATCTGGACGAGATAGAATTCAAGGCTCGTCGAGCCGAGGAACGAGAGCGGGACGGCGACGGCGTCCGCGACCTTGCCGGAGATCCTGAATCTCCGCAAAAGATCGAAGACGAAGGCGACGGCGAGCACGGTCCCGAGGGCGAGACAGAGCGTCGGGATAAAGCAGTTCGGGACGGGGACGAGAAGGGGGACGCCCTTCTTCTCGCAGAGGATCGCCGTGACGACGCCCGCCGCGATAAAGAACGGGGCGGCGATATAAAAGAGCTTCGTTTTCGGGAATTTCCCGTCCTTTTCGAGCCGTCCGAGGGCGACGCCGAGAAGGAAGATCGGGATGCGGTTGTAAAAGCCGAAGAGATCGTAGCGGATCGGGAGGAAGAGCGCGCCGAGATACCACAAAACGAGCGCGGCGGCCGTCACGAGGACGCACGATCTCAATTTTTTTATAATGAAGTTATAAAGGGGGAAGAGAAGATAGAGGATCATCACCGCCGGGACGAACCAGAGGACGGAATACATATTCTCGAAAAGGAACGTGTAACCCGAGACGAGCGCGAGCCAGCGGGTGAAGGGCAGCTTCATGACGAAGGCGAGGACGGCGTAAGAGATGAGGAACGGGACGAAGACCCGTTTCAGCCGCCGCGCGTAGTATTCGCCGAGGCGGCGCTTGTCCGCCGACCAGACGAGGCCCATCCCCGAGAGAAGGAAGAAGACGTCGACGCCGGAGTGACCGTGCGTCACGAAAAACGTCGATATCGCCCCGAGCGTCGGATGGTTCGGGAAGATCTGCGGCGTCACGACGGTCCAGTGATGGAACAGGAAGATCAGAAGGGCGGCGACGCCCATGATCTCTTTTCTCGATTTGTTGACGCACGCGACGACCGACTCGCGCGGCTTCTCTTCTTTTTTCTTCACGGGATCACCCCCCTGTACGTCACATTCTACCACATCTTTTATCATTTGTCCATCCGGCGTATTGACAAAGAAAAAACTATTTGCTACAATAATCAAAGATGCGAAGACGAAGACGGCGTCGCCGTAAAACACGTCAAAGAGAGGGCTTCCGAGGCTGAAAGGAGCCCCGTGGGACGGAGAGAGCGCCTTTCACTTCCGAGCACGCCGGGTGACAGGTAGTCCGGCGCGGGCGCGCCCGTTACAGCGAACAGGAGAGCCGGTCGACCGACCGGAACCCGGGTGGTACCGCGGAGCATTGAGCCCCGTCCCGTTGCGGACGGGGTTTTTATCTTTGTGAAAATATTTTTTACGATACAGGAGACAACGATGAAGGAAATTCTTGAAAAGATCCGAGCGGAGGCGGCGGAAGCGCTCTCGCAAGCGGGCGCCGACCTCGAGGCGCTGAGGATCAAATACCTCGGCAAGAAAGGAGAGCTGACCGCCGTGCTTCGCGGGATGGGAAGCCTCACTCCCGAGGAGAGACCGGTCGTCGGTCAGCTTGCCAACAAGGTCAGAGCCGAGATCGAGGAAATGCTGCAGAAGAAAAAAGAGGAGGCGGAGGAGGCGGCGTTCGGCGTATCGCCCGACTTCGACTATACTCTGCCCGGCGTCGCCCCGAAGAGCGGCGGTCTTCACCCGATCACGCAGATGTGCTACGATCTCAACGACGCCTTCCGCTCAATGGGCTTCGAGATATTCGGCGGCCCCGAGATAACGAGCGAATACTACGCTTTCGACAACCTCAACTTCCCTCCGAACCATCCCGCGAGGGAGAGCATGGACACCTACTGGATCGAGGGCCACGACACGGGGAGCGCATCCGACAAGCTCTGCCTGCGCCCTCACCTGACAGGGGACAGCGTTCGCTATATGCAGACCCACAAGCCGCCCTACCGCTTCGTCTATCCCGGCAGAGTCTACAGGAACGAGACGACGGACAGCCACCACGAGCGCGCCTTCTTCCAGTATGAGGCGCTTGTCGTCGATAAGGAATTCACCTTCACCGCCGGGAAGGTCATGATAAAATCGATCCTTTCAAAGGTGTTCGGCAAAGACGTCCCGGTCAGGATGAGAGCGGGCTTCTTCCCCTTCGTCGAGCCCGGATTCGAGATAGATATGGGATGCCAGATATGCGGCGGAAAGGGCTGCAGCGTGTGCAAGCACGTGGGCTGGATCGAGATAATGCCCGGCGGCACGCCGCATCCGAACGTGCTCCGCGCGGCGGGGCTCGATCCCGACGAGTACACCGGATTTTACGTAAACGTCGGTCTCGACCGTCTCGTCATGATGCGCTACGGCATCGACGACGTCAGACTGTTCCACAGCACCGACCTCAAATTCCTGAAACAGTTCCGCTGAGAGGAGGATATAACGATGAAGCTTTCGCTCAACTGGATAAAAGATTTCGTCGATCTCCCCGCAGAGCTCGACCTGAAGCGTCTCGCCTACGATCTCACCATGTCCACCGTCGAGGTCGAGGGCATGGAGGAGCTCGCGCGCCGCTATGACGGCATAATCGTCGGCGTGATCGGGGAAGTCCTTCCGCATCCGAACGCCGACAAGCTCCGCATCTGCCGAGTGGATATCGGCGGCGAGATAAAGAATATCGTCTGCGGAGGAAGCAACCTCACGCCCGGGATGAAGGTCGTCGTCGCGTGCCCGGGCGCTTTCGTGCGCTGGCACGGGGAAGGCGAACCCGTCGAGATAAAGAACGCGAAGCTCCGCGGGGTGGAGTCCTTCGGCATGATCTGCGCGTCGGTCGAGATCGGCATGGACGGACTGTTCCCGGCGGCGGAGGAGCACGAGATAATGGATCTCTCCTCCTTCGACGCCGCCGCGGGCACGCCTCTTGCGGAGGCTCTCGACCTTGACGATTTCATCCTTGAGATAGACAACAAGTCGATGACCAACCGCCCCGATCTCTGGGGCCACTACGGCATCGCGCGCGAACTCGCGGCGCTCTACGATCTGCCTCTCTTGCCGATCCCCGCCTATGTTCCAGAGACGGAGACTCCCTTCGACATTCGTATACTTGACACGGAGCGCTGCCCGAGATACATCGGAAGCAGGATCGAAGGGCTGTGCGTCAAGGACTCCCCGTTCGGGATGAAGAGCCGCCTCTGGAGGGTGGGTCTCCGTCCGATCAACGCCCTCGTGGACGTGACGAACTACGTAATGCTCGCGGTCGGGCAGCCGACTCACGTTTTCGACGCCGATATGATAAAGGGCCACATCGAGGTCAGAAGGGCGAAGGACGGAGAAGCTCTCGGGCTCCTCAACGATAAGGAGCTGAAGCTCACCTCCGACGATCTCGTCATCGCCGACGCGGAAGAAGCCGTCGCGCTCGCGGGAGTCATGGGAGGAGCAAAGGACTCCGTGCTTCCCGACACGAAGAACGTGATCCTCGAGGTCGCAAACTTCGACGCCGGAGGGGTCCGCCGCACGGCGCTCCGGTACGACAACAGAACGGAATCCTCGGCGAGATACGAGAAGGCGATCGATCCCGAGAGATGCGATCAGGCGCTTTCCCTCGCGATGAAGATATTCAAAGAGCTCTACCCCGACATGAAGGTCACGGCGTTCACGGACCGCTATCGTGAGCATCTTGAGAGAAAAGAGATAGACGTCCCGCTCGAATGGCTCGACCGCCGTCTCGGCATGAGGATCCCGAAAGAGATCGTCGAGCGCAAGCTCGGGACCATGGGCTTCGAGGTCACTTACACGGACGACGAGATGCACGTCGTCGTTCCGACATGGCGCTCCACCGGCGACGTCGGCATAAAAGCCGACATCATGGAGGAGGTCGCCCGTATGTACGGGTACGACAACTTCGAGGCGACGACGATCGCCGCTTCCTTCGGGGGAGCGATCAACCAGCTTGACGAGGATCTCGTCAGAAAAGTCAAGGAATACCTCGCCGTAAGGTGCGATATGCAGGAGATATTCACCTATCCGTGGATGAGCGAAGAGTGCGTCGGCGCGACGCTCCCGTCCACAGACGGCGTGCTCGCGCTCTCGACCCCTCCGTCCCCGGAGGAGAAGTACCTGCGCTCGTCCATGATCCCGAATATCTGCCGCGCCATAGTGAAGAACGAACACAACTACGATTCCTTCGGCATCTTCGAGGAGGCGAAGGTCTTCCTCGACCGCGACTACACGTCGGTCTATCCGAGCGAGGAGCTCCCGCGTCAGGAAAGGCGTCTCGGGCTCGCCGTCGCGGGAAGTCCGGAGAAAGCCGGGGAGCTGTTCAGGCAGGCGAAGGGTATCGTCGGTTCGATGCCGAGATACACGCACCAGGAGCAGTTCACCTTCGAACGGATCGAGAAGCCGTACTGGTCCGATGACGCAGCGTGGCTTAATATTTGCCTCGGCGGGAAGAAGATCGGCGACCTCGGACTGATATCGAGAAAAGCGGCGCAGGGATGCGGAATCAAGGTGCTGACCGCGGCTCTCGCGGAGATCGATCTCGACTCCCTCGTCCCCTTCAGATCGAGGACGAATCGCTTCGAGCACATCTCCGAATTCCCGGAGAACACCTTCGACATCTCGTTCCTCGTCGACGGCTCCGTCAAGTGGGATGAGATGAGGTCGGCGATCCTCGGCAAGAAGACGGAGGGGTCGCTTCTGAAGGACGCTCTTTTCGTCGACGAATACAGGGGACGTCAGATACCGGACGGAAAGAAGTCCGTCACGGTGAGACTCGTCATAGGCTCGAACGAAAAAACTTTGACAGGCGCCGAGATCGAGAGCGTCGCGGACTCCGTGATGCGCAAGATCACTCACGTGATGGGCGCCGGGGTCAGATCGAAATAAGGAGACGGAAAAATGAAAAAAGCGTACAAAATGAAAATAGCGGGCTGTGAACGCGCTCTGCCGCTCTGCCCGCTGAACGACGAGCTCTATATAGGCGCGTTCGTCATCTTCGGCGATCCGGAGCTCACCACCGCGGCGGCGAAGGCGCTCATCGAGCGCGCGCCGGAGCACGACTACATAATCACCGCGGAGGCGAAGGGGATCCCGCTCGCGCACGAGATGGCGCGTCTGTTGGGCAACCGCAAATACTTTATCGCGAGAAAGAAAGCGAAGCTCTATATGCAGGAGGTCTTCGAGGTCGACGTCCACTCGATCACGACCGAGGGCGATCAGAAGCTGTTCCTCGACAAGGCGGACGCGGACGAGATGAAGGGCAAACGGATCCTCATCGTCGACGACGTCATCTCGACGGGGAAGAGTCTCGCCGCGCTCGAGCATCTCGTCAGGGAGGCGGGCGGCAATATCGTCGGCAGGATGGCGATCCTCGCGGAGGGCGACGCGCAGAAGAGGGACGATCTGATCTATCTCGAACCGCTCCCGCTCTTCGACAAGAACGGCGACCCGATAAAGGGCACGTTTTGATAAAAGAAAAAAGCGCTCCTTGCGGAAAGGAGCGCTTTTTGACGCTTACCTCGAGCCCTCTTTTATGTACGTCGCGCTCTCGTCGGCGACGTGGATGATCCACGCGAACGGGAACTGCTCGTAAGAACGGCCGACGTCCGTGTCGCCGTTCCAGCTTCCCATGTGGCAGTTGACGGCGACCGCCTCCTCGGGCGTCAGCGTCATGAACTGCTGGATCAGGAAGACGGATTTGCCGCCGTGGCCGCCGAACTGAAACTTTTCCCTGACGGTGTACGAGTCGTAGCTTTCCCACTGCCCGGCGTCGTTCTTGCGGTTCCTCTTCTCGGTCGCGTAGTAATTGACCTTGCAGAGATCGTGAAAGAGGGCGGCGACGATGACGCTCTCCTCGGGGACGGAGATCTCGGGATAGGCGGCGAGGAGCCGTTTCGCCTCGTCGTAGACGTTGAGCGAGTGTTCGAGCAGCCCGCCCGCGTACGCGCCGTGGTATTTCGTGCTGGCGGGGCAGGTGTAGAAATCGGACGATTCGAGCCATTTGAGCAGCTTGTCGACTCCCTCGCGGTCGATCTTCGAGGTGAGAGAGAGAAATCTTTCTTTGTTGTTCATGGGCGGCCTCCCGGCGAAATGTTGTTGAGAGTATTATACACGGAAACGGGGAGAGATGCAAGTATCAGTACGACTACGCTTTTTAATGAGGTTTTCTTCATTTTGAAGAAGCCGTCCCTTCGGGACGGAGGGATTCGATTCGCGGTCGCGCGGGCTCGCTTTTCGACGTTTCGAAAAGCTCGCGCTCCCTTGGTCGCCGCCGCGGGCAAACAGTCCCCCGGACTGTTTGCTTACACGCGGCGGTTCGAATCCCTTTTCAATTCTCTCCGAATGCAAAAAAGGGGTTCACGTTGTGACCCCTTTTTTGCATTCGGAGAGAGAGGGATTCGAACCCTCGAAACCGTTTTGCGATTTACGCGATTTCCAGTCGCGCGCCCTCGACCAACTAGGCGACCTCTCCGCGACCTCCAATCGGACGAATCGTATTATAACATAACTTTCGCTCTTTTGCAAGAACTTTTTCAAAAATCAGAGGTCCCCGGACTTTTTGCTCCAGCCGCGCCGGGCGGCGAAGGTGAGGGCGCAGCCGACGGCGGCGATCGCGCACCAGACGGCGACCGTGTCGCCCCAGCCGCCGTTTTTCGTTATCATCGGGATGAGATACGTCGACGCCGCGCTCCCGATATACGTGCAGGTGTTGAGCGCGCCGGAGACGAACGCGACTTTGCCGGTCCTCGCGAAGAAACCGGGTATCATACAGACGAGGATGAGGTTCACCCCGTGCATCGCGCCCGTGAGGACCGCGGAGAACGCGACCGATCCCGCCGCCGTCCTGCCCGTGCACAGGTAAAGGCACGCCGCGGCGGCGACGCCGCCCCCGAAGAGGACCCCGGCGCAGACGGTCGGGTCGCGGAGGACCTTCGTGTAGAGCGCGCCCGCAGCTTTGAGACAGATCATCCCGAAGAGCGGGAGCAGGACTCCCGTGAGGATCGACGCCGCCGCGCCGAGCGAGTACGTCTCGTTTATGTACGACGGCATCCACGTCGTCACGCCGTCGCGCAGCGCTCCCTGCGCCACGATCGCGATCATCAGCGTTATCATGACGGGAGAGAAGACCGCCGCCCATCCGCCGCTCTTTTTGCCGCCGACCGGGGCGGGAGTTCCCTCCGCTTTCGGCTCTTTTGCGATTTTCGGACACAAAACGGCGACGAGGACCGCCGTCGCCGCGCCGCACGCGGCGGAAACGGCGAAGACCGCCCGCCAGCTCCACACCGTTATTATGAGCGGAGAGACGAGATAGACGAGGATCGATCCGAGCGTGATCCCGTACGACACGACGACGGTCCCCCACTTGTATTCCTCGGCCGTCGTCCGGCTTGCGAGAAGGCGGACGATCGGAGGCCAGAGAAACGCCTGGGAAAGGCCGTTGACGCACCAGACGACCGTCATCGCGACGGGGTCGGAGAGCGTCGCCATCACGACGTTCATCGCCGAGGTGACGAAGAGACCGAGCGTCAGAAGATACTTCGGCTGAACACGGTCGCCGAGCCATCCGCTGAGGAGCTGGCCCGTTCCGTACGTGATGAACGCTCCGGTGAGGGCGTGCGACAGGATCTCCTTCGACAGTCCGGTCGCCCCGGTCATCTCCGCGACGACGGCGCCGAAATTGATCCTCGTTATGTAACTGACGGTGTAGACC
Organism: Clostridia bacterium; assembly: GCA_017444735.1. Classification (GTDB taxonomy): domain Bacteria; phylum Bacillota; class Clostridia; order Oscillospirales; family CAG-272; genus RUG11130. The sequence goes on along the minus strand of JAFSWB010000050.1, from coordinate 11,061 downwards.
GCCATTAAAAACAGTCCGAGTTTTTTCGCTGATTTTTCCATATCATTTTACCTCGGGGTAAATGATATCACAATCATCCCGCCGGGTCAACCCTATTGAGTTGAAGACCGCGATGTGGTACAATATAAATACGAAAAAAAGGAGGATTTGTATGTCCCGGGAAATATCGGTTATCAAAAGAGCGATCACGACGGACGGGTCGGTGCGCGTCGTCTTCTGCGACAGCACGGCGATCGTCCGCCGCGCGTGCGGGATCCACAACACGGCGAAGACGGCGACCGCCGTCCTCGGGCGGTGTCTCACCGCCGCCTCGATGATGGGATCTCTTCTCAAAGACGAGGGCGACTCCCTGACTCTCCGCGTCGACGGGGACGGACCCGCGGGGACCGTCGTCTGCGTCAGCGATTACAAGGGCAACGTCCGCGGATATATGGACGAGCCGAAGGTCGAACTCCCCCCGAACGCGGCGGGCAAGCTCGACGTCGGCGGAGCCGTCGGAAAGGGACAGCTTTACGTCATCCGCGACCTCGGACTGAAGGAGCCGTACGTCGGCGCCTCGCCGCTCGTCAGCGGCGAGATCGGCGACGACGTGACGAACTACTACGCCGTGTCGGAGCAGACGCCGACCGTCTGCGCCCTCGGGGTGAGGGTCGGAACGGACAACGTGTGCTTCGCGGCGGGCGGGTATCTTCTCCAGCTCATGCCCGGAGCCGACGAGTCGGTGATCGACGTGATCGAGAAGAACGTCGGCGGGATAAAGAGCGTGTCGTCCCTTATCGCCGACGGCGTGACCGGCGAGGAGATCATCGGTCGGCTCCTGTCGGGCATCCCCTTCGAGATGTTCGACGAATTCGATATCGGATACGTCTGCCCGTGCGCCCGCGAAAGGTATCTCACCGCGCTCGCGTCGCTCAGGCAGTCGGACCTCGACGAGCTCGTCAGGGCGGGCGAGCCGGTCGAGACGGGCTGTATGTTCTGCGGCAAAAAATACGTTTTTGAAATTGACGAAATACTCGCCGAGAGGGCGAACGGAAAGAAGGAGGGCGAAGAAAATGAATGATGAGAAAAAGACGGTCGAGATGACCGTGAAGGATTACGGCCCGGTGAGGATCGAGATCGACTGCGCCGCCGCCCCGCTGACCGCGGCGAACTTTCTGAAGCTCGTCGGCGAAGGCTTTTACGACGGGCTGACGTTCCACCGGATAATCGACGGATTCATGATCCAGGGCGGCGACCCGACGGGAACGGGCTTCGGCGGATCGGATGAAAACGTCAGGGGCGAATTCGCCTCGAACGGCTTCCCGAATCCGATCTCCCACAAGGAGGGCGTCATTTCGATGGCGCGCTCGTCGAACCCGGACAGCGCGAGCTCGCAGTTCTTCATCACGGTCGGCGACGCGTCCTTCCTCGACGGCGAATACGCGGCGTTCGGCCGCGTGACCGACGGATACGACGTCGTCCGCCTCATATCCCGCGAGGCGCGGGTCGTCGACGGGAACGGAACGGTCCGGCCCGAAGATCAGCCGAGGATCGAAACGATAAAGATAATCAACGAATAAAAAACGAACCGCGCGCATAGTATTCACCCGCAGGGAGGTGGTATCATGCGCGCGGATCATTCGTGGGGAAGAGCGCGGAAAAAGACCGGCGGCGGCTCCCGCCCGTACCGGTTCCTCGCGTTCGGCGCCGCTCTGACGGCGGCGGCTCTCGCGATCTTCACGCTCGGCGGCGTCCCGCTGTCGGACGGCGATGGGACTCCCGTCCTCGCCGCCGAGGAGGTCGCCGCGGTCGGCGCGTTTTACGGCGGGGCGGAGGCGCACTCCGAAAAGGAGGACGATCCGCCGGGCGTCCTCAACGGGCGGTGGAACTTCTGGGAGTTCGTCGGCGACACGATCGCCTCGATCTTTGTCAAAAAATGAAAAAGCGCGAAAAGAAAAGCGGGGTCCGGTGTGACGCGGGCCCCGCGGGGTTTATATCGTTCGCTCTTTCGTTTTCTCTCGTCGCCTTCTTCGGCGGTCCGGTCTATCCGCTCGCCGCGGGAGGCGCGCTTCTCATTCACGAGCTCGCCCACTTCGCGGCGGCGAAGGCGCTCGGCGCGCCGCTCTCGGCGGTCTCCGTCGGCGCGTGGGGGATACGCACGGAGTACGATTATTCCGCCGTCGGCGCGCTCCCTGAGATCGCCGTCCTCCTCGCGGGACCGGCCGCCAATCTCGCCGTCTCGCTCGCGGCGATACCGACGCGGCTCCCCGCGTATCGCGGCGGGATGTTCTTTATTCTGTCCGGCTTCGCGCTCGCCGCGGTCAATCTTCTCCCCGTGACGGGTCTCGACGGCGGGGCGGCGCTTTACGCCGCGGTCGGGGCTTTCGCGCTCCCGGACCGCGCGACGGCGATATGCTCGCGCGTTTCGCTCGCCTTCACCTTCCTTTTCTGGGGCGTGTCGGCGGCGGTGATGATGACGAGAGGGATCAATTATTCTCTTCTTGTTCTGTCGGCGTATTTTCTTGTCCGGTCACTTCGATGCTGAAGCCGAGCGCCTCGTCCACGTCCTTTTTCGTCAGGAGCATCAGGTCGTCCTTCGTCACCGTTTCCATCGCGGCGAGGCGGTCCGCCTGCGCGGAGAGGATCTTCTCGAACACGTTTCTGACTCCTCTCGCGTTGCCGAACTCGCCCGCCTCTCCGGCGACGGAGTCGAAATACTCGCCGAGGGCGGCCTTCGCGTCGTCCGACACGCGGTAGCACCCTTTTTCACACCGGAAGACGAAGATGTCCGCCATCTCCTCGCCGGTGTAGTCGTCGAACGTGACGTACTTGTTGAAACGGGAACGCAGTCCCGGGTTTGAGTTGATGAAATCCTCCATCAGCTCCGTATAGCCCGCGACGATGACGACGATGTCGTCCCTGTGGTCCTCCATGTATTTGAGGACGGTGTCGACCGCCTCGTACCCGAAGTCGTTCTCCGTCTTGTTCGTGAGGGAGTACGCCTCGTCGATGAAGAGGACGCCGCCGAGGGCCGATTCGAGCACGCCGGTCGTCTTGATCGCCGTCTGCCCGATATATCCCGCGACGAGGCCGCCGCGGTCGCACTCGACGAGCTGACCCTTCGACAGAAGGCCGATGGAGCGGTAGACGCGCGCCATGAACCGCGCGATCATCGTCTTGCCCGTTCCGGGATTGCCGGAGAATACCATATGAAGCGAGACGTCCCCGACGGGGAGATCGTGCTCGCGCCTCATTTTATACACCTTCGCCATGTTGATAAGACCCCGGACCTCTTTCTTGACCGAGCCGAGACCGATATACGAGTCAAGCTCGGAGAGGAGGTCGTCGAGGTTTTCCTTCGGAGGTGTTTCTTCTTTTTTATCCTTCCCGGGTCCGTCCGACGCCCCCGCCGTCTTCGCGGGGGAGGGGTCGGGAGACGACGGCGGCTTTTTGCCGTCCGCGGACGGCGCCCGGCTCCATATATCCTCGCCGAGCCGCCTTATGTTGCTCTCCGTCATCTGACGGATCAGGTCGATCTGAGCGGAGATTATCTCGTCTTTCCTGTCCATTTCCGGATTACTTTACAACACCCTTCTTGAGGATGACGTTTGCGTAGATCGCGCTCTCTCCCGTCACGACGACGGCGTACGCCTTCCTCGCTCTGTCGTAGAACTCGAATCTCTCGAGGAAGACCGGCTCGCGGTCGGTGTGGTCCTTGACGATCTTTTTGTATTCATCCCAGATCTCAACCTTGAGATCGCGGTCCTTTTCCGTCTTGTCCATCAGATAGACGTTGTTGTCGTACTCGTCGAGCGGGAAGATCTCGAGGATCGCCGAGAGGAGCTCCGGCACGCCGGTCCCGTCGGAACGGAGGACGATCCTGCCGATGCTCTCGCCGGGGAAATTGCCGTCGGAGAGGACGATCTCGTCGCCGTGACCCATTTTCGCGAGGATGCGGAGAAGATCGGGGGAGATGATTTTGTTGATGCCCTTTAACATTGTCTCATACCTTCCTTTATTATAGTTCTTTAATGAATCTTATGACGATGCGCGCCGAACGCTCCGCGCTCGCGCGGGAGAATTCGGGGTAATTGTCCGGCGCTTCGCCGTCCGCGCTGTCGGAGATCGCGCGGATGACGGCGAACGGAACGCCGTTCGCGGCCGAGACGTGACCGATCGACGCGCCCTCCATCTCGCACGCGACGGCGGAGAACGTCTTCGCGATCCACTCTTTCTTTTCGGAGCTCGATATGAACTGATCGCCCGACGCGATCGGTCCCGTGAGGGCGCGGACGCCCTCTTCGCGCGTTATGGCGCACAGCCGCTCCGCGGTCTTTCGGTCCGCGGGGATCATCGCGCCGTCCGCTCCGGGGACGGCGGCGTCGCCCGGCGCGTCGCCGAGGGCGGTGGTGTCGAAATCGTGATGGCAGACCGACGAGGCGATCGCGACGTCGCCGATCGAGAGGGACCCGGTGAGCGTCCCCGCGATACCTGTGTTGATGATGAGATCGGGCGAGAAACGGAGGATCATCGCCTCCGCGCAGATCGCCGCCCACACCTTGCCGATGCCGCAGACCGCGGCGACGACGGTGACGCCGCCGATTTTGCCTTTTGTGAAGACCTGACTGCCGACCCGCTCCTCGGTCTTCTCCTCCATCGCGTTTTTTATTAGCTCCGCCTCGACGCTCATCGCCGCGATTATCGCTACCGTCATTGTTCCGCCGCTCCTTTTTTTAATATAATGATACCACGACGGGGGAGGATGTGTCAACTTCGGTTTACAAAAACTCCCGTATGTGTTATACTTATTATTCGGATCATACACTCTCAAAGGAGACCCGAAAATGAAAAAAACAGCGTGCGCCGTCCTCGCCCTCGTATTCGCCGCGGCTCTCGCCGTCGGCGCGCTCGCCGGTATGGCGGAGGACCCCAAGGCGTACGACGTGTGGGTCGGACCCGACGGGCTCGACTATATGGATTTTGACTCTGACGCCGTCTGTCATGCCGATCTCGGATTCGGACAGACGATCACCGTGCTCGGAGAGTACGGCGCGGGGGAGTTTATCGTCGTCATACCCGGCCCGGAGGAATACGAGCGCGTGAGGATCACGGAGGCCGAGCTCGGGAAGACCTATCCGCTCCGGGTCGATATCCCCGAAACCGTCGGAGCGCGTACCGAACGGACGACGGGGACGGTGATCTCGGATACGCCTCTCAACATAAGATTCGGTCCCTCGACGTATTTCGACGTCAAGGGCGCCGTCCCCGTCGGGGGCGAAGTCAGCTATGAATATTCGTTCAGAAACTGGGGTTACGTCGACTATTACGGCGTGACGGGGTGGATCTCGCTCGACTGCGTCGGACAGACCGCCGCGCCCGCGACGGAGAGCGCGGAGCAGTCAAGCGAGCCCCCGGCGACCGAACCTCCGGCGACCGAGCCGGAAATGACGGAACCGGCGCCGACCGAACAGGCGCCGTCGGAACCGTCTCAAAGCGAAGGACCGCCCGCGACGGAGCCGGTTTACGAGCCGGACCCGGAGACGAACGGCGGGACGACGCCTTCCGTTATCGCCCCTTCGGAGCCGTCTTCTTCCGATTCCGAAACGGGATCGGAGCCGTCGGGCGGAGTGAGCAGAACGGTGAAAAAGACGTCCCTAAAGGATAAGCTTCATCTTTCGCTCGGCTGGATCGCGTTCGGCGCGACCGCCGCGGCCGCCGTCATCATCGCGATCGTCGTCAGGGCGGACAAAAAGAAGCGGAGAGGGGAGAAGGAGCCGGAAGAGGACGGACCCGGAAACTGACCGGAAAACTCTTTTTCGCTCTTGACACCGGCGGCGGCCGGTGATAGAATATCGGCGTATATTTATTCATCCGGAGGATCATGCGTTATGGTTGCGAGTGATAAAATAAGAGTCTGCGTCGTCGGCGCGACGGGTATGGTGGGACAGAGATTCGTCACCCTTCTCGACGGTCATCCGTATTTCGAAGTCACCGCCGTCGCCGCGAGCGCCCGTTCCGCGGGAAGAAAATACGAGGAAGCGGTCGCCGGACGCTGGAAGATGAAAACGCCGGTCCCGGAGAGAGTGAAACAGCTCTCCGTTATCGACGCCTCCGATATCGATACCGTAAAGGCGCGCGCCGATATGGTCTTCTGCGCCGTCGATATGAAAAAAGACGAGGTCCTCGCCCTCGAGGAAAAATACGCGAGGGCGGAGCTTCCCGTCGTGTCGAACAACTCGGCGAACCGCTGGACGCCCGACGTCCCGATGGTCGTGCCGGAGATCAACCCCGGCCACCTCGAGGTGATCCGCGCGCAGAGGGCGCGCCTCGGCACGAAGCGCGGCTTCATCGCCGTAAAGCCGAACTGCTCGATCCAGAGCTACGTCCCGATGCTGACGCCGCTCCTCAAATACGGCCTCAGGACGGTCGTCGCCACGACGTATCAGGCGATCTCCGGCGCGGGCAAGACGTTCGCCGACTGGCCGGAAATGACCGACAACGTCATCCCCTATATCGGCGGCGAGGAGGAGAAGAGCGAGCGCGAGCCGCTCCGCGTCTGGGGCTCCGTCGAAAACGGCGCGATCGTCCCCGCGAAGGAGCCGCTCATCACGACGCAGTGCATCCGCGTTCCCGTCTCCGACGGGCACACCGCCGCCGTGTTCATGAGCTTTGAGAACAAGCCGACGAAGGAGCAGATCCTGAAGGACTGGCGCGAGTTCAGGGGACTCCCGCAGGAGCTTGAACTTCCGTCCGCTCCGAAGCAGTTCATCACGTATTTCGAAGAGGATAACCGGCCGCAGGCGGCGCTCGACCGCGATCTTTACCGTGGTATGGGCGTCTCGGCGGGGCGGCTCCGCGAGGACGCGCTCTTCGACTGGAAGTTCGTCGGGCTCTCGCACAACACCCTCCGCGGCGCGGCGGGCGGCGGCGTCCTCACCGCCGAGCTTCTCTTCCGCCGCGGCTGGCTCGACTGAACATACCGCGAAGCGGCATATCTGCGATTTTAATCGAAACGGCGAACACGGGGATCTTCATAGGGAATATCGGAATAAGGGTGTGGGAAGCAATCTTCTTCAATTGGCAAAAGCCAACACACCGACTATGCTGTATTTTGGCTCGCAGCCGGGAGCAGAAGCTTTCTATGAGAAGAACGGCTGCAAGAAGGGTATGCAATCCTATACGATTGAAAAGAAAAGGGAATAACTTGCCTCAATGATCGGAGGAATAATGCAAATACCGGTCGGTTACATAAGCAACAGACCGGTATTCCTTTTCCATCGCCATCCTTGTCAGGACAGATGCCCGGATTTTTTTATTCAGAACTTTCTTATGAGTATCTGCCTCTCCGGGGCTTTTTTCTTTACTTGTTCTATCATTCGTGATCGCTGATTTGCTTTTTTGCTCGCAGCTTTTGAAGCACGTCGTCGACGTTCTCGCCTTTCAGAGCGTCCGGATAACTCTCCCGGAACTCGACGAGCTGTTCTCTGGCTTCTTTTTCATTCTTCCGCACAAGATCATATACGCTTTCATAATTGCCTGCCGAAAGCGTTTTCATAATGAAATCCCTTGCGCCGTCCGGGAACCCGTCCCACGACCCGTAAAGATCCTCTGCCGCCCTGTCGATACGTTTTGCGGTAATACCGTCGCCGCGCTTTTCGTGTTCCGCAAGGATACCGATAACGTCCGAAATATCGTTCTTGTACTGACGGAACGCACGGAGTTTCATGGCAATGAGATATTCGCCTGTCACGATACGCACGTTCAGCACTTGACAGAAGGTTCTGTAAAAAGATGAATACTGAAGCAGTTTACCGCTGTACGAATCGGTTTTCCTGAAATCCGCGTTAAGCCAACCGCTTGGAAGATCGTAACGTTCCCCTATCAGATTGATCGCGTCCTTCATAGCGGATGCGGAGGAGATTATCGCGTCGACGTCGGCCGTCATATCACGGAAGCCGTAACTTTCGATGACGGCCGCGCCGCCGATCAGGACGATCTCTGCGGGCATTTTTCCTCCGACGAGTTTTTTATACTCTTTCGCCAACTCTTTAAGGTATAAGTCGAGATTATCCTTTTTGAATACGTTTGAGTTTTCAGTTGACATTTCTGATCTCGCTTTCTACGATATTGAACCTCATGAATTCGGGTATGGCCGCGGCCCTTGCTTTGTCCATAATGCCGTCGTCTCCCGACACGGCGGAGGCGGCGACGACGCTTGACGGATATAAGGGTTTTTTCAACTTCATTTTGCGGATATCATCGTAGGAGTCACAAAGCGGAACGTTGTTGATCCGGCTGATATAGTCGACCATGGCGAGCAGATATAAGCTTTCGGAATACCATGATTTTTTATAATACGCAGAGATATCGTCGCTTTTGATTGTTTCGATCAAAAAATCGATATCGCCGAGTTCCTTCAGCCGGTGACATACGTTGCTTTTGAAAAGATCGAAAGCGGGACGGGGAGCCATAAGAGGCGCCAACAGCTCCTCCATTGAAACGTTGAGTTCTTTCGCCAGTTTATAAACCGTTTCGGCGCTGCACTTGTCAAGCCGCGCTTTGCCGCTGCAGATGTCGTTCAGCGTCATATACGGGATTCCGCTGTTTTTCGCAACCCGGTATTTGGATAGTTGCTTTTTACTTATGATTTCGTTTACGTTCATATTACTCACCCGCCTTACCGTTATTATAACGGCAAACCGTTATATTGTCAATATCTATCATCATTAATTATTCGCATATTTTCTTTGGCAAGGGGTTTCCGGCGGCGTCCTCACCGCCGAGCTTCTCTTCCGCCGCGGCTGGCTCGACTGAACATACCGCGAAACGGTATATAATACTCTGAAAGAGAATATTATCCCGCGCAGCGGGATATCATCCCCGCCCGTCGCCGGGCGGGGATATCATTTCTCAATTTATTATTTGACAAAACGCGGATCCTTTATGGTTACCGGCGTCGGTTCCGTCCGGCGCGTTTATTGAAATATTGTTTGGACTGTGGTATACTGTAATCAGCGGGCGAATCAATACGAATCATTACGATATTGAACGAAAAGGAGACTACGCAGATGAAATTCAGAAAATTTTTGTCCGTTGCCCTCGCTCTCGCAATGATATTTGCTTTATCCGCGACAGTCGGGACTGCTTTCGCGGACGGCGATCCGTCCGAATCAGGCGGGGACGGCCCGGTCACGGAGACCGGAGCATACGATCTTTGGGTCAACAACGAGCAGTTTACGGACGATCACCTCACCGTGCAGTGCGGCGAAGGGACCGCGACGTTTGATCCCGCCGTGAACGTCCTTACGCTCGACAACGCGCAGATCACCAGGGGATATGAAGCGGATCAGCTCGGCACGGGCATCCTCTCGTTCCTTGATGAGGAACTGACGATCATCGTCAACGGCGACTGCACCATAACGGAGACCGGCGGCGACGGCATCGGAAGCTACGATATGGATGATGAATACCGGATGGTCCCCCACGATTTCACGGTCAAGGGAGACGGCAAGCTGACGATCACCGAGAGCGAGCCGTGGTACGGCTACGGCTTCTACTGCACCGGGAACCTCACTTTAGACGGCGTCGATATCGAGATCGTCTCGGTCGCGTCCGGAGTATGGGCCAATCGGTCGCTCACCGTTCAGAACAGCAAGCTGAACGTGAAATGCTCCACTCAATTTTCCGGCTTTGTCGTAAACAACGGCTCCGTCGAATTCAAAAACAGCGAGGTTTACGCCGAGAGCGCAAACGGCGCCGGATTTTTGCTCGGTAACGATCAGGATTCCTCCTACTTACTCGTCGGCAGCGGCAGCGTCACGCTGAAGGGGAGGATCGGCGTCGCCTCCGACACCGAAAGCAGCTACGTTTCCGTCACCGGAGGCGAGCTTGCGATCGAAGGGCAGGACGCCGCGTTCAGTGAAAACTTTCTGACCGACGTCGATCAGCATATCCTGCTCGGCGACGGCGTTGAGGTGATCTCCGGGGCCGTTGACGGCGCCGCCGTTACCTTCGCGTCGTCATCGTCTCACGTCCATTCGTATGACGCCGCGGTCACCGATCCCACCTGCACGGAACAGGGATTCACCACTCATACCTGCTCGTGCGGCGACAGCTACGTCGATGCGTACGTACCCGCTCTCGGTCACGACTATAAAGACGCCGTCACCGCGCCGACCTGCACGGAGCGCGGATATACGACTCACACCTGCTCGCGCTGCGGCGACTCATACGTCGATACTTACGTCGAAGCCGCCGGCCACAAGTTCGGCGCGGACGGAAAAGCGGAGAAGTGCTCCGTCTGCGGCGAGAAGAATCCCGATTACAAGCCGCCCGTGAGCTTCAAAGACGTCGCCCCCGACGCGTTCTACGCGGAGCCGGTCGCGTGGGCTGTCGAGAACAATATCACGGCGGGGACCTCCCCGACGACGTTCTCTCCCGAAGACGGCTGCACGCGCGGTCAGGTCGTGACGTTCCTGTGGCGCGCGGCGGGTCAGCCGGAGCCGACCGGAGCGGAGAATCCGTTCCGTGACGTCAAGGAGTCCGACTACTTCTACAAAGCGGTCACGTGGGCGGTGGAGCGCGGCATCACCGCCGGAACGTCGAAGACGACGTTCTCGCCGGACGATACCTGCACGAGAGGGCAGATCGTGACGTTCCTGTGGAGATCGAACGGTCAGCCGACCCCGTCGGGCTCGACGAATCCCTTCAGTGACGTAAAAGCCGCCGACTATTTCCACACCGCCGTCCTTTGGGCGGTCGAGCGCGGCGTCACCGCCGGAACGTCGAAGACGACGTTCTCGCCGGACGACACCTGCACGAGAGGACAGGTCGTCACGTTCCTGTACAGAGACGCGAAAAACTCATGATTTGAAATAAAACAAAAAAGGGGTTGTTGCAATTAGATGCAGAATCGTCGTTCTTTGCCCCGTGAGGCGTACTTGGCGTACGTCGAGACGCTTTGCGTTGCAAAGCGGGCAAAAACGGCGATAGATCGGGTAACTTCCGTGACCCGGCACATAAAATGGAAAAATCCGTAGGATTTTCACCTCAAAAAGATGAAAACTACGGATTTCTGTTTGC
>JAFSWB010000049.1 GCA_017444735.1 Clostridia bacterium | reverse complement strand
TTCCGCTTGCGCGGCACATGATGAGCGCTTTCGCGCATGATGAACGGCTTCGCCGAATGATGAGCGCCTTCGGCGCATGAAGCGGAACTCATTTCATCATTTTGCGGTGAAACCGCAAATCATCATGGCGACCGAAGGGAGACTCATCATTTGCCCGTCAGGGCAATCCGACGTTTGGCACACAAACGTCCTGCTTGCGCCGATATGCGACAAAAACCGACTGAAATAAGGATAAGCTTTCCTTACCTCAGCCGGTTTTATTTACTGTCCTTTAGAGCACTGCGCCTACTTCGCGCCCTGTTTTTTTATTGGGGGTTACGGCTCGGTGATCGCGCCGGACGGGATATCGAGGATCACGGTCTTCTCATCCGCGCCGTACAAAATGACCGTATAGTTTGGCTTTCCGTCCTCGCTTTCACGCGGAGGGACCGTTCTGCGCTTCGGGCAGAGGATCGGAAAGATCGAAAGTTTCCGTGATCTCGGTATAGCCGTTTCCCGACAGATACGTCACCGCGACGCTCTTTTCGTCCGCCGACAGCTCCGCGGAGACGAACGGCTCGACCGCGCCCGACAGCTCATGTGAAAAAGCGTCGATCACGAGATCCTTGCCGCCGCCGAGCGCGGCGAGGATCTCGTCGGCGTTCGTGTCGGGCTTGACCTTCTCCATGACGCGCTCGATCTTCCCGTCCTCTCCGATGACGAACGTGGTGCGGACGACGCCGAACGAAGTCTTTCCGTAAAGCTTTTTTTCTTTCCAGACGCCGTATTTCTTTATCACTTCGAGGTCAGGGTCGGAGAGTATGATGAACGGAAGAGAGAATTTCTCCGCGAATTTCAGGTGAGACGCCGCGCTGTCACGGCTGACGCCGACGACCTCAATCCCGCGCTTTTTGAATTCTCCGTAACGCGCGGAGAAAGCGCACGCCTGCCGCGTGCATCCCGGCGTGTTGTCCTTCGGGTAAAAATAGAGGACGACCTTCCCTCCGCGGAACCGCGACAGCGTCACGGGCTCGCCGTTCTTATCGGGGAGCGTAAAATCCGGGGCTTCTTTTCCGATTTCGATCATTCCTGCGTTTCTCCTTTTCGTCTGTTGTCATTCCCCGATAATTTTATCATAAAATGGTACGTCCGTCCAGAAAAAAAGCGCGCCGTCCGACGCGAATTGACAAATTCCGCCGCGGGAGTTATAATTTAGAAAAAAAGCGGAGGACCGTAAAGTTGAGAGAGATAGCCGTTCTCAATCCCAAAGCGGGAAAAGGAGCAGAAAAGCGCGGCGAGTTTTACGTCACCCGGGAATCCGGCGACTGCCGGCGGTTCGTGCGTGAGGAATGTCTGAAGGACCCCTTCGTTCACTTCTTCGTGGAGGGCGGGGACGGAACGCTCAACGAGGCGGTCAACGGTATCATGGACGCCGAGGCGGGAGACGCCGCGACGATCACGGCGGTCCCCTGCGGCTCCGGGAACGACACGGTGAAAACGACCGATACGTACGGCGAGGGACGGGAGATAAAAGTCGACCTCATCCGCGCCGACGACCTCTATTCGATAAATATGATAAATATCGGATTTGACTGCAATGTCGTCGAAAGAGCCGCGAGATACAAAAAGATCCGCGGGATATCGGGAAATTTTTCGTATATCCTCGGCGTCGGACGTCAGTTCTTCAGCCGTTTCGGCGAACGGTTCTCCGTGAGAGCCGAGCTCGCGGACGGCGGAGAGTTCACCTTTGAGGGCGACGTCCTTCTCTGCGCCGTCGCCAACGGTCAGTGGTGCGGCGGGAGCTTTCACAATTCCCCCCTCTCGGATATGACGGACGGCACGCTCGAAATGATCCTCGTCAAGAAGATGAGCCGGATCAATTTCATCCGGATGATCGGCAAATACAAAAAGGCGCGGCTGGTATCGGGAGAATTCGCGGACTGCGTCGACCCGAGATACTCCGATTACGTCATCTTCCGCCGGATAAAAAAGCTGACGCTCGAGGGGTGCGTCAGGATCTGTGCGGACGGCGAGATCGTCCCGCGGGAGAAAGTCGTGATCAGCGTCGTGCCGGGGGCGCTCCGGTACGTCGTCGGAAAGAAAGAAAAAGAATGAAGGACCGGACGGGGCGGGTGTTGACAACCGCCCCGCGTTTTGTTAAAATTTCAGTGTCAATCATCGCCGAAAAAGGAGATTTCAGCTATGGGCTACGAAACGAGATGCGTAAGAGCGAAGGACGAGGAACACGAGGAGATAACGAAGTTCTCGACAGAGGTCTTCAGCGTCGATTTTGAGAATTTCCTCCCGTTCATATACAGAAAAGGCGCACCTACCGGGCACTTTCACTTCGTCGTCAGGGAGAACGGCGAGCTCGCCGCCTCCGTTCTGAACTATCCGATCAAGATCCGCGTTCTCGACCGCGATATCCTCGCGTACGGCGTCGGAACGCTCTGCGTAAGAGAGGAGAGCCGCGGACGCGGATACATGGACGATATGCTCGCCGAATGTCTCCTCGAGGCCTCGCGCGAGGGGGCGGTCTTCTCGGTCCTGAGCGGTCAGCGCCAACGCTACGGTTATTACGGTTACTCCGTGTCGGAGGACCTTCTTTCGTTCGGGTTCTCTCACTCCTCCCTCCGCCACAGCATCGGGCAGAGACCGTCGAACTATACGCTGAGGGAAGCGAAGAAGAGCGACGGCGGGACGCTCGTCGGGATCATGAAGACGCAGAAGGTATACGTCGAGCGCGAGCCCGACGATTTCATCCTCGTCGCCGCGCACGATTTCAGGAAAACGTATCTCGTCCTCGAAGGCGACAAGCCGGTCGGATACGTCGTGATGAACAGGGAAAACGACTCGGCGACCGAGGTCGTCCTCGTCCCCGGCGCGGAGCTTGACGAGCTCGTCCTCGCCCTGCGCGAGAAATTTCAGCAGTCAACGTTTTTCCACGTTCCGAAGTCGGAGGGGTATCTGTGCCGCAAGCTGTTCCGCGAGGGCTCCGATATCTACTCGACCGACGAGGCGAGCCCGTCGATCCTCGATTTCCCGAAGGTGATCGAGGCGTTCGGCGACCTTCTCGCAACGGAGAGAAAGGTCCCCGACGGCAAATTCGTCTTTCACATCGACAGTCACCCGTTCTACGACAAGATCGGGATCTCGAAGGAGGGCGTCACCCACGGAACGCTTGAGATATCGGTAAAAGACGGCAAATTCAGAGTCGTCCCGACCGACGCCGAGCCCGACGTCTCCCTTCCCTACCTCAGAGCGATCGAGCTTCTCTTCACGGGCGCGTCGCAGTGGGATCGGGATCTCCCCGGATGGGCGCACGCGATCCTCCCGCTCCCGTTCACGATCCCCGCCGCGGACAAGGTCTGATCCGCGCTCTTAACTGACCGTAAAAACCCGGAAACGCTAATTTCCGGGTTTTTGTTTTTTCGGTCCTTTTTTGTTCAGCGAATAATTCAGTTATTTATCATTTTCGACATTTTTCCCTTCAAGCAAAGCGTCGAAATGTGCGTTTTAACAGTTTGTTCATATTAATACATTTGCAAAAATGTATAATTATTATAAGATGTGATAATTGTTTCTATTTTACGGTCGTGCGGCTGATCCTCTGACGAAAGGTTGAATGACGGATATGAACGACTATTGTTTTCCGAAGGGTGAAAAATCGGTACTGGAAGCGCTGCGGATCCCGCTCGCGGTATACCGGTACGTCAACAAAAGGATCGTCGCCGTTCTGGTGTCCGACGGCTTTTGCGAGCTTTTTGGTTACAAAGACCGCTCACGGGCGATCTATGAAATGGATCACGATATGTACGCCGACACTCATCCGGACGACACCGCCAGGATCGAAGAAGCCGCCGTGCGTTTCGCGGAGGAGACCGCTCCTTACGACGTGATCTACCGCACGAAAAACAAAACCGCGTCGGATTACATCATTATCCACGCGTTCGGACAGCACGTCCTTGACGAAAACGGCGTTCGTCTCGCTTACGTGTGGTATGCGAACGAGGGCGTTTATTCCGAGAAGACCGCGGGACGGGAATCCGATCTCAACGCGATACTGAAAAATTCTCTGCACGAGGAGAGCATCCTTCTGAAGAGCCGTTACGATTACCTCACGGGGCTTCCGAACATGACGTATTTCTTCGAGCTTGCGGAGCGGGAAAGAGATTCTCTCATCGCGGCGAAAAAAAAGCCCGCCCTTCTGCTCATGAATATGTGCGGGTTGAGATTCTATAACCACAAGTACGGTTTTGCCGCGGGCGACGACCTTCTGCGCGCTTTTTCCAAAATCATCTCCGAGGAATTCGGAAGCAGCAACTGCTGTCACACGGGACAGGACCACTTCGCCGCGATTTCAGACGACAGCGGCCTTGAAGAAAGACTCAACCGGGTATTCGACAAATTCAAGAAAGTATCTCCGGACGCTCCCGCCGTACGCATCGGCATTTACAGCGACTCGGACGGCAAAACCGTCCCGGTCAGTATAGCGGGCGACAGAGCGAAGCTCGCCTGCGACTCGCTCAGAGGCTCGACAAGATCGGCGTTCTGCTATTATAAAAGCGAGCTGAGGGAAAAAGAACTCAAAAAGCAGTATATACTCGACAATTTTGAAAAAGCCTTAAGCGATAGGCAGATAGAAATCTACTATCAGCCGATAATCCGCTCCGTCAACGGAAGGGTGTGCGACGAGGAGGCGCTTTCGCGCTGGAACGATCCGCAAAGCGGTCTGCTTCCCCCCGCCGAATTCATACCCATCCTCGAAGAATCGCGGCTCGTTTACAAGCTGGACCTCTATCTGCTCGAAAGGGTCCTTGAGAAAATCACGAAGCAGAAAGAAGAAGGACTCACGATCGTTCCCCATTCCATCAACCTGTCAAGATCCGACTTTGACTCCTGCGATATCGTCGAGGAGATCCGGAGGCGGGTCGACGACGCGGGGGTCGCGCGAAGCCTCATCACCGTTGAGATCACCGAAAGCGTGATCGGAAGCGATCCCGAGTATATCAAAAAACAGATCGAGCGGTTCAGGGAGCTCGGCTTCCCCGTCTGGATGGACGATTTCGGGAGCGCGTATTCGTCCCTCGACCTTCTCGGAAGCATTAAATTCGACCTCGTAAAATTCGATATGAGCTTCATGAAAAAGCTCGACGAGGGAGAGAGCGAAAGGATAATCCTGTCCGAACTCATGAAAATGGCGGCGGCTCTCGACATCGATACCGTCTGCGAGGGCGTCGAGACCGAGCGTCAGGCCCGTTTCCTCAAAGAGATCGGCTGTTCGAAAATGCAGGGATTCCTTTTCTGCCGTCCGATCCCCTATGAATCTCTGAAAGAACGCTATGAAAAAGGGCTCCAGATCGGGTATGAAAACCCGGATGAACGGGACTATTTCAGATCGGTCGGAAGACTCAACCTTTACGATCTGTCCGTTATCGTCGGAAAAGAGAGCGAATCGATCGGCAACGCGTTCGACACTCTTCCGATGGGGATAATCGAGGTCAGAGGGAACACCGCGCGCTTTGCGCGCAGCAATAAATCGTACCGGAAGTTCATAAAGAATTATTTCGGGTTTGATCTTTCGGTCGAGGGAGCCGAGTTTTCGGAATTCGACGCGTCGTTCATGGTCAACGTGGTCGAGACGTGCTGCAAGCGCGGCGTCCGCTCATTCTACGACGAATCGATGCCGGACGGGTCGGTCGTCCACTCGTTTGCGCGCAGACTCGGCGTCAATCCGGTGACCGGAGACGTTTCGGTCGCCGTCGCCGTCCTGTCGATAACGGACGCGGACAGCGGCTCGACGTACGCGGAGATCGCGAGAACGCTCGCCGCGGACTACTACAACATTTTCTATATCGACCTCAAAACGGAGAAGTTTATCGAGTATTCGTCCCCCGTCGGCGGAGAAGGGCTCACCGTCGAACGGCGCGGAGAAAACTTTTTCGAAGAGTGCAGGCAAGCGTCCGACCGGGTCTATGAAGAAGACAGAGAATATTTTTACACCGTATTCAACAAAGAAAACGTCATCCGCGAGCTGGACGAGCAGGGGGTGTTCAACGCGACCTACCGTCTGGTCGACATGGGAGACCCCGTGTATGTGAATATGAAAATAACCCGGATGCAGCAGAACAGCGATCATATCATAATGGGTATCAGTATAATCGACGCCCAGATGAAGCATAACGAGGCTACCGAGTCGCTTCGCAGGGAACGCGACGCGCTCTCCCGCATCATGGCGCTGTCCGAGGATTACCTCAGCCTGTACATGATCGATCCGGAAACGGGGAAATACGTCGAGTACAGCTCCACCGAGGAATACGAGTCCCTGAATTTTGCAAAAGAAGGCGACGATTTCTTCCTTCGCGGCATCGAAGACGGGAAAAAGGTCGTCTGCCGGGACGACCTTCCGAAGTACCTCGAAAGATTCACAAAAGAAAACATAATGCGGGATATAAAAGAGCTCGGAATGTTTACGATGCACTACCGCCTTATGATAGACGGTAAGCCCAATCCCGTCAGTCTGCGTATCGCAATGATCCGCGAGGACGACCGGGAAAAGCTGATCGCCGGCGTGAGAGTCTGGAAAGACAGGCGGTAAAGTCAGTTGGGATCCCGCGAACGGGTTTGCGGGATCAGCTGCCGCAAAGCGGCAATTCAGCTGATTTATACATCATTCCCGCGTCGGAACGGTCAAGACGGGCTGAAAGAGAATAACCCACTATGACACTTTCAATAATCGAAAGACGTCATAGTGGGTTTGTTTCTTCCTTACGCATCCTTTCCCTTCGCGTGCTTTTTTCACCGGCGCAACCCGTGAGTTCTCCGTGACGTTTTGCCGTCTCCATAAGGAAAAGGGACCTTGCGGTCCCTTTTCCTTATGGAGGCGGCGAGAGTCGAACTCGCGTCCGAAAATCCTTCCGCATGACTTTCTCCGGGTGCATTTCACCTTTTAGTCTCCCCTCGAGGGCGCCGATGAACGGGCTCCCTCCCGGGCAGTCTTTTAGTTCATGACAGCTTCAAAGACAAACCGGCTGTTCACGTTCGCCGCAAAAATGATGCCGACGCGAAATAGGCGTCCCCGTCTTGCGGGAGTCCGCGGGGTGCGGCGCCCCGCGGAGGGCAGCTGCCCTTAGGCAGCGGCTGCTACTCTGTTGTTAGCGTTTAATTTAAGATAGGACTTTTTAAGAGATTTCCCGGCTCTACCCGCTTATCATGAATCAAGATCCCCGTCGAAACCTTTACGCCCCCTCAATACCTTTCGCCTGATTTCGAGACCCGCTCGATCTCCCTCTTCGCGTCGCGGCGGGCGTCGCTCTCGCGCTTGTCGTAGAGCTTTTTTCCGCGGCAGAGCCCGACCTCCACCTTGACTCTGGAGCCCGAGAAATAAAGAGAGAGAGGAATGAGGGTGAATGAATCCCTCATGACGTACTGCCCGAGCTTGAGTATCTCCCTCTTGTGCATCAGGAGCTTCTTGTCGCGGAGCGGATCGCGGTTGAAGATATTGCCCTTTTCGTAAGGGCTGATATGCACTCCGACGGCGTAAAGCTCGCCCTTCTTGATCTGACAGTACGAATCCTTGAGGTTGACCGCGCCGGCGCGTACGCTCTTGACCTCGGTGCCGAACAGAGCGATCCCCGCCTCGTATGTGTCCTCGACAAAATAGTCGTGGCGCGCTTTTCTGTTGACGGCAATGACCTTGCCGTCCGTCTTTTTGTTCGCGATCTTCCTCACCTCCCTAGGGTAACAGGAGCTATCCGAACCCGGTTTTGCGCGAACAGATCACATCAGTCGAATTCGTTCGACACCGCTGATCGCCGAAGTTAAAAAGCTCCTGCTTCGTTATACCCCTCGCAGGTAGGAAGCGCTACCTGCTTCG
>JAFSWB010000048.1 GCA_017444735.1 Clostridia bacterium | reverse complement strand
TATAACGACGGACGGATCTCCGAGGACCGCCTGAGCCAACGCGAGTCGTTGCTTCATTCCTCCCGAAAGCGCGCCGACGCGTCGGCGTCTGAACGGTTCGAGATCGACCAACCGGAGCGCTTCGTCTATCCGTTCCGCGATCTCTTTTTTTCTCTCGCTTCTCTTTCTGCCATCCGCTATACCCTTAAGCGCCGCCATATACGCGAGGTATTCCTCCGCTGTGAAATTCCGGTAAAGCCCGGGGTTCTGCGGCATATATCCGATCTTTTCGCGGAAAGAAATCCCCATCTCGCGCACGTCGCGCGGCGACTCGCCGTCCGCGGCGAACGTTACCGTCCCCGCGTCTGCTTTGAGATTGTCGGTAATTACGTTCATCAGGGTCGTTTTGCCCGCGCCGTTCGGTCCGAGAAGAGCGCAGATCCCCGGCGTCAGAGTCGCGGTAAAGCCGCAGAGAGCCTTGTTCTTTCCGTATGATTTAGATACTCCCGAAAAAGTCAGTTCCATTTTTCCCTCCCCGCGTATTTCAAATATGCGCTGACGATAAGAGCGGCGCAGAGCGCGGCGAACAGAGCGGCGGATACGGCGATTTTCCCCGCGCCGATACCAAACGCCCGTCTGACGTCGAGCAGCGCGGAAAAGTCGCAATAACGGGCGGCGCGAAAGCCGAGAGAGGCGACCGCTCCGGGCAGATAGACGGCGAGCGCGGAGGCGCCGATCAGAAAGACGGGATTTTTCAGGAACACACCCGTCGCCGTCACGGACACGGACAGGATCCCCGCGAGCGCGACGCGCGCGACCGCTGAAATCGCGACGAACGCGTATATACTCATACCGCTCCCCGTCGACGCGTACGGTGCGAGTGAACAGAGCGGGACGCCGCCGTCCGGGAGAACAAGACCGGTCGCCGCGACGGCGTATACCGTTTCGAAAATCGCAGACAGGACGCACCCCGAGCAGAATGAAAGGACGAGCTTCTTTCCGAGAAGCGCTCCGCGCCCGTTTTTCGTCGACCTGATCAGCGGCAGCGAGTTCTCCTCACGATACTCGGTGGTGAATATAGTCGCCGCAACAAAGATAACAAGAACGATTAGAATTGCGTCCTGCCGCTTCGTCAAAAGGCGTTCCCAATCAAGATCGAACGTAAAGCATACCGGAACGCCTGTTTTTTCAGTCGTTTTCCGAAGCGCCGCGCACCGTTCGAGCAGACTGTGTACAACGGGTTCCCTCTCCGACGCGTCCGCGCGCTCCGCGAGGTAGACGCCGTAATCATCCGGGCTCATCACACCCGAGAAGAAAGCGGCGCGGTTCGCTTCATATTTGTTCAGGATCCCGGCGATCCTGTCGGATTCCTCATATAGATACCGCTCTTTTTCCTCGGAATATGCTCCTTTGAGCGTTTCGACATATTCGGCGTAGATCGCTCTGCCCATCGTATTTTTCTCTTTGAAATCGTGCGCCGCAGAATATGCGCCGATCAGAACGACGGCGAGGAGCACGACGGCGACCGCGCGATTCGACGCGAGCTTGAAAAGCTCGAACCTTACGATCCCGCCCGTGACGGACCGTCTTTTTTTCGTTCCCGCACGTCTGATGCGCGAGAAAAACGCCGATAAGCGCTTTTTTTCGGCTCCGCTGACGCCGCCAAGACGCATTTTCGGGTAAGCGATAATTAGAAAGACGGCGGACGCGAGCGAGATCGCGCCGAGCGAAACGAGCGCGACGGCGAAGACCTCGACGGCGTGACCGAAAACGTTTACCGGTCTTGTAACGGAAAGCATCTCAGTAAAACGCGAGATACCGACGGCGTTCAGATATTTCGCGCCGTCGCCGATCCCCGTTCCGTATCCGATAAACCCCGTCGCGGCGATTCCGGCGGAGACGAGAAATCCCGCCGTTCTGCCGCGGATCAGGACGCAGACCGCGGCGCTGAAAAGCGAGGACGCGACGGCGAGCGCGATCTTTGAGAGGACGTAAAGGGCGAGGTATCCGAGGACCGTCAGAGGGTACGGCGTCAGAGCCGAGCCCTCCATCCCCGCGGCGTACCCGAACGGCGAGGAAAGAGCGCCGCATTTCAGATATACCGCAAAAAGCGAGGACGCCGGAAAGATCACGGCGACGCACAGAGAAAACAAAGCGAGCGCCGATACTTTCGCCGCCGCGGTCCGCGCGCCTCCTTTTTTCGATACCCGCAAGATCAGGGAGGCGTTTCCCTTTTCGGAGAGGAACACCCCTCCCGCCGTGATGAAGGAAACGACCGCGATAAACGCCGACGAAGTATCGAAAGAAAAGAACTGATCCCATCCGTACGCGGACTCTTCAACGGTCACGCGCTCACGCACGGCGGAATAAACGTCCCTTATGTGAGTCTGCCTTCTGTATGCGAACGTGTCGGCGGCGCGCTCGCCGCCCGTTGACAAAAGCTCCGCGGCGTCAAGGACCGCCTTGTCGACGAGCGAAGATATCGTTTTATCGAATTCCGAGTTCCGGTCGCGGAAGAAAAGCGTCAGGAGCGAGAAATCGTCGGCCTCCGGATCTCCCGAATACTTACAGGGGAATTCAAGGACGGGCTCCTCTTTGAGATTACCTTTCGCGTATTCCGCGAGAAGCGCGCCGAACTCGTCGTTCCGCTCGCGAAGCTCGCCGTAATACTCCGTCACGGCTTCCGGATCCCGCTCATATTCACTCCGTATATCTTTCAGACAGAAAAACGTTTCGTCACGCTTCGCGTACGCGAAGGAGACGGCGAAATTCACGATGAGAAACAGAAGTATAAGAACGATCGCCGCCCGGCTCGAAAAGAGTTTTTTCCACTCCGCCCTCAAAAGCGTCATCTCGGAACGGACTCCCTGCCTATTTCCTCAAAACTCCCGTCTTTGAGGTTGAGAACGATTATGAATTCTTCCATTTCGCCTTGTTCCGGACCGTATTTATATTCATCCCTGTACGAGCCGATAAAAAACATCTTGTCTCTTGCAGCCCAAACGCCCGTCAGAGACGTATAATCCTCCCTGAAAGAAATCGTCCTTATAAGGTTTCCCTCGTGGTCCGTCTTTTTTATAACGTGAAGGTGCATCCCTCCGGCTTCTTCCGTTTGCTCTTCCGTCGGCTGCGCCTCGCTCATCTCGTAATATACGGCGTCGTCCGTAACGAAGATCCAGCGGACGTAATCGTCAAAGAGTCTTTCGATCTTTCCGCTTTCGCAGTCGACGCGGTACGCGATCTGCGCGCTGAATTCCGGGATTGAGTCGTCGACGTCTGACGCAAACCGCTCAAAATATATGTATCCGTCGAGATAAAACGTTCCGTAACCGTCGTATATCCCGAGAAATCCGTCGTCTCCCTTTACGAGAAACCGGATCTCGTCCGTATCGGTATTTATTGAAAACATCTGCCCGGTCTCATTTGAGACAATCCAGACGGTATCGCCCTCGACGGCGATCAGCATGGGATTCATCCCCGTTTTGATCTCTTTAAAATCTGAATAATTGCAAAGAATTTTCCGATCATTACCGTCCGTGTCCATTGAGCAAAGGCACAAGTCAAAGTCTTTTGCCTCTTTCGGATCGGAAACGGAGGGAATATACTGATTGAAATAGATCCTTCCGTTACGGTAGATAAAAGATGAAAACCCGCCTAAATCCGTCGTGCCCAATTTTAACAATTCGCGGTACTCTCCCGTGGCGATATCGTATGACGCAAAATAATACCAGGTCGTGCTTTTGACGCTTCCGCCGTCGGTAAGAGTCTCGAGCTCTTCTATGTCGGCCATGACGGTAAAGTAAGTATAGTAGAGTTTATTACCGATAGTAAACATCGGATCTATATCTTTGGGAACGGGACACCCGTCCGGATTGAACTCGAACGCCTTCATGTGATCGCATCCCGGCTTTACGCAAACCTCAGTGACCGTTCCGGTCGAGAGGTTATATTTAGCCGCCGATTTGGTTTCAAAATGCCATCCTGCGAAAACATAGTTCTCATTTGAGACAAAATCGTGCCATCCGTTGTATTGAACGCGGTCCATGGTGACCTCGCCTGCAGCTCTTTCTGCTGTCGGATAAGATTCGCCGCTTTTACATGAAACCAACATAATCGTAATGAAAACCAATACTGCCGTCATTCTTTTTTTCAAAATTGTCCCCCCTTCCAACTTATATCAGAGATATGTTTTTTCACTGAAAGCCAAAAACGGGTATAAAAAAGCGATCCCATTCTGTACTTCTAATTATAATAAAGTAAACGTAACCTATTCAATAAAGTGGGATAATGCATTGCTTTCAGGGATAATGCATAAATAAAAAGGTGCTGTCGCACTTAGCGCAGATCGAAAAAGCACGGGTTAAAAATCGAATAAAGCAAACAGAAATCCGTAGTTTTCATCTTTTTGAGGTGAAAATCCTACGGATTTTTCCATTTTATGTGCCGGGTCACGGAAGTTACCCGAT
>JAFSWB010000047.1 GCA_017444735.1 Clostridia bacterium | reverse complement strand
TAATACCGCAAAGTCTCGATAATTGTCTCACAAATACACCCTGCTCGTGCAGCTTTTTGATAAAAGGCAGGGGCGGCTCGCGCCTCTCTCAGTGCCTTAATCTAAACCGTTAAGACACAGAACCGTCCCCTGTCTTCCCGACGGTGAAAAACTGCGAGATACGCTCCTCCGCGGAGCCGATCGTCGTCGGCGAGGGCGTTCGGTTTGCGACCGGAACGGACCCGGTTGATCGTAACAAAAGATCGGATCATCGAGATCGCCCCGGACAAGAAAGAGTTTGACGGTCACCTCGATCCCGATCAGCTCTTCGGCTGTCCGTACTCCCTTTTCATCGCTTCCGTGGATATCACCCACTGCTTGCCGTATTTGCAGGCGTCGACCCCGTTTACAAGTTTTCCGTAAGCGATCGCCTTGCGCAGCGTGCTTTCGTTGAGTCCCCAGAGACGGGTCGCATCGGTAAAAGCCATAAGTCCGTCGAAAGGCGAGCTGACCGTCTCTCCGTTTTCAAACAGTTCGTCGCAGGACAGGTCGATCTCGTCGTTCCAGACGATTCCGTAACCGCCCTTGTCGACATCGACGCCGGAAAACAATTCGGGCGATTCCTTCAGCAGTCTGAACGGCGCCCATTTGGAGAAAAGGGGCTTTACGTCGTATATTTTTGTAACGCCTTCCGCGAACTGAACGCTCAGTCGGAAATCGGGCAGAGCGTTCACGTTTTTTACTTTATGAAACATAATATTGACTCCTTATTCAAGGGGAGCGAGGGGCTTGAACTCCTGCGTTTCCCACATTTCGAGAAGGTCGGCTTTGTTGATCTCCGTCCATTCCCGAACCATCGACAGAGCTTTCGGAGGGAGATGGCCTTCGAGCACCTCGCCGGTTCTGATGACGATTTCAGCCATTTCGTCGCCGTACAGCGCATGGATATGAGGAGGGTTGTGTTCGGCTTGCTCGAAATACATACGAATTATTATACCGTAAAATCTGGATAAAACAGGCATAAAATACCTCCTTTTGATCGTAAATGATTGTATCTGCAATTATTATATCACGAAATCGTGAAATCGTCAACCGCCATCCGCCGGATAACAAAAAACCGTGATCTCAAATCACGGTTTTTTACGATATCCGCTTCCGGCGTGTCAGAGGGCTTCCGCGAAGCTCCCGAGGCGCGAGAGACCGTCCTCGAGGACGGAGCGGGGGCAGGCGATATTCATTCTGAAGAAATCACGTCCCGGCGCGCCGTACGCGGCGCCCGGAGTGACGAAGAGACCCGTTTTCTCCCGAAGCCCGGCGCAGAAGTCCTTGCCCGAGAGGCCCGTTCCGGAGACGTCCGCCCAGAGAAGATACGTCGCGTCGGCGTCGACGGGCGCGACGGACGGGATCCTCCCGCGGATGAATTCGCACGCCGCTTTTCTGTTTTCGGCGAGGTAAGCCCTCAGCTCGTCGAGCCACGCCTCGCCGCGCTCGAAGGCGGCGACGGCGGCGGTGACGGCGAACGCGTTCGCCTCGGCGACCTCGTCGGTGTTGAGCGCGCGGGTCACCTTGTGACGGAGCCGCTCGTCGGGGACCGACACGGCGGCGGTCATAAGGCCGGCTATGTTGAACGCCTTCGTCGGCGCGATAGCGGTGACGCTGATATCGCGGCAGATATCGGACGCCGACGCGAACGGGACGTATTCCGCGCCCGGGAGCGTCAGGTCGCAGTGGATCTCGTCGGAGATGACCGTGACGCCGCATCGCGCGGCGATCTTGCCGACCGACGCGAGCGTCTTTCTGTCCCATATTTTCCCGACCGGGTTGTGCGGGTTGCAGAGGATCATCAGATTCGTCTGCGGGTCGGAGAGCTTGCGTTCGAGATCGTCGAGGTCCATCCTGTATTCGCCGTTCTCGTAAACGAGCGGGTTTTCGACGACGCGGAGTCCGTTATTGACGATGGAGTTGAAGAAAACGTTGTAAACGGGGGTCTGGATGAGGACGTTCTCGCCCGGGGTCGTCAGCTTTCTGACGGTCGAGGAGATGATCGGAACGACTCCGGTCGCAAAGACGAGCGACTCCTTTTTCATTTTGTATCCGTGCCGTCTCTCCCACCACGAAACGTACGCGTCGTACCATATTTCGGGGATCTCGGTGTATCCGAAAACGCCGTGCTCCGCGCGGTGCGCGATCGCCTCGATTATCTCGGGCGCGGTGCGGAAGTCCATATCGGCGACCCACATCGGGAGCTCGCCGTCCTTTACGTCCCACTTGACCGAGTACGTTCCTCTTCTTTCGATGACGGAGTCAAAATCGTACGCCATTTTTACCTCCTTTGTTTTTCGGGCGGCTTCCGCCGCCGTTCAGAAACGCGGTTCGTCCGATATCCTTCCGATATCGGCGCATTCGATTTTCGTTTTTCCGGGGTCGACGAATTCTCCGCGGACCGTGAGCTCGCCGATCCTGTCCGCTTTTATCCTGCCGCTCGCCGGGTCGAGCACGCTTTCGATCCCGCCTCTGACGTCGGCGTCGACGGAGGAATACTCGAACGCGAGCGTCGTGTCGGGCAGTCTGCAGTCGACGAGACGGAGCCCGTTCACGTAGCAGAAGCCCTGAAGGCTCTCGATCGTACACCGTACGAAGGTCAGCCCCTCGGAATTCCATCCGACGTACTCGCTCGAAATGAACGAGTCGTAAACGACGACGTTTTTCGTGTTCCAGAACGCGTCCTTCGTAATGAGGCGCGAGTTCCTTATCGTCACGTCGGAGGAGCCGTCGAACGCGTATCTCCCGTCGAGGGCGAGTCCGTCCGCCACGATCCCGGACGAGTTCATAAAGAGATAGTCGCCCTTCGCGTCGACTTCCCCGACGGATACGTTTTCGCACTGCCAGAGCGTCTCGGCGGCGTCGGGGATCGCGACGCGCGAGAGAGCGACGTTCCGGGACCGCCGGAACGTCTTCGGCGCGAGGATCTTCGAGTCCGAGACCGAGACGCCGTCCGTGTACCAGACCCCGGCGCGCGCGGTCTCCTCGAAGACCGAGTTCGCGATCGCGGCGTTTTTCGAGTACCAGAACGGGTACTTCGACGCGATCGTCACCCCGTCCGCCCTGATACCCGACGAATGCTTGAAGGGCGATTCGCCCGTTTTAACGACGCAGTCCGTGACGGCGGCGTCCGACGCGCGGAAAAACGCCCGCTCTTCTTCAAAAATTTTGCCTGTTATTCTTTCCATTTTACCTCATTCTCCGGCAAGAGCGTTCGCTTCGCCTTTCGTCAGCGTCCGCTCGCCGTATTCCTGATCCTTGTGATGAAGGATGATCTCGTCCGCCGCGCCGTCGCCCCCTTCGAGCACGAGCCCGTAGCTCACGCCGTCTTCGAGGACGGCGTTTTCAAAGCCGACGCGGAAAAAGCGGTACATCATCCAGTCCTTTTGAGCGAGTATCACGCCCCTCGTCTGTTCCTCCGTCGCGGAGTTCCGCAGGATGAAGGAGAATTCCTCCCCCTCGGGGACTCCGGCCTTCGCGTACGCCCCGCGGTTCAGCCGGACGGTCACCTGGATTTCCCGCGCGGCGGGCGCGTAGTGGAACGCGTAGGCGGTGAAATATCTGTTCGCCGACAGATCGGAGAGAAACTTGTGAGAGAGCACCGTGATATCGGCGTCCTCCGAGTACGCCGCCCTCAGCCCGTCGGTCGGAACGAGCGACTTGAACTCGCTCTTGTTGAACGTGACGAAGATGCGGAAAAGGATGAGCGCGTTGAAGAGGCCGACGGCGGCGATCACGAATATTTTGAGCGCTTTTTTCATATTTCCGTCTCCTCCTGTCCGTTGTTCGTCCCGCAGAGGGAAGAGAGCGCGCCGTGCATCCCGTCGTCGCATTCCGCCGATATCGCCACGGTGTCGGCGCCGTCCTCAAAGACGAGGACCGTCACCTTTTGCGGATTCGGTGAGGACGTGTAGTCGTAATATTTTGTGATTTTCAGCTCTTTTCTCAGCGCGTTCGACGCTTCGCGTCTTCCCGCGAACCGCAGGACCCGCCTGAGGTCGCCGAGGGACAGGACGCACTCGGTGTAAGCGGGCCTTCTCCCCTGCGCCTTCGTGACGGTGAAGTCGAGGAGCGACGGAGGGATCCGCGTGACGTCCCCCTCGCCCTCGTACGCCTCGGCGGCGTCCGAGCCGACGCCGATCTCGCGGAGCGTGACGGCGTACGTGAACGTGACGAAGCGGAATCTGACGAGGAGAAAGATCCCGACGACCGCGAGGATGACCGCGGCGAACTGAACGATCGGGCGCGGGATCGCCCTCTCAACTCCGGGGACCGACGGCAGCATAAAGACGAGCGCCGCCGAGACGAGCAAAAGGACGGCGGCGACGGTCAGACGCGATCCGCCGGTCGGGGGAGAATATTTCATTTTCACTCACCTTCTGTTACCCTAAAAAAACAGACCGCCGCGTCAGAAACTGACGCCACGGTCCCGGCATAACAAAAATTACGCCTCTTCCTTGTTGACGACCTGCTCCCCGCCGTACCAGCCGCAAGCCTTGCAAACGCGATGCGCAAGATTATATTCGCCGCAGTGGGGGCACTTCACCATTCCGGGGAGACCCAGCTTCCAGACGTTCGAACGTCTCTTGTCTCTGCGGGCCTTCGACACCTTACCCTTCGGTACTGCCATCTGTAACACCTCCTATATGTTAAACACACTTTTTTACTGTCTTTTATTGACGCAGAGTTTATTATACTACACTTCTTCCGAATTATCAAGTAATTTTTTCAAAATTGCGAGTCTCGGATCGATTTCTTTTTTTTCGGCGCATACGCAGGTCGGGTCCGAGCGCGGTTTTCCGCATACGGGACAGAGCCCGGGGCAGTCCTCGCGGCACAGATTGAGCGAGGGGAGCTCGAGCGCGATCGCCTCCGAAAGAGGCGCGTCGAGGTCGATCTTTCCGTCCTCGACGGGGAGCGAATCGTCGTCGTCGCCTCCGCGCGAGCTCGCGGCGACGATCTGACGGTCGAAACGGAAGACGATCTCCTTTTCGACGGGCGCGAGGCACCTGTCGCAGAAGGTTTCGTAAACGACCGTGACCTCCGATCCGAGGGAGAGATAACTGCCGACGCTGCGGATCTCGCCCGAGACCGCGATCCCGTCCTTCGCGATCTTAACGGAGTCCGGGATCATGCCGGTCGAGTCGGCGCCGTCCTCCGGCGAAAAGCGGAGATCGACGGGGAAAACGCTTTTCTGCGACGATAAAAAATCTCCGAGATCGATTTTCATAAACAGGTACCTCCCGGTTTTTATTGACAAAGTCCGTTGTGAATGATAAAATATTGACGTAATCTGAATTTTCGGAAAGGAAATGAGCGAAATGAAAAAGCTTGCAAAGGAATTCAAGGAATTTGCGCTGCAGGGCAATCTTTTCGACATGGCGGTCGGCGTTCTGATCGGCGGCGTTTTCAAGGATCTCGTCGCGTCGTTCACAAATAACGTCATCATGCCGCTTATCGGGATCTTTACCGGAAGCGTCGACTTCACGCAGTGGAAGATCCCGCTGCCCTCCCTGTTCGGCGACAAGATCGACCCGGAGACCGGAGAGGTCGTCGTCAACTACCTGAAATTCGGCGATTTCATATCCAGCATAATCACCTTCATCATCCTCGCCATCGTCATTTTCCTCATGATAAAGGGAATGAACTCTCTCCGCGCAAGGGCGAAGAAGAAGAAGGAAGAGGAGGAAGCCGCCGAGGAAGAGCCCGAGGAAGAGAAAGAGACCGCGGAGGATATCCTCTCCGAGATCAGAGATCTCCTCAAGAAGGACAAGGAATGATCCGGACTCACAAAAGCGTCGGGAGACCGCTCCCGGCGCTTTTTTTGTCCCGGGACGCCGAAAATATTATAAATCAGACGGAGCGGGATGTCAATCGACTGATTTTGCCTCTTTTCATCCCGCTCGTTTTAGTGTATAATAAAATTGAAGCTAAAAACGTGAGGGAAACAGCGATATGATAAAAAACGACAACCGTTTTGACGTCGCCGTGATCGGAGCCGGAGTCATCGGATGCGCCGTCGCGCGCGAGCTGACCCGGTTTACCGGCAGCGTTCTCGTTCTCGAGCGGGAGGGCGACGTCTGCGAGGGTACGAGCAAGGCGAACAGCGCGATAATCCACGGCGGATTCGACGCGAAGCCGGGGACGCTGAAGGCGAAATTCAACGTTCTCGGCAATTCAATGATGGACAGGATATCGGAGGAGCTCGACGTGCCGTTCTCGCGGATCGGCGCGCTCGTCGCATGCCTCTCGGAGGACGATCTTCCGAAGCTCGAAGAGCTGAAGGCGCGCGGAGAAGAAAACGGAGTCGAGGGCCTCGTGATCCTCTCCCGAGAAGAGGCGCTCCGGCTCGAGCCGGGCCTCTCGGACGGCGTTTACGCCGCTCTTTTCTGCCCGTCCTCCGGGATCGTCTGCCCGTTCGAGCTGACGCTCGGGTTCGCGGAAAACGCGGCGCGCAACGGGGCGGATTTCAGGTTCTCGCACGAGGCGACCGCGATCCGGCGCGAGGGGGACGGCTTTGAGATCACGGCGGGAGGCGAGGAGTTCTTCGCCCGCGCCGTCGTCAACTGCGCCGGCGTCTTCGCCGACCGCGTCCGCGGGACGGTCGCCGAGCGCGATTATCGGATAACTCCGCGCCGCGGGGAATATATGCTCCTCGACAAGAGGGCGGGGAACACGGTGAGCCACACGGTCTTCGGCGTCCCGTCGAAGTTCGGAAAGGGCGTTCTCGTCACGCCGACCGTCCACGGCAATCTGATGGTCGGTCCGACGGCGGAGGACATCCCCGATCCCGAGGACACCGCCACGACGGCGGCGGGGCTTGCGAAGGTCAGGACGATGAGCGCTCTGACCGTCCGCGGCATCCCGTACAAACAGGTGATAACGTCCTTCGCGGGCCTCCGCGCCCACGGAGACGCGCACGATTTCGTGATCCGCGAGGACGCGGAAATAAAGGGCTTTTTCGAGGCGGCGTGCATCGAGTCCCCGGGACTCAGCTCCGCTCCCGCCATCGCCTCCCACGTGGCGAAAATGGTAAAAGAACGCCTCGCTCTTTCCGAAAGAGCGGACTTTGACCCGATAAGACGCGGGATCCCGAAGGTCGCCTCGATGAGCGACGCGGACCGCGCGCGCCTTATAAAGGAGCGGCCCGAATACGGTCAGATAATCTGCCGGTGCGAGACCGTCAGCGAGGGCGAGATCCTCGACGCGATCCGCCGTCCGCTCGGCGCGAGGACGCTCGACGGCGTCAAACGCCGCACGCGCGCCGGGATGGGCAGATGTCAGGCGGGCTTCTGCTCGCCGAAGGTGATCGCCATCCTCTCGAGGGAGCTCGGCGTCCCGTACGGGGAGGTGAAGAAAAATGGCTGAGAACGTAAAGCTCGCGATAATCGGAGGCGGCCCCGCCGGAATGGCGGCGGCGATCGCCGCGCGCGAGGCGGGAGTAGGGGATATCGTCATCCTCGAACGCGACTCCGAGCTCGGCGGCATCCTCAACCAGTGCATCCACAACGGATTCGGCCTTCACACCTTCAAGGAGGAGCTGACGGGCCCCGAATACGCCGCACGGTATATCGACCGCGTTCTCGGGCTCGGCATCAGATACGAGACGGGGACGATGGTCCTCTCCGTTTCGGAAAACAAGGAAATAACGACGGTCAGCCGGGCCCGCGGCCTTCTCGTTTACAAGGCGGACGCGGTGATCCTCGCCATGGGCTGCCGCGAGCGTCCGAGAGGCGCGCTCAACATCCCCGGGACCCGTCCGCAGGGGATCTATACGGCGGGCGCGGCGCAGAAGCTCGTCAACTGCGACGGCTTCATCCCCGGCCGCGAGGTCGTCATCCTCGGGTCGGGCGACATCGGACTCATAATGGCGCGCCGGATGACGCTCGAGGGAGCGCGCGTCAGGCTCGTCGCGGAGCTGATGCCGTATTCCGGCGGGCTCAAGAGAAATATCGTCCAGTGTCTCGACGACTACGGGATCCCGCTGAAGCTCTCCCACACCGTCGTCGATATCAAAGGCAAAAAGCGGCTCGAGGGCGTCACCGTCGCCGAAGTCGACGGGACCGGGACGCCCGTCCCGGGGACGGAGGAGTACGTTGAGTGCGACACGCTCCTTCTCTCCTGCGGACTTATCCCCGAAAACGAGCTTTCGCTGACCGCAGGCGTCGAGCTCAATCCCGTCACGAACGGTCCGTTCGTCAACGACCGTCTCGAGACGAACGTTCCGGGCGTCTTCGCCTGCGGAAACGTGCTCCACGTTCACGACCTCGTCGACTTCGTGTCGGAGGAGGCGGGGCGCGCGGGCGTCGCCGCGGCGAAATACCTCTCCGGCGACGGCGGAGAGGCGGGAAGGATCCTCGATATCGTCCCCGGAGCGGGCGTCAGGTACACCGTGCCGAGCACGGTCGACGCCGGGCGCTGCGACGAGGCGATCCACGTCAGGTTCCGCGTCAGGGACGTTTACCGCTCCTGCTCCGTCAGGGTCGCCGCGAAGGATCGCGAGATCATGGTCAAAAAGAGAAGGATCATCGTCCCGTCCGAGATGGAGGACGTGATCCTGAAGCGGTCGGCTCTCGAGGGCGTCGAGGGGCCGATCACCGTTGAGATCGTCGGGGTGTGAATATGGAAACGATAAAGCTAATCTGCATAGGGTGTCCGATGGGATGCGACCTCACGGTGGAGACCGAAAACGGCGTTCCCGTCTCCGTCAGCGGCAACACCTGCCCGATCGGCAAAAAATACGCCGAGGAGGAGGTCACCGCGCCGAAGAGGACGGTCACGTCGACCGCTCTGTCCGACGTCGGCGTCCCGGTCCCGGTAAAGACCGCGGCGGCCGTCCCGAAGGACCGCATTTTCGACGTTGTCCGCGATATCAAGGCGGCGAGGCCGTCCCTCCCCGTCGAGATCGGAGACGTCGTCGTCCCCGACGCGGCGGGCGTCGGCGTTCCCGTCGTCGCGACGAAGCGCGTCGCGGCGGAAAGATGAAAAAAGAAAAAGCGCCGGGCGTCACCCGGTACGCTCTTGGGGCGGCGATCGCCGCCCCTCTGAAATTTGTTTTCGTCTCGGACCTCCACGGATGCCCGAACGGACCCGTGATCGGCGCGATAAAGGAGGCGGAGCCGGACGCCGTCCTCGTCGGCGGCGACTTCGTCGACCGCCCGGGGAAAGCGGAGGCGGGATTTGAATTTCTCCGTCTCGCCGCGGAGATCCGCCCCGTCTTCGTCGCCGTCGGCAATCACGAGAAGAGATCGCGGATCGATCTCTCCCGCGTCGGCGAGTGCGGAGCCGTGCTCCTCGACAACGCGTCCGTCGTCTTCCGCGATATCGCGATCGGCGGGCTCTCCTCGGACAGAGAGGGACCCGATACCGCTTTTCTCCGCTCGTTCTCGGCGGAGGAACGCTTCCGCCTCCTCGTCTGCCATCACCCGGAGTACTACGAAAGATATATCCGGGGAACCGGGATCGACCTCACCGTCTCCGGCCACGTCCACGGCGGACAGTGGCGGTTTTTCGGACGCGGCGTCTTCGCGCCGGGACAGGGACTGTTCCCGAGGTACACCGGCGGCGTCTACGACGGCGGACGGCTCGTCGTCGGCCGAGGCCTCGGCGACTCCCACCCCGGTATCGTCA
This sequence comes from Clostridia bacterium, assembly GCA_017444735.1. Taxonomy (GTDB): domain Bacteria; phylum Bacillota; class Clostridia; order Oscillospirales; family CAG-272; genus RUG11130. Next base: position 913 of record JAFSWB010000047.1, on the reverse strand, counting down.
GGATCAACAACCCGCCGGAGGTCGTCGTCATCGATCTTTACCCGTCAGAGAAAGGCGCGGCGGCGATCTGACACGCGCCGGGATTTTTTTCGTTGAATGAGAACTCCGCCTCTTGATAAAGGGACATAATTGTGATATAATAATACCACGGAAAGGAGACGTGTATTATGCCGCATATTATTCCGATCAGAGATTTGAAAAAGACAAGCGAGTTGTCGCAAATGTGCAAAAACGCGACGGAACCGATCTTCATCACGAAAAACGGCTACGGCGATATGGTCATTATGAGTATGGAGATGTACGAAAAGAAAATGTATATTCTCGACGCGTACGCGAAACTGAACGCGGCTGAAGAGCAGGTTCGGGAGGGCAAGGTGCTCGACGCCGATAAAGGCTTGGAGAGCATCCGGAAAAAGTTTAATATATAAGCTTGAAATTACGGAACTCGCTCAGGACGATCCGGAATCTATCGTTGAATATATCGCCGTTCAACTTGGGAGTCCGATTGCTGCGGGCGATTTTCTGAACGAGGTTGAAAAGTGTTATTCTTTCCTTCACAAAAGCCCCCTTATCTACGCCAAATGCATTGACGCGCGGCTTGAAAAGGAGGGATATCGCAAAGCCCTCGTTAAGAACTGTATTCTCTTTTTCAAGGTGCTTGAAAAAGAAAAAAAGGTTATCGTTTACCGGATATTATACTGCGCAAGTGATTATCTGAAACTGTTGTAAACGCCTCGGCGGCGCCGTCAAACTGAAAAAAGCCGTCGCAGCCTTCGGCGCGGCGTGATAAGGAAGTATTTTATATTTTCTTTGCCGCGCCGAAGCTGAATTCGCCTGCGGCGAGCTAAATTGTGCTTCGCACAGCTAAATTGAGCTTCGCTCAGCTGAATTCGCTTGCGCGAGCTTGAGGGCG
>JAFSWB010000046.1 GCA_017444735.1 Clostridia bacterium | reverse complement strand
TTTCATCTTTTTGAGGTGAAAATCCTACGGATTTTTCCATTTTATGTGCTTTTTCTATCGCCGTTTTTGCCCCTCGACGTACGCCAGTACGCCTCACGGGGCAAAGAACGACGATTCTGCATCTAATTGCAACAACCCCCTCTATTGTTTTTCGTTTGATTTGAAAAAGGGCGTTTTACGCGCTCTTTTTCTTTTTGCCGGAATGCTTGACAATAAAGAAGCGTCAATCTTTTCGTCTTACGAACTCGAGACGGACGGGCGGGGCGTCGCAGACCATCAGGGACGCCGTGATCCTGTCGCCGTAAAACTCGAAGTTCGCCATCCCTTCCCACTCATAGACCGACGCGTCGGCGTCGATTATCCTGAGGGGACCGGAGCCGTCGCCGCTTTTCACGACGTGAACGCGCCGTTCTCGCCCGTTCAGCGTCATAACGTCGCCGCGGAACGTGATCCTGTTGTATTCGTTCGCGATCCACTCCCCGCGGAGGTTTTTGAGCTCTCCGTCGATGACGGCGACGTTCCCGTACCGCGAGCGGTCGGTCTTTCTGAGAGTCGTCGACGATTTGCCGGTGATCGGGAAGAACTCCTCGAATTCAAGCGCTCCGTCGGCGTAAAAGAGGCGCGTCGCCTCGGCGTAGTCGGACGAGGCGCCCGCGTATCTCATCCCCGTTTTCCGGGGAACGAGAAGCTCGCCGCCGTCCTCCTCCTTTACCGTGAATACAGTCTCGAGGACGGGGGAATTGCGCCACAGTACGGTCAGCCGGTCGCCGTCGATCTCGATCCGCGTGCCGATAACGCCGGGTTCCTCCCACGCTCCCGAGAGCTCGGGATGCTTTTTCTTTCCGAACATAAGATTTCTCCTTTGTCAGTCGATAAGCGACGTCTTCTGCGAGACCTCGATCTTCTTGTCGTAGCACGAGAACATTTCGTCGACGCCGTCCGGACGCGTCTTCCGCGACAGAAGGCTGACGACGGGGACGATCACGAGGCCGCAGAGCATCGCGATCGAGCCGGAATGGAGCGAGGTCCTGAAGACGAGGTTATCGAGGAACGGGACGCCGAAAGAGAACCCCGCGAGCGACTTGACGAGCTGGAGGATGCTCATCCCGACGCCGAAAATGAACGATGCGAAGCAACCGGCGCGGGTGGTCTTTTTCCAGTACAGACCGTAGAGGAACGGAGCGAGAAAAGCGCCGGACAGCGCGCCCCACGAGACGCCCATCAGCTGCGCTATGAAGACGACGTTGGATTTCGCCTGAATTATCGCGATCACCGCCGACAGTACGATGAAAAACGCTATGAAAACGCGCATTATGAGCATCTTTTTCTTTTCGCTCATCTCTTTTTTCGCCATCGGGGCGATAAAGTCGAGAGTGATCGTCGACGACGACGTCAGAACGAGGGACGAGAGCGTCGACATCGACGCGGAGAGAACGAGGACGAGAACGACGGCGATAAGGATCTCGGGGAGTCCCGAGAGCATCGTCGGGACGACGTTGTCAAAGCCGCCCGCGGGCTTGCCGTCGACCGGCGTCATGAACGCGCGGGCGAAGCCGCCGAGGAAATAGCATCCGCCGGCGACGACGATCGCGAAAAACGTGGAGATGATCGTTCCTTTTTTGATATCCGCCTCGTCGCGTATCGCGTAGAACTTGCCGACCATCTGCGGCAGGCCCCACGTTCCGAGCGAGGTGAGGATGACGACGAAGAGGAGGAAGAGCGGATCGGGACCGAGGAAGGAGGCGAATTTCCATCCCTCCGCGCCGCCCGCCGACGCTTCCGTGACGACCTTTTCAAGCGATCCCATAAGCCCGCCGTTGACGGAGAGCACGGCGACGATCGTCGCGACGATCCCGACGAGCATAATGATCCCCTGAATGAAGTCGTTGACCGCCGTCGCCATATACCCGCCGACGATGACGTAGATGCCGGTCAGAGCCGCCATTACGATGACGCAGACGGAGTAATCGACGCCCGGGAACGCCATCGTAAACAGGCGCGACAGCCCGTTGAAGAGCGAGGCGGTGTACGGGATGAGGAACAGAAAAACGATCGCGGATGCGACGAGCTTCATCGCGGGTGATTTATACCGGAGGCCGAAGAAGTCCGGCATCGTGCGCGAGCCGAGATGCTGCGTCAGGATGCGCGTGCGCCGTCCGAGGATCGCCCACGGAAGGAGCGAACCGATAAACGCGTTGCCGAGTCCGATCCACGTCGAGGCGACGCCGAAGTTCCATCCGAACTGACCGGCGTAACCGACGAAGATGACTGCGGAGAAATACGACGTGCCGAACGCGAACGCGGTGAGCCACGGACCGACGGCGCGACCGCCGAGGACGAATCCGTTTACGTCCGTCGCGCGGCGGCGGCAGTAGAGCCCTACCGCGATCATGGAGCCGAAAAATATGACAAGAAGGATGATTTTTACCGTCAAGGATATCATCTGCCTTTCGATGAGGAAATACGGTGCGGGCGGCGGCCGCCGTTCCCGCGCAAATAATTCGTCGTTTATTTTATCACAGATCGGTCCCGCTTTCAATCGTGAACGGCAAATTCAGACAGTTTTTGTATTTTTATACGAAAAGCGCCGGATTTTCCGTTTCAGTATACACAATATGTAATAATCTGTTTTCGCCCGCCCTTTTTTGTTGACAAGAAGACGCCCCCGGATGTATAATTAAACGCGTTAATATCCACCCTCGGAGGACTGCAAATGGTTATCACGGAACTGCTTGAGCGAAACGCGCGCGAATACGGCGACGAGGTCGCTCTTGTCGAAATAAACCCGGACGCGAAGGAGACGCGCAGGACGACGTGGCGCGACTACGAGCTCGTCGAGCCGTCCCGCCATCCCTCGCACTACCGCCGCGAGATAACGTGGGGCGTTTTCAACGAAAAGGCCAACCGTTTCGCCGGAGCTCTGCGCGCGCGCGGCATAGGGAAGGGCGACAAGGTCGCGATCCTTCTGATGAACTGCATCGAGTGGCTCCCGATCTATTTCGGGATCCTGAAAACGGGAGCGATGGCGGTCCCGCTCAATTTCCGGTACGCATCAGACGAGATCAAATACTGTCTCGACCTCGCCGAGGTCGACGTCCTCGTCTTCGGCCCGGAGTTCATCGGGCGCGTCGAAGAGATCGCGGACGACATTTCCCGCCGCCGTCTCCTCATTTTCGCCGGAACGGGCTGTCCGTCGTTCGCGGAGGACTATTTCGATATGACCGTCGAGTGCCCGAGCACCTTCAAGGGACCGGACCTCACCGAAGACGACGACGCGGCGATCTACTTCTCGTCCGGCACGACGGGATTTCCGAAGGCGATCCTTCACGCGCACCGCTCGCTGATCCACTCGTGCCGCGTCGAACAGGCGCACCACGGGCAGACGAGAGACGACGTTTTCCTCTGCATCCCGCCGCTTTATCACACCGGCGCGAAAATGCACTGGTTCGGATCGCTTCTCTCCGGCTCGCGCGCCGTGATCCTGAAGGGGACGTCCCCCGAGACGATCCTTCGCGCGGTGTCCGAGGAAAAATGCTCGATCGTCTGGCTCCTCGTGCCGTGGGCGCAGGATATCCTCGGCGCTCTCGACCGCGGCGAGCTCAAGCTGTCCGATTACGATCTCTCGCGGTGGCGTCTCATGCACATCGGCGCACAGCCGGTCCCGCAGAGCCTTATAAAACGCTGGCTCGCGTACTTCCCGCATCATCAGTACGACACCAACTACGGTCTGTCCGAGTCGATCGGACCCGGCGCCGTCCATCTCGGCGTCGAGAATGTTGACAAAGTCGGAGCGATCGGCAAGGCGGGGTTCGGATGGGAGACGAAGATCTGCGATCCCGACGGCGGCGAGGTGAAGCGGGGCGAGGTCGGCGAGCTCTGCGTCAGGGGCCCGGGCGTTATGAAATGCTACTACAACGATCCCGAGGCGACGGCTAAGACGCTCCGCGACGGATGGCTCCTCACCGGCGACATGGCGGAGGAGGACGAGGACGGATTCATTTTCCTCGTCGACCGCAAGAAGGACGTTATAATCACCGGAGGCGAAAACCTTTACCCGGTCCAGATCGAGGATTTCCTCTCCGGCTGCCCGAAGATTAAGGACGTCGCCGTCATCGGTCTGCCGGACGAACGGCTCGGGGAGATCGCCGCGGCGATAATCGAGCTGAATCCCGGCGTCGTGTGTACCGAGGAGGAGATAAACGAATTCTGCCGCGCGCTTCCGCGGTATAAGAGGCCGAGAAAGATCATATTCGCGTCCGTTCCGCGCAACCCGACCGGCAAGATCGAAAAACCGAAGCTCAGAAAGCTCTACGGCGGCGACTCCCTCGTCGCGGCGCAGAACAGATCGTAAAGGTGATAAAAATGAAGAAACTGCTTATAGGAAACGAGGCGGTCGCCCGCGGTCTTTACGAGGGCGGGATATCGCTCGTTTCAAGTTATCCCGGCACCCCGTCGACGGAGATCACCGAATTTCTCTCGAAGTACGACGATATACACAGCGAGTGGGCGCCGAACGAAAAGGTCGCGCTCGAGACGGCGTTCGGGGCCTCTCTTTCCGGCGTCCGCGCGGCGTGCGCGATGAAGCACGTCGGGCTGAACGTCGCCGCCGACCCGCTTTTTACCCTGTCCTACACCGGCGTCAACGGCGGCCTCGTTATCTGCGTCGCCGACGACCCGGCGATGCATTCCTCGCAGAACGAGCAGGACTCCCGCCGCTACGCGAAAGCGGCGAAGGTCCCGATGCTCGAGCCGTCCGACTCCGCCGAGGCGTACGAGTTTGCAAAGGCGGCGTTCGGACTCTCCGAAAAATTCGATACGCCCGTCATTCTCCGGATGTGCACCCGCGTCGCGCACAGTCAGTCCGTCGTCGATACGGGCGAGAGGGTCGCGCCGGAAAGGATCCCGTACGAGAGACGCGCCGAAAAGTATATTATGATGCCCGCTTACGCGAAAGCGCGTCATCCGATAGTCGAGGAGCGCATGAAGGCGCTCGCCGGATACGCGGAGGACTGTCCTTTCAACCGCGTCGAGTGGGGCGGGACCGATATAGGCGTTATCACGTCCGGCACCTCGTACCACTACGTCAGGGAAGCGCTCGGCGACTCCGTTTCCGTTCTTAAGATCGGTATGCCCCATCCGCTTCCCGACAAAATGATCCTCGATTTCGCCTCACGAGTCGGAAAGCTCTGCGTTGTCGAGGAGCTCGATCCCGTTATCGAGGAGCGATGCCGCGTCCTCGGTCTCGATCCGGTCGGCAAGTCGCTCTTTTCGCCGATCGGCGAGTTCTCGCAGAGGACGATCGCCGAGGCGTTCGGAAAAGAGACGGCGGTCGGCGTTTCCGCCGACACGGCGGCTCCGGCTCGTCCTCCGATGATGTGTCCCGGATGCCCGCACCGCGGGATCTATTACGTTCTCGCAAAGAAAAAGCTGACCGTTCTCGGCGACATCGGCTGCTACACGCTCGGCGCGCAGCCGCCGCTCAACGCCCTCGACTCGACGCTCTGCATGGGCGCGTCCGTCTCCGGGATCCACGGATTCCTCAAGGCGTCGCCCGACGCGGCGAAAAAGACCGTCGCCGTGATCGGCGACTCGACGTTCATCCACTCGGGCGTCACGGGTCTCATCAACGTCGCATACAACGGCTCGCCCGCCGTCGTCGTCATCCTCGACAACTCGATAACGGGGATGACCGGCCATCAGCAGAACCCGACGACGGGTTACGATATCAAAGGCGATCCGGCGGGGAAGGTCGACCTCGAGGCGCTTTGCCGCGCCGTGGGGATCGACCGCGTCCGCGTCGTCGACCCGTACGACCTCAAAGCGTGCGAGGAGGCGGTCGACGAGGAGCTCGCCGCCGACGGACCGTCCGTCATTATCTCGCGCCGCCCGTGCGTCCTCCTCAAATACGTCAAAACAAACGCGCCGCTCGCCGTCCGCCCGGACAAGTGCAGATCGTGCAGGAGATGCATGGGTCTCGGCTGTCCCGCGATCTCCTTCAAGGAGGGAAAGGCGAGGATCGACGCGACGCTCTGCGTCGGCTGCGGCGTTTGCGAACAGCTCTGCCCGTTCGGAGCGATTGGAGGTGACGCGGAATGAAGACCGTCAGCATCATGATCGTCGGCGTCGGCGGACAGGGAAGTCTGCTCGCGTCGAAGCTGCTCGGCAATCTTCTCGTCGGAGAAGGCTACGACGTCAAGGTCTCCGAGGTCCACGGGATGAGTCAGCGCGGCGGATCGGTCGTCACGTACGTGAGATACGGCGACCGCGTCTTCTCGCCCCTCGTCACGGAGGGAGAGGCCGACTATATCGTCTCGTTTGAAAAGCTCGAGGCGGCGCGCTGGGCTCCGTGCCTCCGCCCGGGCGGAAAGATAATCGTCAACACACAACAGATCGACCCTATGCCCGTCATAATCGGAAAAGCGGATTATCCGGCGGGGATCCTCGACGAGCTGCGCGCAAAGGGCGTCAGCGTCGAGGAAGTCGACGCTCTTTCCGCCGCTCTCGAAGCGGGAAGCGCGAAAGCGGTCAATATCGTCCTCATGGCGCGCCTCGCGCGCGAGCTCGGCATACCGTACGGGAAATGGATCGCGGCGATCGGAAACACCGTCGCGCCGAAATTCAAAGAACTCAACGAGAGAGCGTTCTCTCTCGGCTACGGCAAATAAGCAGTCCGCCGGAGGCGGAGAAAGAGGAACAATAGTTGGAACAGAGGTACTATCAGGCCGGCGTCGAGACGATGCCGCGCGAAGAGCTCCGCAAGCTTCAGAACGAGAAGCTGAGAAAGCAGGTCGAGCACGTTTACCGCAGCGTGCCGTACTACAGAGCTCTCATGGACGAAAAAGGACTGACTCCCGGGGATATCGGCGGGGTCGAAGATCTTTACAAGCTGCCGTTTTTATCAAAGAGCGATCTCCGCGAGACGTATCCTTACGGTATGCTCGCCGTTCCGCTCTCCGATTGCGTCAGGATCCATTCGACCTCCGGCACGACGGGAAAACGCGTCATAGCGTACTACACACAGCACGATATCGACCTTTGGGAGGAATGCTGCGCGAGGGCGATCGTCGCCGCGGGCGGCTCGAAGGACGACGTCGTTCAGGTCTGCTACGGCTACGGACTCTTTACCGGCGGCTCCGGACTTCACGGCGGGGCGCATAAGGTCGGCGCGCTCACCCTTCCGATGTCGAGCGGAAACACCGACCGCCAGATCCAGTTCATGATGGACCTGAAATCGACGATCATTTGCTGTACTCCCTCATACGCCGCGTATATCGGGGAGACGCTCAGGGAAAAAGGGTACAAGCCGTCCGACAACACGCTCAAAGCCGGGATCTTCGGCGCGGAGCCGTGGACGGAGGAGATGAGACGCGATATCGAGAAGTCGCTCGGCATCAAGGCGTACGACATCTACGGTCTGACCGAGACGTCCGGCCCCGGAGTCGCTTTCGAGTGTTCGGAACAGCACGGGATGCATATAAACGAGGACCATTTCGTCGCGGAGATCATCGACCCCGATACCGGCGAGGTCCTCCCGGACGGCGAGAAGGGCGAGCTCGTCTTCACGTCGCTCGACAAGGAGGCGTTCCCGCTCCTCCGCTACCGCACGCGCGATATCTGCGTTCTCGACCGGACGCCGTGTCCGTGCGGACGGACGCACGTCAGGATGGCGAAGCCGATGGGAAGATCGGACGATATGCTCATCATCCGCGGCGTCAACGTCTTCCCGTCGCAGATCGAGACCGTCCTGATAAACGAGGGATACGCCCCGAATTACCGCATCGAGGTCGACCGCGTGAACAACTCCGACACCCTCGACGTCTTCGTCGAGCTGTCACCCGATCAGTTCTCCGACACCGTCGGCGCGATCACCACGATGGAAAAGAAGCTCTCGGCCGCGATCACCGGGATACTCGGTATCCATCCCACCGTCCATCTCGTCGCGCCCAAGTCGATCGAGAGATCGGAGGGCAAGGCGAAGAGAGTCGTTGACAAGCGCAAACTGCACGATTGAATGGGAGGAAAGCGATATGGCAATCAAACAGTTATCCGTATTCGTTGAAAACAAGAGGGGCGGCCTCGTCCGGATCACCGACCTGCTCGCGGGTCACGGGATCAATCTGAGCGCGCTCTCGATAGCCGACACGAAGGACTTCGGCATCCTCCGCCTGATCGTCGACGACACGGAGAAGGCGAGGGAAGCGCTCGAAGCGAACGGAGTTCTCGTCAAAGTGAACGAGGTCGTCGGGATCGAGATCCCCGACCGCACCGGCGAGCTCTCCCGCGCTCTGTCCGTCCTCGACGACGAGGGGATCAACGTCGAATATCTCTACGCTTTTCTGTCCGCGGGCGGTACGGGCGCGTACGTCGTCCTCCGCGTCGAGGACAACGCGACGGCGGAGTCGGCGCTGACGTCCGCGGGCTTCCGCACGGTGACGGAGCGCGACGTCAGAAAATAAAGCGAAAAACAGAAGACAGGGAGGCGCCCCGCGGCGTCTCTCTTCTTTTTTTCGTCATTTTTGATAAATTGCCCCCGCTTCTTAAATATCCTTGTGAAAAACTTGACAAATTTATGTAAATATGGTAATCTCAATATAACCGCGCGTGCGGTAATACATACGGAGGAACGTATCATTATGAAACGACTTTCAAAAGGTCAGATGATCATCTTCGCGATCGGACAGCTCGGGTGGTCGATGCTGTCGGGACTCATCAACGCATGGTTCGTCACTTTCTATCTCCCCACGCAGGGCGATATCGAGGGCGGCGCCGTCCAGTTTATCCGTCCCGGACTCATCATTCTCGGGTTTCTGACGATCCTCGGTCTAATCACCGCTCTCTCCCGTATATTCGACGCCGTGACCGATCCGCTCATCGCGTCGCTCTCCGACCGCTCGAAGAACAAGCGCGGCAGAAGGATACCGTTCATGCAGTGGGCGGCGATCCCGCTCTCCGTCGTGACCGTTCTTCTCTTCTGCGCGCCGGTCAACGCCATCAGCGGCGTCAACGTCGCGTGGATCTCCGTGTTCATCGTCCTGTTCTATCTCTTCATGACGATGTACTGCACGCCGTATAACGCCCTGATCTCCGAGTTCGGCAAGACTCAGGACGACAGAATGTTCATCTCGACCGCGATCTCGCTCACGTTCTTCGCGGGCACGCTGATCGCGTACACTCCGTTCGTATTCTCCGGGATGCTCAAGGGCGCGGTCGGATATAACTGGAGCTATCGGATCTGCTTTATCGTAATCGCGGTGATCGCCTGCGTCTGTATGCTCCTTCCGACGTTCCTCCTCAAGGAAAAGGAATTCGTCGATACGAAGCCCTCGAATACGAATATGTTCAAATCGCTCGGCGCGACGTTCAAGAACCGCGATTTCCGCGTATTCGCTCTCTCCGACATCATGTACTGGATCGGTCTGACGCTCTTCCAGACGGGCCTCCCGTTCTTCGTAAAGGTCTCCATGGAGCTTGACGAGTCGATGACGATGGTCTTCATGGGAGGTATGACGATCCTGTCCGCGGTCTTCTATCCGTTCGTTTCCGGTCTCGTCCGCAGGTTCGGCAAGAAGAAGCTGACTATCGTCGGCTTCCTCGGACTCGCGCTCGCCTACATTGTGACGGCGCTCATCCGCGTCCTTCCTCTGCCCGGAATGGTCCTCGGCGTCGCGATCTGCGTGATCGCCGCGTTCCCGATGGCTCTGCTCGGCATCATCCCTCAGTCCATCGTCGCCGACGTGGCGGAAGCCGACGGCTACAAGACGGGTGAGAACCGCGAGGGGATGTTCTTCGCGGCGCGCACGTTCGCCATGAAATGGGGTCAGTCGATCGCGATGCTCGTCTTCACGTCTCTGGCGATCATGGGCACGACGCAGAATCTCAATTCGAACGATATCACCGCCTCTCCCCTCGGCCTGACGGTCGTCGCCGCAGTCGCCGTCGCGTTCTGCGTCCTCGGCGCCGCCATCCTCGCTCTTTACAATGAAAAGGGCGTCATGAAGACGATCTCGGACAACAAGCCCTCGGCGGATGAGAAAAAAGACAAAGAATCATGACGTGTGATTTCAAGCTTATATACGAATCGGGCGGTGAGGAGCATATCCTCACCGCTCCGTCAAACGACGGCGCGCTGACGCTGACCGTCACGGACGACGGCGAACGCCGCCGCGTTTCCGCCGCGGCGCGCGCCAAGGTCACGCTCCGCGCGTACAGCGAGACGGCTCACGACTTCTTTACGAAGACGACGCCCCCGATCCCCGACCCGAAGGGCGATCTCTACTTTATAAACGGTTACCAGTCGTGGACGGAGACCCGCGAGTTCTACGGCGACGCACGGGAGAGAGACGTCACCCGTCTTCCCGGCGTCCTCGTGCGCAACTTCTCGTTCGACCGATACGGCGACGCGACGTTTTACGAGTACGACAAAAGGATCCTTCACGGATACGACGTCTTTTACGTAAAGGGCGGATCGAACGGGTTCGCCGCGTCCCTCAACGCGAAAAACGCGTACCTCATAATCGAGGTCGTCAGGCGCGACGGCGCCGTCTCGTTCCTCTCCGATATCGGAGGCGTGACGCTGGAGGACGGCGACGAGTTCACCGTCTGCGACTATTTCTACGCGGGGAACTTTGAAGACGGGCTCCGCCTCTTCCGGAAATATTTCCCGTATCGCGAGCCCGAAAAGATCTTCGGGTATACCTCGTGGTACAACTACTATCAGGATATAAGCGAGCCGATCATCCTCCGCGATCTCGACGCGCTCGACTCCCGCTTCAACCTCTTCCAGATCGACGACGGCTACGAGACGTTCGTCGGCGACTGGCTCGACGTCGACGGGAAGAAGTTCCCTCGCGGGCTCTCGCCCATCGTTGAGGCGATAAAGAAAAAGGGCTTCACGGCGGGTATCTGGCTCGCCCCGTTCGTCGCCGAGGAAAAGAGCCGTCTCTTCCGCGAGCGGCGGGACTGGTTCAGAAAAGGCCCCGACGGCGCGCCCGTCAGATGCGGCTCGAACTGGAGCGGCTTCTACGCGCTTGACCTCGACAACGGGGAGGCTATGGACTACGTCGGGAAGTGCCTCTCCCATTACGCCGATATGGGGTTCGATTTCTTCAAGCTCGACTTTCTCTACGGCGCGTCCCTCCCCGCGTACGAAGGGGAGACGAGGAGCGCCGTCGCGGAACGCGCCTACTCCTTCCTTCGCGGCGCGCTTCCCGGAAAGACGATCCTCGGGTGCGGCGCGACGCTCTCGAACGCCGCCGGTAAATTCGATTACGTCAGGGTCGGACCCGACGTCTCGCTGATTTTTGACGACGTCTGGTATATGAAATTCATGCACCGCGAGCGCATATCGACGAAGGTGACGCTTCAGAACACCGTTTACCGCTCCTTCATGAACGGATGCTTTTTCGGCTGCGACCCCGACGTCTTCCTCCTCCGCGACGACAATATCAAGCTCACCGCGGAGCAGAGAAGGGCGCTCATAACGCTGAACGCGCTGTTCGGAAGTATGATGATGACGTCGGACAACATAGCGGAATACGACGACGGCAAAAAGGCGGCGCTTGACTCCGCGCTCGACCTCTTCCGTCACGCCCGCGTCACCGATTACAGCCGCCGCGACACGGTGATAACCGTCGTCTACGAGCTCTTCGGCGACGTCAGGACGCTGAGATACGACACTGAAAGGGGGATCCTAATATGAACGACAAAACGAGCGTTATTTTCGGCAACAGGATCGACGAAAAAACGGTGAGGGCGGCTGAAAAGAGCCGCGCCGGATATATAAGGAAATACGGAGACGACAGCGGGAGCGACTATAAGATCGGCTTCCGGAAAATCGACGCGCTCGCTCCGATGGGCGTCATGAATATCGTCTTCGCCGACGAAAACGAGCCGTTTTCCGAAAAACCCCTCATCGTCGGCAATATCAGGATGGGATTCGGTCACTACCGGATCAGCATCGCGATGGCGTCGTGCGCCCGCGCGCTCGGATTTGACCCGTACTGGCTCGACCTCGCGTCGTTCGACGCGACCGGCTCGAAGATGATAAGGGAGCAGAACGACCTTTATTCAAAGGCGTCCCGCATCTCGCAGAAATCGCGTCTCTTCAACAAGATCGTATGGGAACCGCTCAACAGCGAGGGGTTCAAGAAGATCACGTACAACGCGAAGGATCAGAAGAACTCGGAGCTTCTCGTTCCGATCTTCAGAAACATCCCGAAGGACATCCCGTATATCGCGACGCACGTATGGCCGTCGCAGGGAGCGGTCCACGCGGGGATGACGCGCGTCGTCAACGCGATCCCGGACAACTGGCCGATGGGCCTCCACCTTTCGGAGGGCGCGATCCACACCGTTCAGACGCCGTTCGCGTACCTCGGCTACAAGACGCTCGGCGGGTTCGCGAAGGAACCGCTTCTTCCGATGCCCGAGAGCTCGATCCGCGAGGTCGGCTGTTACGTCGACCACGAATTGCTCGTAAATCTCGAAGAGGACAACAAAAAGCGCGCGGACCGCGCGCGCGGCGCGGGTCCCGTCCGCATCCTTATGAACGTCGGAGGAGCCGGCGCGGGCGGCGATATGTTCCGCGCGATGACGGAGCATCTTCTCCCTTACGTAGACCGCGGGGACGTCGCGCTCTTCCTCAACACGGGCGACCACTCCGCCGTCTGCGACTCGATGGCGTCGCTGATCGGAAAACGCGGCGATCTTCACGTCTTCCGCGACGACTACGAGGGGCTGAAGGAGTACGTCGGCGGGATCGGGGACGGCGACGCGCACGGCGTCGTTCTCGTCTGCGACTCCGATATCTTCCGCGCGGTCTACGCGACCAATCTTCTTATGCCGGTCAGCGATCTGCTCGTCACCAAGCCGTCGGAGCTCGCGTACTACCCGATCCCGAAGCTCTATATGAAGCACATCGGAGGCCACGAGGTCTACGGAGCGATCCACGGCAGGGAATTCGGCGATTCGACCGACGAATACCCGACGAAAAAGGGCGTCTGCGGCGCGCTCGACACGCTCCTTCGCGACCGTGAGATCATCCCGCATCTCTGCGACCGGATCAACGTTCTGAAATCGCAGGGATACTACGACGGCGCGTACCGGTGCGTCCGCCTCGCCGCGGGGATCGAATGACGGCTTTTCGCCGGAAGCGCGAATTCACTCCGAACGTACTACTCAAACCTGTCCGGGCGACAAAATCACGTCGCCCGGCGCTTTTTTTCGTAAAACCGTAACCTTCGGCGGAAAAAACACGGTAATAACCTTGAAAGAGAAAACGGGACGATTCCTTTTCTCATTACTGTTATTTTTGGGGGGCTTAGAATGAAAAAAACGCTCGTCGGGAGGATTGTTTCCCTGATTTTGTCTTTTCCGATCCTTTTCGGAGCGACCGTTTCCGCCGCCGCTCCTGTCCCTGAAAAATGGAAGTACTCGAGATGGGAGAACGGAGGCGGCGTTGTAATAACAAAGTATCTCGGGGAGTCGGACGTCGAGACGATACCGGAGACGATCGACGGCAATATCGTCGCTTCCGTTCTCAGCACCGCTTTTGACGGCACTCCCGTTTACGGAAAAAGTTCAAACTGGGAAAACGGCGTTCTATACGTCGGAGATTACCTTATAAAAGGCGTCCCGTCGCTGTCCGGCGCCGTCGCCGTCAGAGAAGGGACCCGCGCCGTCGCGGACGGAGCTTTCTCCCGCTGTTCCGGTCTGTCGGAGATTTCGATCCCCGACAGCGTGACGGAAGTCGGGGACGGCGCGTTCTCGTACTGCTCCGGACTTAAAAGCGCGTCGCTCGGCGACGGGGTGAAGGTCGTCCGGAAAATGACCTTCGAGGGATGCGCCGCTCTTGAGAAAATATCGCTCCCCGACGGGACGCTGAATGTTTCCTCAGCCGCTTTCCGCGGATGCGCCGCTCTCGCGGAGATCACGGTCCCCGACGGCGTCCGGTTTATCGCCGGGGACTCCTTCGACGGTACGGCGTACGTTCTTGACGAGTCGAACTGGGAAAACGGCGTTTTGTATCTCGGGAATCACCTCATAAAAACAAAAAGCGATATTATAGGGGCGGCGGTCGTCAGGGACGGGACCGTGACTGTCTCTCCCGGCGCGTTCCGCGGATGCGGGGGCCTTGTATCGGTCGCGCTTCCCGACAGTCTGCGGATCGTCGGCGAGGACGCTTTCGTCGGATGCGGCGCCCTCCGTGAGATCGCAGCCGCGGAAGGGAACGGCAGCTTCAAATCGGTCGACGGCGTCCTTTATTCAAAGGACGGCGTCACTCTCGTCGTTTGTCCCGGAGGGAAAGAAGCCGTGACAGTACCCGAGGGGACGTGGCACATCGGCGATAAAGCCTTCAAGGATTGCCGCGCGCTTCTGTCCGTTTCGCTCCCCGACAGTCTGACGTTGATCGGAAGCGAAGCCTTCGCAAACTGTACCTCCCTGACGGAAATAACGCTTCCCGCAAACGTGCGCGGCGCGTATAACCGCGTTTTTTACGGATGCGGGTCGCTTGAAAAAATAAACATTTCCCCCGGAAACAGGACGTATTTGTCCTTTGACGGGATCCTCCTCAGTCGGGGCGGAACGTGTGTGGAAGCGTGTCCGGGCGCGAAGGAGAACGTGAAGATCCCTTCCGGCGCGGCGAATATCCGTCCCGGCGCGTTTGAAGGATGTTCAAACCTCAGGACGGTCGTCGTCCCCGAAGGAGTGACGGAGATCGGAGGCTCCGCGTTCAGCGGATGCGGAAGCCTGACGAGCGTCACGATCCCGAAGAGCCTCAGATCGGTCGGCGGCTCCGCGTTCGAAGGGTGCGCGTCGCTTGAAAAGGTTGACTTCGCCGGTTCCGGATCGGACTTTGACAAGGTCGCCGTGGTCCGGGAAGGGAACGACGACTTTCTGAACGCGGATTTTTCGTTTGATCGCGCGATCTCTCTGCCGTTCGCGTTCAGCGACGTCGGGGCCGACGCCTTCTTCGCGCTTCCCGTCGCCTGGGCGGTCGATTTCGGAGTGACCGCGGGCACGTCGCCGACGGCGTTTTCTCCCGGCGACGGCTGTACCCGCGGACAAGTCGTTACTTTCCTGTGGCGCGCGGCGGGATCGCCCGAACCGACGACCGCGGAGAACCCGTTCCGCGACGTGAGGGAGACGGATTACTTTTACAAGGCGGTCCTCTGGGCGGTCGAAAACGGTATCGCGAAAGGCGTCTTCAAAAACGTGTTTTCTCCCGGCGACACGTGTACGAGAGGGCAGACGGCGGCTTTCATCTGGCGCGCGAAGGGAAAGCCGACGCCCGTCGGTTCGGCGAACCCCTTCAAGGACGTGGGATCCGGAGAATACTTTTATCCCGCGGTCATGTGGGCGGCCGAAAACGGCGTCGCCGCCGGCACGGGCAAGACGACGTTTTCTCCGGGCGAC
>JAFSWB010000045.1 GCA_017444735.1 Clostridia bacterium | reverse complement strand
TTTCGTTCTTGTCAAACTCACTCATCCTCGGAATCTGAGGCGTCGTCCGATTCAAAATCGTCGTCGAAGCCGTCTTCGTCGCTGAAGTCGTCCTCATCGTCGAAATCGTCCTCGTCGTCGATGATGTCGTCATCTGCGTCTTCGGTATCGTCGATAACGTCATCCGCGGCGTCTGAGCCGCCCTCCTCGAAGAGGTACTTGTCTTTTGCAGCTTTGGACGTGCGGATATACTTTTCGAGCTCCTCTATCTCGTCGTCATAAGTCTTTTCGACCTCGACGCTGCGATAGCACTCCATACCCGTACCGGCGGGAATGAGCTTACCGATAATGACGTTCTCCTTGAGTCCCATGAGGTGGTCGACCTTGCCCTTGATCGCGGCTTCCGTGAGGACCTTCGTGGTCTCCTGGAAGGAAGCGGCGGAAAGGAAGGACTCCGTCTGGAGGGACGCTTTGGTGATACCGAGAAGCACCGGCTCGCTCTCTGCAAGACGAAGAGTTACCTCGCCGTTTGCGATGCGGCGTTCGATCTCGGCGTTCTCGGCGTTGAACTCCGTCTTGTCGACGACAGTTCCGGCGAGGAGCGTCGTGTCGCCTGCGTCGGATACTCTGACGCGGCGAGTCATCTGACGGGTGATGACCTCGATGTGCTTGTCGTTGATGTTGATAGACTGAGAACGGTAAACGCGCTGTACTTCACGGGTGATATAGTCGTAGACCGCGTCGATGCCGTTGATGCGGAGGATGTCAGCGGGGTTCTTGTAACCCTCTGTCAGCTCATCGCCCGCGCCGACGAAGTCACCGTCTTCGACCGTGATCCTCGTTCCGTAGGGCACCTGGTATACGATCTCGTCGCCCGCCTCTGTGGTGAGGACGACGTTTCTCTGCTTCTTGCCTATCTCCTGGATTGAGACGGTTCCGGGTGCCTCCGCGACGATGGACGTCTTCTTCGGACGTCTCGCCTCGAAGAGCTCCTCGACTCTCGGAAGACCCTGTGTGATGTCGGATCCCGCAACGCCGCCGGTGTGGAACGTTCTCATCGTGAGCTGTGTACCGGGCTCACCGATCGACTGAGCCGCGATGATACCGACGGATTCGCCGATGTTGACCTCTGCCGCGCTGCGCGCGAGGTCCGCGCCGTAACAGTGAGCACAAACACCGTGCTGTGCCTTGCACTGGAGGACTGTTCTGATATTGACTTCCTTGATACCGCACTTGACTATCTTGTTTGCGACTTCCTCGGAGATCATGCAGTTGTCGCCGATCAGGAGTTCGCCCGTCGAGGGATCGACGATCTCGCCGATCGTGTATCTGCCGAGAAGTCTGTCCTTCAGCGGCTCGATGACCTCGTTGCCGTCCTTGACGTCGGAGACGATCATTCCCTTATTCGAGCCGCAGTCGACCTCGCGGATAATGACGTCCTGCGAAACGTCGACAAGACGTCTTGTCAGATAACCGGAGTCGGCTGTCTTAAGAGCGGTGTCGGAAAGCGATTTACGCGCGCCGCGCGCCGCGACGAAGTACTCCAAAATGTTAAGACCTTCACGGAAGTTCGATTTGATCGGGATCTCCATGACGCGGCCGCCGGTCGCGAACATAAGACCTCTCATTCCGGCGAGCTGTCTCATCTGTGTGATGTTACCTCTCGCACCGGAGTCGGACATCATCTTGATCGGGTTGTAGCGGTTGAAGTTCTCCTGAAGAGCCGCGACGACGTCGCTCGTCGTCTTCTCCCAGGTGGAGATGACGCTGCGGTAACGCTCGTCGTTGGTCAGCTCACCGCGCTGGTAGTGCTTCATGATCGTGTCAACCTTGTGCTCCGCCTCTTTGATGAGTTCGTACGTCTTCGGCGGGATCGTCATATCCGCAACGGAGATCGAGATCGCCGCTCTCGTCGAGTAGGTGTAACCCATCGACTTGATCTCGTCGAGCATCTTCGCGGTGACTTCAAATCCGTGGCGCTTGATACAGCGGTCGATTATATTTCCGAGATCCTTCGAGGTCGTGACCTTCGTGATCTCGAGGTCGAACATCTTTTCCGGGTCGGTACGGTCGACGTAGCCGAGGTCCTGCGGGATGTGTCTGTTGAATATGAGAAGACCCATCGTCGCGTCGATCATTTTCGACTTCATCTCGCCGTCGACCTCGCGCTCCACTCTGACCTTGATCGGAGCGTG
>JAFSWB010000044.1 GCA_017444735.1 Clostridia bacterium | reverse complement strand
TTTTTTTCATTTTCAATCCCTTTCGCCAACCTTAAATATGTAATTTCGCATCAGTCAATAACGACCGATTTTTTCAAACTGTATATCGGGAAATTCCGCCCCGTCCTTTACGCGGTAGTCGCCTCTCGACGGGTTGACGAAAAGCGGGTTTTCATCCGCGGCGTAAGCGGCGTTGTTTTCGATAATACTGTATTTCCGGACGTTTTCCGGATAATCATCCTTGTAAGTCCCCGTATGGTTTATATCGACGTTCCCCGTGATCGTGACGGAGGAATTGAGACAAAACTCCGCCGTGTTCCACTTTTCGACGTCAGTTGTGATGTCAAAGTACCCGGGCCACATCTCATTGACCTTGGCCTTCAGTGACGGACGGTACTCAAAATATCTGAATATACTGATCCAGCGTTTATACGTCCCGTCGTTCAGTATGCGATCAACGTCGCCCTCCGCCATCGCTTCCTCGGTGAACGCGGTGCAGTCGGGATGGATACGCGCCCCGGCGGAGACCCCGCTCTCCGTGTTTATCATCACGTTGCCGCGGATCACGTTCGATTTGCTCAGCGAGTTGTTCATCACGCAGCAGTCGCAGCAATAAAGGACGTTCGAGTAAAATTCCACGCCGGAAGACCCGTCGAGGTATACGCAGTATCTGCCGTTCGTTCCCCCGCGGATGCCTCGGAACAGGTTATATCTTATCACCGTGCCGAAGTTGACGATCTCGGAATAATTCTGGATGGCTCCCGTGTCGTCGCCGTTGCGGCACACCTCGTCGAATACGTTATACTCCACCGTCAGATCCGCGGCTCCGCGAAAATCGACGGCCTCCCAGGAGCACTGTTCAAAGACGTTGTGGGCGATCCTCGCGCCGTCGGTGCTGACCGCAACCGCGCCTTTGGCGCTGTACGAGAGGCCGACGCGGGCAAAGCGGTTGTTGTCGACCGTCACGCCGCCGCCGCTGCTGAGCTTCACCTCAAGGTCGCCGTCTCCCTCGATATTCAGCGCGGCGCCCGCAAAGTGGGTGAAATCACATCCGCTGACGGCGACGTCATAGGGCCTTCCGACGTCGCATTCCTTTATCATAACGGCGTTCTCGGCCGCACAGCCGGAGAATGAACATCCGTCCAGCGTCAGCGAGTGGGAATGCTCCGCGTGAAGGATCCCGCGGAGCGAATTTCTGAACGTGAGACCCGCGAAAGAGACGCCGTCCGCATGATCCATTGCGATCATCGCCCCGTCTCCGCCCGCGAACATATAATCCCCCGCCGGCTTATACATATAGAGCGTTTTCGTGACGGGATCGACCCAGAACTCGCCCGCCGCGTCAAGTTCCTCCGAAGCGTTGACAAGCGCGGTCTGATTCCAGCTCGCGCTGTCGAATTCGGGAAGACGCCTGAGATACCCGGCGGTGGTCGTCTCGGGATGGGGAACGTGGAGCAGACCGGTCGCGGGATCGAATCCGTCCGTCTCCAGAAGGTCCTTGCTCCAGCCCGTGGTGAGATATCCGTATACGTATATTTTCTCTTCCGGACGGTACGACGAGAGTTTTGAGATGAGCGTCGGCATGGTCACCCTGATATGCTCGTCGTCGCAGTTATACGCGGCCCCCTCGAAGAGATGGTCCGATCCGTCCTCGTATTTGTTCGGAAAACGGGCGAGAGTACATACCCTGTCCTCTCCCATGACAAGGCAGGCGGCAGGGTCGTAATCCGCAAGTTCGCCCGATACGTCGGCTTTTTTGATACTCCCCGCGGCGGAGGAGCGGAACAGACCTTTTTCGCTCTCGCTCAGGGGAAGAAAACGGTCTTCCGTCACAGTGAACCCGTTGTCGAAAATCACGTCTCCGTCGCCGTATTTGCAGTATGTGATCGGACACTCCGGCGTGCCGGAGTCCTCGGCGTCGAGCGTCACCGACAGCGGACCGTAATCGCCCGCGAAGAAGGCGACTTTTATCCCGTTCCGTCCGGTTTTATCGAGCGTCCTCACCGCGTCGCGGGCGCGCTCCCACGTTCTGAACGGATGATCGAAGGAGCCGTCCGCCGAGTCGTCGCCGTTCACGCTGACGTAGAAGTCGGCGTCGTCGACGAGCGGATAATCCGGCTCCGTGTAGTGCGAGAAAAGGACCGGCTCGTTATACGCGAGCTTGAAGGAGCCGTCGTAACGCTCGATTATCGCGGCGAACTGCTCGCGCGTCGCGTCGCCCTCCGGGGCGAGGCGGTTTCCGTCCGTGCCTTTGATAAGGCCGGCTTCTACCGCCCATTCGAGCGGTTCGTTCGCCCATTCGCTGACTTTTTCGTCGTCCGAAAACGGCTCAAGGTCCGCTCTTTCGGGAACGGAGACGGGAGCGGAGGACGAGAAGCGGAAAAGCAT
>JAFSWB010000043.1 GCA_017444735.1 Clostridia bacterium | reverse complement strand
TTTTTTTCATTTTCAATCCCTTTCGCCAACCTTAAATATGTAATTTCGCATCAGTCAATAACGACCGATTTTTTCAAACTGTATATCGGGAAATTCCGCCCCGTCCTTTACGCGGTAGTCGCCTCTCGACGGGTTGACGAAGAGAGGATTGTCCGCAAAAGTCAGTGCGTCGTTGTTCTCTATCGTCGAATATTTCGCAAGGATCTCGGGATAGCTCTCCGGCTCCGGCTCATTGTTGAAGCTCCTGTTGCCGGTTATAACGAGCGACGAGTTCTCGCAGAATTCCTTTTCCCCACAGCGGGCGGGATCGGTCGTGATGTCGAAGAAGCCCGGCCACTCCGCCGCCGCCCGTTCTTTGATCTCCGGGTTGGAGTCGAAAAAGCCGAACAGATCGACCCATCTCCGGTACGTCCAGAATCCGAGGACGGGCGAGAGGTCGTCCGCCGCCATCGCCTCCTCCACCGCGGCGGTGTGCCACGTGTCGTAGCCGCATCCGACCGGACCGCCCACCGTCGCGTTATCTGTGAATTCGTTGTACTTGCAGATATCGTTGTTCATGACGGTCGTGCCGACGTTGTAGAAGAGATTGGACCGGACGCGCGTTCCTATCGCGTTGTCGAGGTAGACCCCGAACCGTCCGTTCTGTCCGCCGGTTATGTTCATGAAGAGATTATATCTGATCTCGTTGCCGCATCCGCCGAAGTAGACCGACTGCCCGACCGCCGCCGTGTCGTCCCCGTTGACGCAGGCGCGGTCGAAGACGTTGTACTCGACGACGGCGTTCGTCGATCTTCCTATATCGACACATTGCCAGCAGCAATTCTCGAAAAGGTTATGGCTGACGCGGGGGGACGGAAGATTGACGCACACCGAGGCGAGGTTCCCTATCCTGAGATTGGTGAGCGTAAAATAATTGTTGTCGACGACGGCGTTTCCGCCCGTAGTGAAGAGATAACCGCGGCTGTAAACGAGGTCGAACATCGGGACGAAGACCGCGATCGCTCTTCCGACCGACGTCGAGAATGAACATCGGGTGACGAGAAGATCGAGCGGTTCTCCCTCGTCCGACACGCGGATCTCTATCATATTCAGCGCGGAGCATCCGTCGAAGGAGCAGCGGTCGACCGTCAGTCCCCGCGGATGGTGAACGCCTCTGATCATATACTTGCTCGAATTTCTGAAGTCGAGTCCGAGGAGTGTGATATTCTCCGCGTTCTCGCCGAGCGTCACCATTCCGCCGGTCTCCGATTCGATGAAAAGGTTCTCGCTCTCGGAGATCTTCGACGCGCTGCCGCCGATGAAGTGGAAGTCGCCCTTCGGGTCATAGACGTAAAACGTCCCCTTCTCCCTGTCGATCCAGTACTCTCCCGGAGCGTCGAGCTCCTCGGAGACGTTCAGGATCGCCATCTGGAAATAGTCGGACGCGAAGCCGTCGCCGAGCTGCGGGCCGTAACCGAAATAGACGTTCTCGGGGTGCGGGACGTAAAAGACGAAATCTCCGGTCTCCGGGTCGATCTCGTATCCGTCCGTTTCTATCGCGTCCTTGTACCATCCGGCGGCGATATAGCCGTAGAGAAAGAGGCCGTCGACGCTGTGGTATTTCTCAATGTGTCTTTTGTAAAGTGGGTTGTAGACGTGGATATGGTTGACGTCGTAGGCGACGCCGGACTGAATCAGCTGATCGGTCCCGTCCGGGTAGAGATTGGGGAATCGGGCGAGGTTGAGCATGCCGCCCTCCGACAGTATCATGCACGTTTCGGGATCGTAATCGACGAGTTTTTCCGACACGTCCGCTTTTTTTATCAGGTCGGCGGCCTTCGCCGTAAAGATCGCGCGTTCCGCCTCGTCGAGAGGACGGAACTCGTCCTCACCGACGTCGAATCCGTTATTGAAGACCACGTCTCCGTCGCCGTATTTGCAGTATGTGATCGGACACTCCGGCGTGCCGGAGTCCTCCTCGGTCAGCGTGAGGTCGAGCGGGCCGTAATCGCCCGCCATAAAGGCGACTTTTATCCCGTTCCGTCCGGTTTTATCGAGCGTCCTCACCGCGTCGCGGGCGCGCTCCCAAGTCCTGAACGGGCGCTCGAAGGAGCCGTCGGCGTTATCGTCTCCCGCCGTCGAGACGTAAAAGTCCGCGTCGTCGACGAGCGGATAATCCGGCTCCGTGTAGTGCGAGAAAAGGACCGGCTCGTTATACGCGAGCTTGAACGACCCGTCGTAACGCTCGATTATCGCGGCGAACTGCTCGCGCGTCGCGTCGCCGTCGGGGGCGAGACGGTTTCCGTCCGTGCCCTTGATAAGACCGGCTTCGACCGCCCATTC
>JAFSWB010000042.1 GCA_017444735.1 Clostridia bacterium | reverse complement strand
CCCACGGGACCCATTTATGGGTAGTAAGTAACAGTTGCATGGCTGGCAGGCCAATAAAAAGCGCACTTGTGCGCTGCCAGTAACATATAGGGCTATGCCCGAAAATGAAATACCCCCCGTTTTACGGGGGGATATTTATTCTTTCATTTTTTTCAGAAAAGTGATAAAATAAGTGAGAAGTTTTCCGGATTTTTTCGACTGAAGGGTGAAACGCAATGAAAGGAGATCCCGGTATGACCGAATCGTCAGCGGCGCTTGACGTTTACAGGCGGTATACGGACGGCGACGAGAGCGCGCTCGGAGAGATCGTCCGGGCGTACGCCGACGCGATGATCTTTTTCACCGCGACGCTCGTCAAGAACCCGAGCGACGCCGAGGAGATCGTCTCCGACGCATTCGCCGACCTCGCCCTCAAAAAACGCGCGTTCCGCGGCGAGAGCGCGCTCAGGACGTACCTTTACGCGATCTGCCGCCACAAGGCGATCGACCTGATACGGAAGAGGGCGCGCCGCGGCGAGATCCTGTCGCTCGACGAGGATCAGGCGGCGGACTTCGAGACGCTCGAGGGCCGCGTGCTCCGCACGGAGCGGGACGAGAGACTTCATTCCGCGATGGCGGAGCTCTGCGAGGAATATCGCGTCGCCCTTTATCTCGTCTACTTCGAGGAGATGAGTCACGAGGACGTGGCGCGGGCGATGAAAAAGAGCCGCAAACAGACCGAAAACGTCATTTTCAGAGCGAGACGCGCCCTGCGCGCGCTTCTCGAAAAGGAGGGCTTCACTTATGAAAACATATGAGGAACTTACGGCGGACGTCGCCGAAAAGGTAAAGAAGAAAGAAGCGAAAAGACGCGATATGGCGAGGAGCGTTCTGACGGTCTTCCTCTCGGTCGTCCTGATCGGAAGCATCGTCACGTCGGCGGCTCTTTCGGGCCGTACGAAGACGGTCGTTCCGACTGATACGGCGGAGACGGACGAGCCGAACGCAGATCCCGTGACCGTGAAAACGGGCGTCGTCACCGCGCGGCGCGATTACGGCGATATCTTCAGGCATATCAGCTCCGGAAACGGCGACGTCTTCTATAAGGACGACGTCGGCATCGTGGTTCAGGAGGAGGAAGGAAGAGGCTCCGAGATCCCCACCGCAAACTCGTCGCCGGAAACCGGCGCGAACGGCGGCGCAGACGCGGACTATTCAAAGACGAACGTTCAGGTCGAGGGCATCGACGAGGCGGACGTCGTCAAGACGGACGGGAAGTATATCTACGCCGTCGGCGGTGACGGCGCGTATATCATTTCAGCCGACAACGGTATAATGGAGACCGTCGCGAAGATCCCGCTCACCGGCGCGGACTCCCCGTTTTCCGTCGGCGGAACGCCGGGCGGCGGATATTTCTCGAACTGCGAGCTCTATATAACCGACGACCGGCTCGTCGTCGTCGCCGAGACTTACGATTACGGCGAAGATCAGGCGGACGGAGAATACTTCTTCTGGGGCTACGGCGACGCGTATCTTTCCGCGGCGGTGTTCGATATCGCCGACCGGACCGCGCCGACGCTTATATCCTCCTGCGCGATAAGCGGGAACCGCGTGTCGAGCCGCCTGTCGGGCGACCGGCTCTGTCTCGTCGCGGCGCAGAGATTTTACGGCGAAATACTCGAGGAGGAGCCGTCGACCTATATCCCGACCGTCTATGAGAACGGCGAGGGCGGTCTCGTCGGCGCCGACCGGATCTTCAGCGGCGACGGCGAAAGCGAGTGCGAATATCTAAATATCGCGCTCGTCGATATCGGCGACGCGTCGGTGACGGCGAATCTCTCCCTGCTCGGCTACGACGGACACGTTATGTATCAGAGCGAAAACAACGTCTACGTCGCGAGGACGGACTGGTCGTACGACGTGAACGAATACGAGGAGGACGGCTTCGTCGTCGAGACGTACGAGACGGGCTCCGACTCGGTTATCGCTAAAATATCGTTCGACGGAGGGCTCGCGCTCGTCGGCTCCGCCCGTCTCGACGGATATCTTCACAACAGCTTTTCGATGGACGAGTACGACGGGTATCTCCGCGTCGTGACGAGCGTCAGAAACGACAGCGGAACGTACAAGTACAGACGGGGCGCGGTCGATTACGAAACGGAACAGTACGAAACGTCGGTACTGTACGGCTCTCCCGAAGAGACCGGCGCCGATTACGAGACCGACGTCGATTACCCGTCGGTCGAGCCGTTTGAAGAATCGACGTGGGACGAAGAGATGTATAACAATCTTTACGTCCTCGACGCCGGGATGAACGTCACGGGCTCGATCGTGGGACTCGCCGAGGACGAGAGGATCTACTCCTGCCGCTTCGAGGGGACGGACGGGTACTTCGTCACGTACCGCGAGACGGACCCGCTGTTCCACGTCGACCTCTCCGACCCGACCGATCCCCGCGTGATCGACGAGCTCAAGATCCCCGGTCACTCCGATTATCTCGAACGGTTCGGCGATCATCTTTTCGGCTTCGGTCAGGACGACGACGGAAATCTGAAGCTCTCGATGTTCTCCGAGAGCGCGGACGGCGCGATGAACGAGATCGCCGTTATCACGCTCCCCGGCGTTTACGAGAGCGACGCGCTCTACGATCACCACGCGATCCTCGCCGACGCGGAGCGCGGTTTGATCTGTTTCGGGGCGTACGGCGAGTACGATGAGGAATACGGAAAGAGGCAGTTCTTTATAGTGAAGTGGAACGGTCAGTCGTTCGACGTCGTCATGAGAGCCGACGCCGGCGATTACGCGTGGACGTCGCGCGCGCTGTATATAGGCGATTTCATCTATTTTTACTCGTACGGGGGCTCCGCGAATATCCGGTCGTTCGATCTTTCGACCTGCGAACAGGTCGGCTTCCTGGAGCTCGGAGAAAGCGAACGGACGGATCCGGTGCTGTGCATTGACTGAAAAAAAGGGGACCGCGGAGTGATCCGCGGTCACTTTTTTTCGCTTCAGATGACGTCGGTGAGCGATCCGATACGGAGATACCGGACGCCGTCCTTCGTCTCGATCCGCGGGGGCTCGCCGCCGCGGGTGAGGAAGACGGGGAAGAGTCCCGCGCCGTGCGCGCCGAGGACGTCCGCCTCGAAGTGATCCCCGCAGAACCGTATATTCGACGGATCGACGCCCGCTTTCCGGACTGCGATCTCAAAAAGGCGCGGGTCCGGCTTCTTTATGAGATAGTCGGCGGAGGACATTACGAACGAAAACCTGTGATCGGGAAAGACCGACCTGAGGCGGTCTTCGATCGCCTCTCCGGACCACCCGTTGTTGCTCAGCACGCCCGTCCCGATCCCGCGCTCCCGCAGCTCGCGGAGCGTCTCGCGCGCGCCGGGAACGGGTACGGCTTCGCTTATCGCGTCGCGCATCACGCACTCGATCTCAAATTCCGAAAGCGAGAACGTGAGCCCGAGCCGTCCGTATGCGAGTCGGTTCGTCAGCCGGACCGGCAGATCGTATCCGAGCTCGTCGTGGACACGCTCGATATCCCTGAAAACGGTATTTTTTTCGGCGAGGACCTCCTCGGGACCGACGTTCAGCGGATTCGTCAGGGCGCGCCGGAGCACGGCGCGTTCTCCCGCCGGATCGTCCCACCCGATCTCGTCGGTAAGCGTCCCTCCGAGGTCGAAGATTATAAATTCAGTCTTTTTCACGGTCGCACCTTCTGTCTTCCTGTAGGGTAATTTTAGTATACCATTAAACTGCAAAATAAAAAAGACCCCGGAGGGTCTTTTTTCGGTTTTTGCGGTTATTTCGCTCTGTACATGAACGTGACGATCTGTCCGCGCGTGCAGACGTCCGCGGGCGAGAAGGTTTTCGCGCCCGTTCCGGAGGTGACGTTGTTCACGACGGCCCACAGGACCGCGTTGCAGAAGTAATCGTCGGAGGAGACGTCGGAAAAGCCGCCCTTCGCCGCCCTTCGCCGCCGCCGCGACCGTGACGCACGACGCGAGCATAACAAGCGCCGTGATCAAAGATGCGATTTTTTCATTTTCATTTCCTCCCGTCATCCGAAAAAGGACTCCGCGTCAGTCAATAACGACCTATGTTTTCAAAATGAATATCCGGGAAATCGACGCCGTCCCTTATGCGGTAGTCGCCGCGGGACGGATTGACGAAGACCGGATTGTCCGCGAACGTGAAGCCGGAGTTCCCCTCGATCGTGCAGTATTCCGCCGCGTCGGCGACGAGTAAGAACCTCTCGTCCGTCTCGCCGTTCTTATTTATATACAGATTCCCGACAATGTCGGTAACGGGAGCGAAGACGAAGTTTTTGTCAAGCTCTCCGTTGAAATCGAACGAGAACGACGTCGCTCCGGGCCGCCGCGCTTCGAGAGCCTCCGCGTACCCGTCGACGGAGGCGATATATTCGAGGATCTTTTCCCACCTCGCGAGATGAACGTAAATCGGCCATGACGCCCTTGCGGCGTCGCCCGTCTCCTTTATTCCCGATGTCATCGACTGAACTACCACGGAGCCTTCTCCGATGACGACGTTGTCGCGGAACACGTTGTCGCGCCCCGCTCCCGCGAAGACGATATTGCCCCCGCTGTAGAAGAGATTACCGTACATCACGGTCCCGCAGTCGCCGTCGTCGGAATACTGCGCGAGTCTTCCGACCCCCATGGAATCGGGGATCTTGTCGTAAAAATTGTACCGGATGACGCAGTTCCCGTCCATGTTGCCCCACGTGCGGGTGACGCCGCCGTCCTCCGAGTTGCACATCGCGCTGTTGAAGTCGTTGTACTCGATGAGGATGTCGAACGACGACTGATACATCACGCCGCACCGGCTGCAGTTTTCAAAGCGGCAGTGAGAGACCGTCCCTCCGCTGCATTTATACATATTTACGGAACCCTCGACGTCGTAGACGAGGTTGGCGCGGGAAAACAGGCAGTTGTCTATTATGACGTCCGATCTGTTCGTGTATCTGTCCGGCCCGTCCGCTTCGTCGACCACAAGGATCGACGATCCGACGGAGAAGTCGAACGCGCTGTCGGTGACGGTGAGACCGAGAGGCGCGCCGTCGAGCGAATACTCGAACAGAAGCTGATTTTTGCCGGTCGAATATGAGAAGGAGCAGCGGTCGATCCCGATCCCGGACGTCCTGTACCCGAAGATTATCCCGTCGAGGGCGTTCGTGAACTCAAGACCGCGGAACGTGATATATCCGGTGTCCTCGAGGTCGACCATGACGTAATCGGAGGTCGGAGCGCTCCCGGTGCCCGCGTCGAATTCTCCGCCGCGCAGCTTTCTCTCGCCGCATCCCATCGGCATACGGTACTCGCCTTGCGGGTCGAAAACGTAGAGCGTACCGGTCGTTCTGTCGACCCAGTATTCGTCGGGACTGTCGAGCTCGGGCGGGACGTTCGTGACGCACATCAGTATCCCGGTCCCGTCGGCTCCGCGCCATCCTTCTCTCATTCCGTCGCCCTCGGGCTCACCCCGTCCCGCGACGTAAAGAACGCCCGCGTCTCTGTCGTAGCCGGTCGCCCTGAACGAGTCTTTTCTGTAACCCGCCGTTATGTATCCGAAAATGCGCATCTCGCGGATCATCTCGTCCGTGTATTTCGAGATGCGGCGGGAGAGGATATCCATCGTGACGAGGAGCGAGTTTTTGTCGAAGTATTCGGACGCGGCGAGGAGATTGTCTCCCCCGTCCTTATATCTGTTCGGAAATCTCGCGGCGGTCAGGATCAGCTCGTCGTTGAACAGGACGAATTCGGTAAAGCCGGGGATTTCGGTGAAATACGCGTTGAGATCGGCTTTTTTGATCCTGTCTGCGTTTTTCTCGTTGAACAGGGCGCGCTCGCCGTCGCTGATCGGGCTGAAATCGTCCTCGCCGAGCGTCACTCCGTTTTCGAAGACGACGTCGCCGTCGCCGTATTTGCAGTACGTGATCGGGCAGTCGGGGGTCCCGGCGTCCTCGTCCGTCAGCAGGATCGAGAGCGGACCGTAGTTTCCCGCTCTGAAGGCGACGGTGATACCGTCGCGCCCCGTCCTGTCGAGCGCGCGCACCGCGTCGCGGGCGCGCTCCCACGTTCTGAACGGGTGATCGAACGAGCCGTCCGCCGAGTCGTCGCCGCTCACGCTGACGTAAAAATCGGCGTCCGTCACGAGCGGATATTCCTTTTCGGTGTAGTGCGAACGGAGGACGGGGTGATTATACGCGAGCTTGAAGGAACCGTCGTACCGCTCGATTATCGCGGCGAACTGCTCGCGCGTCGCGTCGCCCTCGGGGGCGAGGCGGTTTCCGTCCGTACCCTTTATAAGGCCCGCTTCAACAGCCCATTCAAGCGGCTCGTTCGCCCAGCTCGACACTTTTTCGTCGTCCGAAAACGGCGTCAAATCCGCGCGCTCCGGCACGGAGACGGGAGCGGAAAACGAGAACCTGAACAGCATCGTCGCAAGCTGTTCTCTTGTGATCTTGCCGTCCGGCTCGAACGTCGTCGCCGTTATTCCTTTAACGACGCCGGTCTCTTTAGCCCACGCTACGGCGTCCGTGTACCACTCGCCCGCCGGGACGTCGGAAAAGCCGCTCGGCGCGGTCGGGGCGGGGCTTCCCTCGCGCCGCCACAGGACGGTGGCGACCATCGCGCGGGTGAGCGATCCCTCGGGGTCGAATCTGTCCCCGCCGACGCCTTTCATATATCCGTTGTCGACGGCGTATTTGATCGACGCCGCGCTCCAGCGGTCCTCCGCGACGTCGGAAAAGCCCGTTTTCGCCGCCGTCGCGACCGTGACGCACGACGCGAGCATAACAAGCGCCGTTATCAAAGATACGATTTTTTTCATTTTCAATTTCTTCCGTCATCCGAAAAAGGACTTCGCATCAGTCAATAACGTCCGATCTTTTCAAACTGTACATCCGGGAAATCCGCGCCCTCGCGGAAGCGGTAGTCGCCTCTCGACGGGTTGACGAAATACGGGTTCTCGTCGTCGGTAAACGCAATGTTGTTTTCGATGACGGAATACCGCGATAACAGCTCGTCGTATTCCATCGCCGCGCCGATCTCGTTTATCTCGCAGTTGCCGGTGATGACGAGAGAATTGTTGAGACAGTATTCCGGCGTGTTCCACTTTTCAACGTCGGTCGTGATCTTGAAGAATCCCTCCCAGCGTTCGCCCGCTTTTTCCTTGTATTCGGGGTGCTCGTCAAAGACCTTGAAGACTTCGAGCCAATGCCATCTGTCTCCGAATTTGAGGAGAACGGACGGGTCTGACGACTCCTCCATTTTCTCCGCGACGGCGCGCGTGCCGCCGGTGTTGTAGCAGCATCCGACCGCCTCGGTCCATCCGGGATTGACGATTAGATTGTCGCAGAAGGTGTTGTATTTGCACACGCCGTTATTCATCGAGGTGACGGGAGTGCAGTAAAAGATGTTGGAATAGACCGACGTGCCCGTCGTGTCGTCGAGGTAGAGCGCGAAGGCGCCGTTTATCGATCCGCCGTTCGTTTTCATGAACAGATTGTATCTCACCACGTTGCCGCACCGGTCGATGCTGTACCAGTTGTTTATCATTCCGGTGTCGTCGCCGTTATAGCAGACGCCGTCGAAGACGTTGTACTCCGCCGTCATATTGACCGATCCGCGGAAGTCGATCCCCTCCCAGTAGCAGAGGCGGAATTCGTTGTGAGAGACGACAGGCCCGAAAACGTGAACGGCGACGGCGCCGCAGTTGCCCGTCGTGAGACTCGTGCGCGTGAAGAGATTGTTGTCGATGAGAACGCCCTCCGAGCTCGTGAAGAGAAGACCCGTTTCGCGCACCTGATCGAGATCGTACCCGACGTTGACCTCGAGCGCGGTCGCGGCGGTCCGGGAGAACTCGCAGTTTTTGACCGTGATATTGTACGGCCTTCCCTCGTCGCAGTGACGGAAAGACACCGCTTCATGGGCGCCGCTCCCGTTGATCCGGCATCCGTCGAGGGTGATCTCGTGCGAATGTTCCGCGGCGATCATCGAGGTGAGCGTGTTTTTGAGCGTCAGCCCGATAAAGGAGATCCGGTCGGCGTGATCCATCGTGATCATGTCGCCGCCGCCGCCGAAAACGACGTCGCTTTGCGGGTCGTAGACGTAAAGCGTGTTTTTGTCGCGCGAGAGTATGAATTCGCCCGGAAAGTCGAGCTCATCCGGCACGTTGACTATCGCCATCTGGTAAAAATCGGTCTCGAAGCCGTCCCCGAACCTCAGGTTCCCGCCTCTCGTGTTTTCAAGATGAACGGCACTGAACACGGGGTCGCCGGTCTCCGGGTCGATATGCATCCCGTCGGTCTCGATATGGTCCTTGTACCACCCGAGCGTGATATATCCGTAAAGGTAAAGGCCCTCGACCGAGTTGTATTTCAAAATACGGTTGCGAAGGAGAGTATTGTAGACGCGGATATGGCTCTCGTCGACGGTGTGACCGCCCTGGAGAAGGAAGTCCGTCCCGTCGCGGTATTTGTTCGGATACCTCGCGACGGTCATCTCGCCGTCCTCGGAGAGAACGAGATCAGTGACGGCGAAATCGTCGAGGCGTCCGGTGACGTCCGCCTTCTTTATTTTGTCGACTGCGCGGGACGAGAAGAGCGTTTTTTCCTCGTCCGAAAGGTCGGTGAAATCGTCTTTTCTTATCGTCAGACCGTTGTCGAACACGACGTCGCCGTCGCCGTATTTGCGGTAAACGACGCGATGTCCTTCCGCTCCCGAGTCCTCCGCCGTCAGAGTGAGGGAAAGAGGTCCGTAATCGCCCGCCATAAACGCGACGGTGATATCGCCCTCCTTTGACGCTTTGAGCGCGCGGACGGCGTCGCGGGCGCGCTCCCACGTTCTGAAGGGATGATCGAAGGAGCCGTCGGCGTTATCGTCGCCCGCCGTCGAAACGTAGAAATCGGCGTCGTCGACGAGCGGGTATTCGGGCTCGGTAAAGTGCGAGCGGAGGACGGGTCTGTTGTATTCAAGCAGAAAAGAGTCGTCGTACCGCTCTATTATCGCGGCGAACTGCTCGCGCGTGGCGTTGCCCTCGGGCGCGAGACGGTTGCCGTCCGTGCCTTTTATTAGACCCGCCTCGACCGCCCATTCAAGCGGCTCGTTCGCCCAGCCCGACACTTTTTCATCGTCCGAAAACGGCGTGAGGTCCGCGCGCTCCGGCACCGACACGGGAGCGGAGGACGAAAACCGGAAAAGCATCGTCGCGAGCTGTTCGCGCGTTATGAGGCCGTCCGGCTCAAACGTCGTCGCGGTGATTCCTTTCACGACGCCGGTCTCTTTGGCCCACGCGACGGCGTCCGTGTACCACTCGCCTGACGGAACGTCGGTGAAGCTGCTTGGGACTGTCGGCACGGGTGAACCCTCACGCCGCCACAGGACCGTGGCGACCATCGCGCGGGTGAGCGATCCCTCGGGGTCGAATCTGTCCCCGCCGACGCCCTTCATGTAGCCGTTATCGACGGCGTATTTTATCGAAGCCGCGCTCCAGCGCCCTTCTTCTACGTCGGAAAAACCGTTCTTCGCTGCTGAAACAACGACGGCGCATGAGAGGATCATGAGAAGCGTGAAGACAAGCGAAAGGATTTTTTTCATGTTTTTTCTCCCGAGACTTATTTGTTTGAGTTCATTATATCAAAAGGCGGGGGATTATTCAACAAGCTTTTATTTGTCTCGGCGTGTGACCGGACGGTCGGTTCGTGAAACGAAGCGGCCCGCAGGGACGGCGCTCTGCCGTCCCTGCGGACACGAAACAAGGAGCTCAAAAAACGCCGCAACGTTCCCGTACCGAGCTGAGAAAGAATAAGGCGATAAGTCAAAAATGATCCCCGACCCTCCCGCTTTTTTTACGGGAAGGGCGGGATCGTTCTTTACTGCGCGTTCAAGTTATGGTAGAATATCAGATGAAGAACGTTTCAACATATCCTATCGTCTATGGAGAAAAGACTATGAAAAAAAGCACCCCGGTTCCCGGCAAGGACGGCAGCAAATACGTCCCGTTCGATGAACGCACGGGAGAAAGCTCAGACGTTTTCTTTACCCGAGATCTGTCCGAAGAAGGGCTGAAAAAGATTTATGATAAGGTGAGCTCCGCACTTTGCGGGAAGATCGCCGTAAAGCTCCATACCGGAGAAGCGGAGGGCCCGAACATCATTCCGCGTCCGTGGGTGCGAGAGCTGTTCGAATCACGTCTGCGCGACGCGGCGATCATCGAGACCAATACGTATTACAAGGGCAGCAGATATACGACGGAGGACCACCGCAAAACGCTCAGGATAAACGGATGGACGTTCTGCCCCGTCGACATTACCGACAGCGAAGGCGTCGCCGCGCTGCCCGTCAACGGCGGCAAGTGGTTTGAAGAAATGCACGTCGGCAAGAGCATGCTTGACTACGACTCCCTGCTCGTGCTTACGCACTTCAAAGGTCACATGATGGGAGGCTTCGGCGGCAGCAACAAGAACGTAGGCATCGGATGCGCGGACGGAAGGATAGGCAAAAAGGAGATCCATACCGTCCCGGGTTCTCTCAACATGTGGAGCATTTCGGAAGAAGAACTGATGGAGCGCATCAGCGAAAGCACGAAGGCGACCGTCGACTTCTTTTCGCCTCACGTCTGTTATATCAACGTCATGCGGAATATGTCCGTCTCCTGCGACTGCGAAGGGCCGGGCGCAGAGCCGGTCGTCACACCGGACGTCGGAATTCTCGCTTCGACTGATATTCTCGCGGTCGATAACGCCTGCGTCGATCTGATCTACGGTCTGCCCGAGGGAGGCGGCAAGGCTCTCATAAAACGCATACAGACCCGTCACGGTCTGCGTCAGCTGAGCTATATGAAGGAACTCGGTATGGGAAACGACCGTTATTCTCTCGTCGATATCGACAACGGCGACGCTGTCGTCACGGCGGAGGAAGCCGTCAGGGACGTAGCCCCCGGGTGGAGACCCGACGCATACAACACGTTCGCTGGACGAAACATACTCTGACAGAGAATCCCCGGCCGCGCCGTTTGGGAAACAGCGCGGTCGGGGATTTTTTTGTTCGGGCGGGACGCGGTATACGTGAGCCGCGGATCCGCGCCGCAGATCATAGAGGGACGTCACGACGGCGGTCACTCCGCCTTCTTACTCCGAGAGAAATTCGCGCATTTTCAGCAGCTTTTCTTCGGGAATGCCCCAGTTCGTCAGGTGGAGCATAACGAGCTCGGAAAGCGAGTGCTCTCCAAAACATTCGCGCAGGTATGCGAAATAGTCCTTGAGGTCACAGCACTCTCTCCAGTTTCTGTATTCGTGGAAACAAGTGAAGTTATAGTCGAGCATGATATCGGAGTCGGAAAAGCCGAGGATCCCTCCGATTACTATAGACAGGAACCCCGTCCGGTCGGCTCCGGTGTGGCAGTGGTAATAAACGGGATACGCGCTCTCATCGAAAAGGACCTCGAACGCCTTTTTCATCTGACCGAGTCCGCGGTCGTTGAACGTGCCGCCGAACGGAGCGTCGAAAGAGACCTGAACGTACCTGACCGCGTCTCCGACGGGGCTTTTTTCATAGCGGCCCTCCGCCTCGTGTCTCAGGTCGATCTGCGATCTTATCCCGAGTTCATTGAGAAAGGTTTCTTTTCCTCTGTCCGTGAGGCCCTGATTGTCGACGTCCTCGTAGCAGTCCTGTTCCGAATACGTTCCGCGGTAAAGCAGACCCTGCTTGATCCGCCGTCCGTCGGGAGTGATCTTTCCGCCGAGATCGCGGAAATTCGGGGAGAAGTCCGCGGCGATAGGACGGATCGGGTCGTGCGCCGTTGTAAAAGACCGCGTCTCCGACACGACCTCGCCGGACGTCACACGCCAGAAATACCGTTTTCCGGTCATGAAATTGCGTCCTGCCGAGAAGAATTCGCCGTCCTGCGACTGCGAGACGCGGGTGAGATTAACGTACCTGCACGGCTCGAAATCCTCGCTCTCGGACACCTCGATCCTGTGAGGAACGGGAACGCCTTCCGAGGTCCATTTGAAAAGCGTAGCCGCCGGCCACGACGACTCGCCCGTTATGAAGCTCACGGGCCCCTTGGGCAGCCCGTCCCGGAATTCATTTATGAATCTTCTCTGCTCCTTCGTCAAAACGGATATCTCTGCCCCGTCCGCCGGGGACAAAAGCGTTATCATGAGTCTTCTCTCCTTTCGCGGTCCCGAACGCGCGCGGTATCCGCCCGTCGGTCCGGATCGGTTTTATTATATCAAACGCGGAACGGGATTGCAATAAAGAGAGCTGTATTATACACGTTTCGTCTTGACAAGCTATATATCATTTGGTATAATGATTCATATAAATTATGATATATTTTGAGGTGATGATGTGCAGGCGTTGATAAAGCGGATCAGATCCTGTCTCTGTATGAGCCAGACGGAGTTCGCGGAGCATATGAACGTTTCTTATCTCACCGTCAACCGATGGGAAAACGGGCACTCGATTCCGAATAAGCTGGCGCAGTCGAGGATCTATGAGATCTGCAAAGCAGATAACGTACCGGTGTACGAGTTTACGCTCGAAAGGATCCGCGGCATCGCCGACGGTACGTCTCTCACCGACGGTCGCATCCTTCTGTATCATGGCTCTAAATCCGGTATTGACGGAAAGATCGAACCGAAGAGCCGTCCGCAATGCGATTTTGGTAGTGGGTTTTATATGGGAACAGAAGTGAGTCAAGCACTCACACTGATCTGCGATTATGAAAAGTCCAAACTGTATCTGACTTCTGTCGATTTGACCGGCCTTCAGGTAGTCGAGATTCCTGCGGATATTGATTGGGCAATGCTCGTCGCATACCATCGCGGCAAAATGGAGAAAATAGCCGGTACACCTTTCTACGAAAAATATCGCAATATCACGCTGAACAAGGATCTCGTCATTGGCAGCATCGCCAACGACAGAATGTTTTACGTGATCGACAACTTCTTCATCGGAAATATCACCGATTCCGCGCTCGTAAACAGTCTTGCCGCTCTTCAGCTCGGCAAACAGTACGTCGCCGTTTCCGAAAAAGGCTGCGGCGCGGTCAGGATCGAAAAAGAAATAGAGATCTCGTGGCTCGAACGGCTGTTTATCAAAGACGTCGCCGAAGAGAATCGCGCCAAGGGCATATCGACGGCAAACGATATTTGCAGGAATCACCGCCGCGAGGGTTTGTTCTTTGACGAACTGCTCGACCGTGCAAAGAACGGAGGAACAAAGTGAACGAGCTGGATCTGAAACTATGCGATATTCAAGGTCGGTTATTCGAACTCTCCGGCGAAAAATCGATCCCGAGCGCCGCGTTCATTCGTGCTTTTATGATGTCGGAAATCGCAAAGGAACTGGATTCCACGTATAACCGGGCGCAGTGGATGGGAGAAGAGTATTTGCTCGAAGAGGTAAAAGCCGTTGCCGGCGACGCGTTATCCGGTACGGGAGACGTTTTCCCGAACGACGTCCTCTACTGGATCGGATACGTCTATCGCTACTGGCACTTCTACACGGGCGAAGACAGTATAAAGATCATTCGTCAGGCGCCGGTCGATACGATGCGACGGAATTATATGATGTTCCATACTATGGATCCGTCGCTCGCGATCGAGGATCTTAAAGAGATCAACGGACAGAACTGATGCGTCTTCGTCATATCTCACAGGGCTCCGGCAAATCGATATAAACCGTGGTTTACTTTGCCACAGACGAGAAAAGCAGCCGATACCGAAACGGTACCGGCTGCTTTCACTTTACCTCGTATGTACGTTACGCCATATCTCTGAACAGGAACGTCACGACCTGACCTCTCGTACACGTGTCGTTAGGCGAGAAGGTCGTCTTGCTCGTGCCCGCGGTGACGTTGTTCTCGACAGCCCAAAGGACGGCGGAGTAGAAGTAATCGTCTGCCTTCACGTCCTTGAACGGATTCGCCGATCCCTTCGGCTTAGGCTGTCCGTTCGCTCTCCACTGGAACGTCACGATCTGCCCTCTCGTGCAGACGTTG
Organism: Clostridia bacterium; assembly: GCA_017444735.1. Taxonomy (GTDB): domain Bacteria; phylum Bacillota; class Clostridia; order Oscillospirales; family CAG-272; genus RUG11130. Next base: position 1,469 of record JAFSWB010000042.1, on the reverse strand, counting down.
TTCGGCGAGAAAGTCGTCGACGAAGTACCGGACGTGACGCCGTTCTCGACGGCCCACATGACCGCTTTGTAGAAGTAATCGGATTCTTTTACGTCACGGAAAGGATTTTTCGCTCCCGTCGGCTCCGGCGATCCCGCCGCGCGCCACAGGAAAGTCACGACCTGACCGCGCGTGCAGCCCTCGTCGGGAGAGAACGTAGTCGAGGAAGTGCCCGACGTGATGCCGTTCGCGACTGCCCACGCCACTGCGTCCGCGTAGTACGCGCCCGCTTTTACGTCATTGAAGTTCACGGGCGGCTTGTAGTCGGGATTCTTCTCGCCGCATACGGAGCACTTCTCCGCCCTGCCGTCCGCGCCGAAAGTGTGACCGAGGGCTTCGACGTAAGTATCGACGTACGCGTCGCCGCATACTTTGCAGGTGTGCGTCGTGTATCCCTGCTCGGTGCAGGTCGGTGCGATGATCTCGTCAACATAATCGTGACCGGGTGCGTCGATATCGCGCGACTCTTTATCGCCACAGCGCGAGCAAACGCGTTCCTCGGCGCCTTTTACGGTGCAGGTCGGGGCGGTCTTCACCGTCCACTCTCCGAAGGAGTGACCGCGGGCGGGAATAACGACGGATCCCGCGTCGATCTCGTTTTCGCATCCTTCGCCCGAATAGAATTTGCCGCAGACGGTACAGCGCCAGTATCCGACGTTTCCGTCCTCCGTGCAGGTAGCATCTTTCCCGGCGACGTATTCCGGAGCGGGAACGTGATACTCAAAGACGAATTCCGCGTTGCGAAGATATTCGTTGTGGTCGCCTACGTAGACCTTTCTGTACCAGTCGGATTCCGTCCCGGTGTAGTAAACCTTTTTGAGCGCCGAGCATCCGTCGAACGCCGAATCACGGACCGACTGTATCCCGTCGCCGAAATATACTTCTTCAACGGACGAGCAGTCTTTGAAAGCGGATGTGTTTATTTCGGTAACGCTTTCTGGAATCGATATTCTCCCAAGACCGGTACATCCGGAGAAAGCGGAACCACCTATGCTCGTCACAGAGTCGGAAATCGTCACGGACGTGAGTCCAGAGCAACCCGAGAAAGCGGAATTGCCTATGCTCGTTACAGAGTCGGGAATCGTCACGGATGTGAGTCCGGAGCAACCCGAGAAAGCAGAATCACCTATGTTTGTCACTCCATCGGGGATCGTCACGGACGTGAGTCCAGAGCAACCCGAGAAAGCGGAATTGCCTATGCTCGTTACGGAGTCGGGAATCGTTACACCCGTAAGTCCCGTGCAGTTGTAGAAAGCGGAATCGCCTATGTTCGTCACGGAATTGGAAATCGTCACGGACGTGAGTCCAGAGCAACCCGAGAAAGCAGAATCACCTATGTTTGTCACTCCATCGGGGATCGTCACGGACGTGAGTCCAGAGCAACCCGAGAAAGCGGAATTGCCTATGCTCGTTACGGAGTCGGGAATCGT
>JAFSWB010000041.1 GCA_017444735.1 Clostridia bacterium | reverse complement strand
TCTTTGCCGCGCCGAAGCTGAATTCGCCTGCGGCGAGCTAAATTGTGCTTCGCACAGCTAAATTGAGCTTCGCTCAGCTAAATTCGCTTGCGCGAGCTTGAGGGCGAATTCAATTTAGCTGAAAATCTTCGATTTTCAATTTAGCTGATTGCCGGCGGGCAAACAATTTTGCTGCCGCGCTATGCGCGGCAATTTCGCTCTAATCAAAAAAAAGGAACAGACTGAGGTTACAGCCTGTTCCTTTTTGATCATTGTGCGCACTTACTCACCACAATAACGCACGGTCAAAAAACTTCCTTATGACGGTCGCTCTTCCGGGAGCGCTCTTTTTTAAGTGAGGTATTATTTCTCGAGTTCGGTGTAGGGTTCAAGCGTCGCGTTCAGTCCCTCGGAGAGATCGTGATTCCATCCGTCGAGTTTTTCGAGGACGGCGATATAGATCCTCTTGTTGTTCGTCCTCTCCTGGAATTTTCTGGAGAGGGCGTCCATCTTGGTAACATTGTTGTTTCTGCTGAACGTAAAGTGAGCGCCTTCTTCGTCGCCGAAGACGACGAAAACGGAGAGCTTCACGTTCTCGTCGCCGGTCGCTTCGACCGAGATTTCGCTGCCTTCCTTGAACTTGACCGCATGGCCGACGGCGTCCTGCCCGTCGATCTCGACCTTGAAGGAGTCGATCTTATCGCTTACGCTGACGTCAAAATAGACTTCGCCGTCGCCGAGGAACGAAAGAGCGCCCTCTTCCGCCTTGATCCCTTCGTCGGTCGCCTTGGGAATGATGACCGGCTTATCGTCCTCATCGTCTCCCGTCTCGTCGCCTTCCTCCGTCGCGGCGTCGGTCTCCGTCGCGGCGTCGGTCTCCTTATCCGTCGAGCCCGCCGTTTCGGTATTTCCCGCCGTCGCGGTCCCCTCCGTCTGCTTGACCGGCGCGCCGCAGGAAATCAGAGCGGCTACGGTCAGGATCGCGATAAGGATCGCAAGAATTCTTTTCATGATATTGCCTCCAAATCTGTAATAATCCGGTCTCCCGGTATCGTGCACGTATTATTTTACCACTTTTTTTTCATATGTCAATATCCCTCCGGTCAGCCATTGACATTTTGACCCGTATGAGGTATTATTTATTATGAATTATTATATTATCACCGAAAGGATATTTTATTATGGCCGGAGAGTATAAGCACGTTGTTCTGGTAGGTATCGACGGGGCGGGCAACTTTTACAGAAAGACGGACGCGCCGGCGATCAGGCGGCTCTTTGCAGAGGGCGCCGGGACCGACTATTGTCTCACGTCCATCCCGACGATCTCCGCCGAGTGCTGGGGTTCGATGCTCATCGGCGTTTATCCCGAGACGCACGGGCTCACAAACGATATCGTGTCGAGACTTCCGTACACCGACGCCGAACATCCCACCGTGTTCAGAATGATCAGAGACGCCCGGCCGGACGCCGAGATCGGCGCCTTCAGCAACTGGAGTCCCATACTTTCAGGCATCGTCGAACGCGACGCCGGAGTTCATCTCGATACGGGAGAGGACCCCGGGATCACAAGACGCGTTTGCGAATATATCAGGGAAAAGAAGCCGACGTTCGTCTTCGTTCAGTTCGATTCCATCGACGGAGCGGGTCACACGTTCGGCTACGGCTCGGAAAAATATCTCAAAGAGCTCACCGTCGCCGACGGTTACGTCGGCGCGATCAGATCAGCGGTCGAGGAGGCGGGGATCGCGGACGACACGCTCTTCATCGCGACCGCGGACCATGGCGGATTCGGTCAGAACCACGGCGGAGTGACGGACGAGGAAAAATACGTGTTCTTCGCCGCGGTCGGAAAGACCGTCGCTCCGGGAACACGGATCGACCTCGAGGTCAAGGACATCCCCGCCGTCGTCACCCGCGCGCTCGGCGTACCCGGCTCGCCGTCGTGGGATTCAAAGCTCCCGGACGGACTCTTCACGAAGTAATATGGCGGAAAACGAAGAAAAAAAACGGGGAGAAAACGAGGAAGAATACGAGTCGAACGCCGCGAAGCGGCTTCGCGTTCTCGGCGGGGCGGAAACGGAAAGTGAAAGCGATCCGGAACCGGTCAGGGAGAGCTTCTTCGGAAACCTCTGGTATCACTACAAGGCGCCGATCCTCATTTTCATCGGCTTCGCCCTGATCTTCGCCGTCGGGATCACCCAGATGGTGAGAAACAAAAAAGCGGACGTCTTCGTCCTCTTCGCGGGCGCCGTGACCTTCGACTCCGACAGCGCGGCGGCGGCTGAGGACGCTCTGTCGTCGCTCGCCTCAGCCGACGGGACGACCCACGTCGCCCGCTTCACGACGCTCTTTTACGTTTCAGACGAAAAGGCGGCCGCCGCTTCCGAGGAGGCGAAGAAGAAGAACGAATGGAGCCCCCTCGAACGCTATGCGAAAAGCCAGGAGAACCGCGACGCGTACGCCGCGTTCTCCAACGATATGCTCGCCGGAGACTCGGTGATCTGTCTGCTCGATCCCTATCTGTTTGAGACGATCAGGGACGCCGGCGGACTGATGAAGCTCGAAGAGGTCGTCGGATACCGCCCGGAGGGCTCGATCGACGAATACGGGATACCCGCCGTCCTCGTTGAGTTTTTCGGAAAGAACAAGGCGTTCTCCTCTCTTCCGGACGACACGGTCCTCTGCATAAGGCGGGTGTCGACGATGTCCGCCTTCACCGGAAAGAAGAGAGAGGAGGAGGCTCACCGCCGCCACGTCGAATTCGCCGGAACGATCTTTGCTTACCGCGCCGAAGACGCGGAAACCGAATAAGGAGTTTTTGTGATGGACCGCGTATCAAAGGAAAACTATTATCTCGATATCGCCGAGACCGTGTCGGAGCGCTCAACCTGCCTCCGCCGCAGATTCGGCTCGATCATCGTCAAGAACGACACGATCATCTCGACGGGATATAACGGAGCCCCGCGCGGGCGCGCGAACTGCAATGAGATCGGCGACTGCATCAGGACGAGGCTCGGGATCCAGCGCGGGGAGAGATACGAGATGTGCCGCTCCGTCCATGCGGAGGCGAACGCGATAATCGCCGCCTCCCGGGAGAATATGATCGGCTCCGTTCTCTATATGTGCTGTACCGACCCGGACAGCGGATCGATCGTCCCGGGGACCTGCTCCTGCATGATGTGCAAAAGACTTGTGATAAACGCCGGTATCAGGACCGTCGTCGTCAGAGAGACAAAAACCGATTTTTCGGTTTACGAGGTCGAGGACTGGATAAAGAACGACGACAGTCTTTCGGGTAAATTCGGATATTGACGCCGGAGGAGAGAAAATGGCAGACGCTGTTATGACGGCTCCCGAAAAAGAAAAAGAGGACTCGCGCTCCGCGCCGTATCTTTTCGTTTGCAGCGGAAACACGTGCCGGTCGCCGATGGCCGCCGCGCTCTTCAACTGGCTCTTCGGACCTGACGGAAGGCGCGCTTCATCCGCCGGTCTCGTCGCCAACGGCTCGGGGATCTCCTCGGGGGCGCTCCACGCGCTGAAAAAGCGCGGCGTTCCGTCCGAGGGGAATAACGACTACGAAAAACACGTTTCAAGGAACGTGACCCGCGAGGATATCGAAAACGCGCGTCTCGTTATCGCCGTTACCGGCTTTCACGCGACGCAGCTCATCATGCGCTTCCCCGAATTCGCGACGAAGATCTCCGTCCTCCCGGAGGACGTTCCCGATCCGTTCGGCGGAACGGACGAGGAATACGACGAGTGTCTCTCGATGATCGAGAGGATGCTCCGCGAGGTCTTCCCTCCTGCGAAAGAAAACGGCGGACGGACAAAATGAACGGTATCGTCATTCTGTCCCCCGACGATCTTCCCGCCGTCATCGACGGCATAATGAAGATCGAGACGGATTCCTTTTCCGTCCCGTGGGTCCCCGGCGACTTCGCCGTTTCCGCCGGTCACGGCGTCCTCGCCGTCTGCTTTTCGGGCGGGGATCTCATCGGGTACGGCTGTCTTCTGACGGCCGCCGACGAGGGGGAGATAACAAACCTCGCCGTAAGGCCGGACGAAAGACGCGTCGGATTCGGCGGGATGATCCTCGACCGGCTTCTCGCAGAGGCGCAGAAGAGGGGCACCGCAAGGTGCTATCTCGAAGTCAGAGAATCAAACGGCGCGGCGATCGCGCTCTACGCCTCGCGGGGATTTTCGCGGACAGGCGTGAGGCGCGGCTACTATTCGCGCCCGAGAGAGGACGCCGTCCTTATGGCGCTCGATATTTCAAAATCTATTTGATCCGGAACGAAAATGATTATTTTTGCAGTTGAGAGTTCATGCGACGAAACGTCATGCTCCGTATTGTCCGTTGAGGAACGCGGAGAAAGACCGTCCTTTCGTCTCCTTTCGAATATTGTCGCGTCGCAGATCGAGACGCACCGTCTTTTCGGCGGCGTCGTCCCCGAGATCGCGAGCCGCGCGCACGCCGAGGTAATATCCGGGACGGCGCGCCGGGCGATGAACGAGGCGGGGATCGCCCCCTCCGAGATCGACGCGGTCGCCGTAACGGCTTATCCGGGGCTTATCGGATGTCTGCTCGTCGGAACGTCGTTTGCCAAGGGGCTCGCGTCTTCGCTCGGAGTCCCCGTCGTCCCGATCAACCACATAGAGGCGCACGCGGACGCGGCGTATCTCTCCGACGCTTCCCTCTCGGCGCCGTTCGGAGCGCTCGTCGTCTCGGGAAGTCACACGTCGATCTACGACGTATCCTCTCCGACCGTCTTCACGCCGGTCGGCGGATCGCGCGACGACGCGGCGGGCGAGGCGTTCGACAAGGTGGGCAGGATCATCGGCCTCTCTTATCCCGCCGGCCGCGAAATGGACGAGCTTGCGCGCGAGGCGTTCTCGCTCGGCGTCAACGCCGGGGATATCGCGCTTCCGTCCCCCGCGCTTCCCGGCGATACGCTCGATTTTTCATTCAGCGGTCTCAAAACGGCGACGCTGAACTACGTCAATTCCAAACGTCAGTCGCTCCGCCTTTCCGAAGACGATCCGCTTCCCGAAGAGACCGTCCTCGCGGTCGCCGCGGCGTTCACCGACGCGGTGACGTCCGGCATAGCGAAAAAAGTCTCCCGTTTCCTCGGCGAGAGGAAATACGACAAGCTCGTGATGGCGGGAGGAGTCGCGGCGAACTCGCATCTGCGCGAGGCGGTCGCAGATGTTTGCCGAAAACGGGGCGTCGCCCTTTCGGTCCCCCCCGTGTCCCTCTGCAGAGACAACGCCGCAATGGTGGCGGTCGCCGGTTATTTCGCCGTAAAAGAAGGGCTTTTCGCCGACTCGTCGATGAACGCTTACGCCTCCGAGGAGGCGGCAAAAAAAGTCTTTTCCCGCTGACGAGATTTCCCGGTTTTAAGCCCGTGTATTAAATGATTTTCGTCAAATACCCGGTCTAAAACGGTTATGCCTTTGCCTATTTTTCAACATAAGTTTTCAACAGTTTGTGGAAAAACAAGCGTTCTTATCGGCTTCTCAAGGCCGAAAAAAGGCGGTTTTTCAACATATTTTACCATTTAAGTTCAATTTTTGACATTTTTATCCATTTTATGCGGGCTGTGGATTTAGGCAGTCGGCGCATACGAAAAAAACAATCCGTCCGGTCCTTCCGCCGGGCAAAAGAAGAGAGTGAACGATTTGAAGATCATACCGATTTACGACGATTCCGTCTCCGTTATCCCGACGCGCGTCATCGAGTGCCTCGGCGACGCCACGGGAGACGATATGGCGGTCCTTCTCGCCGCGCTGAAATGCGGGGAGTCGTTCGACGCCGACCGGATCAGCAAAGAATTCGGCATCGGAAAAAGAGCGATCAATTCCGCTCTTCGCTTCTGGGAAAAGAACGGTATCATCAGGACCGAAAAGAGCGAAGAGGAAAAGAGCGCCCGTTCCGTCCCGTTCGGAAAGAAGAAGGAGCGGGCGGACGAGGGCGAAACGAAAGAACCGTCCCGTCCGCAAAGGACGGAGGTGCCGCCTCTGACGACGGACGAAGCCGCGGCGTTCCTCGAAGGGAACAAAAGAGTCAAAATGCTCATATCCGACGTTGAGAGAGAGTTCGGAAAAGTCCTGACGAGAGCCGAGGTCAATAAAATAATCGGTCTATGCGACCATCTCTCGCTTGAGCCCGAGTACGTCATGCTCCTCGTCGGAAGGGCAAAGCAGAAAAACAAGGGGTCCGTGAGGACCGTAGAGCTGATGGCGTTTGAAATGTTCGACAAGGGGATAACTACATATTCTGCGCTTGTCGAAGAACTGTCCGCCCTTGAAAAGGCCGAATCGTTCGAGGGCAAGGTGAGAAAGATCTTCGGACTCGGGCAGAGGTCGCTCATCGGGAGAGAGCAGGAATTCATAAGAACGTGGTGCTCCGAGTGGGGTTACGGCGAAGACATGGTCGGCGAGGCCTACGAGATAACCGTCACAAACACGGAAAAATCGTCCTTGAGCTACGCCAACGCGGTCCTTCAGAATTGGCACGATCACGGGGTCCGGACGGTCGAGGAAGCGCGAATATATCAAAAAGAACACCCGGGCCGCGAAAAGAAGAAAAAAGGCGCCCCGAAAAGCGGTGGAGCCGGAACGAGTTTCGACACGGACGATTTCTTCGAGGCGGCGCTGAAGCGCTCGTATAAAAAAGAGTAAAGGGAGAAAGACAAATGCCTTATTCCAAAGATACCGTCGAACGGGCAAAAGCGATAATCCGCTCGCGAAGAGACAAAGCGATCTCGGATTGGGAAGCGCATATAAAACAGATCAACCGTTCCCTTCCCGAGGCGGCCGAGATCGACGCCCGGATCAGAGAGACCGGAATGCGGATCTACCGCGCCGTCGTTTCGGGGACGGGAGAGTCGGTCGACGAGATAAAAAAAGAATCGACCGCGCTGACGAGAGAGCTGCGGGCCGTTCTGAAGAAAAACGGTTACCCGGAAAACTACCTCGACGTCAATTACACCTGCCCCGTCTGTTCGGATACAGGTTACCGCGGGACGAAGACGTGCGGATGTCTGAAAGAAGCGCTCGCCGAGGTGGAGTTTGAGTCCTCCGGCCTCGCGAAACTCGCCCTGACGCAGAGCTTCGACACGTTCGACCTCTCGTTTTACACCGGAGGAGACCGGTCGATGATGCAGACGAATCGGGATATGCTTCTCTCGTTCGCCGACAACTTCGGCGAACGACGCGGCGAAAGCTGGCTCCTCATCGGCGCGACCGGACTCGGAAAAACGCACCTCTCGACCTCCGTCGCCGTCAAGGTGATAAAAGCGGGATACAGCGTCGTCTACGACAGCGTGGACAGAATAATCGCCGCCTTTGAGGAAAGGCGGTTCGGCGGCGATTACACTTCCGGCAGCGAACGCAAATACACCGAATGCGACCTTTTGATAATCGACGACCTCGGCACGGAGCTGTGTAATCAGTTCACCGTCTCATGTCTTTACAAGGTGATCAACGACCGTCTCGTCAACGGTCTGTCAACGATAATCAACACGAATCTCTCGCAGGAGGAGCTCCGCGACAGATACACCGACCGGATAGCCAGCCGGCTCTTCGGCGAGTATATGCCCCTGCTCTTTTACGGGACCGACGTGAGACGCCTCAAAATCGCGAGGAGATAAACCTGTAAAATAGTATTATCAGACGATAGTATTATTCATATACGGAGGTGATTATTATGAAAATCGGAGCAATGGTAGGTTCATTCCGACTCGGGTTCAGGGGCGGCGTCGAAACGGCGGCGAAGCTCGGCATCGAGGGGATCCAGGCGACGGCGACTACCGACAGCGAGCTTGCCGCGGAAGGTATGACGAAGGAAAAGATCCGCGAGGCGCTCGACATCGTTCACTCGAACGGGATGGTGTTCTCCGCTCTCTGCGGCGACTTCGGCACCGGCTTCGGCGACCCCGAGAAGAACAAGTGGCTGATCGACAAATCGAAAAGGATCCTCGATCTCTCGCTCGAACTCGGATGCGGGATCGTCACGACGCATATCGGAACGGTTCCGGAGGAAGAATGTGAAAAGAAAGAGACGATGAGAAAGGCGTGCCGCGAGCTCGCTCTGTACGCCGACTCCGTCGGCGCGTCGTTCGCGGTCGAGACCGGTCCTGAAAAGGGTTGGCTGCTCGCCGAATTCCTCGGATCGCTCGGGGCAGACGGCGTCAGAGTCAACTTCGACCCCGCAAACCTCGTCATGTGCGTGGACGACAGACCCGAGGAGGCGCTGAAATATCTCGGAAAGTACGTCGTCCATACCCACGCGAAGGACGGCATCATGCTTGAAAAGAAGCTCCACGAGGCGCTCAAGGTCAACAAGGACGCCCTCAAGATGGACGCGGACGCGCAGCGTCACGCGCAGATGATCGTGATGGGCGACAAGTACCTCGAACTCCCGCTCGGACAGGGCGACGTCGACTTCGACGTCTATCTCCCCGCGCTCCGCGCGACCGGATTCGACGGCTTCCTGACGATCGAGCGCGAAGTCGGAGACAATCCCGTCGACGATATTGCGATGGCGGTCGGATTCCTCCGCGAGAAACTCGACCGTTTCGGATTCTGACCGGAACGTCAAAAAAGGGCTCTTTCTTATCGGAAGAGCCCTCTTTTTTTGTTCCGTTATCAGCCGTTGCAGCCGCAGCAGTAGATTATCAGAAGAGCGAGAATGACGAACCAGATGAAATCGTCATTGTCGAAAAGATTGCAAAGACATCCCATAGTATAATTCCTTTGCTTTCGCATATATTTCGGAAGACGGACACGCCGCCAACCGCGGAGCCGCACGGGCTTTTTCCCGGCGCTCTGCTATTATACTATGCGGACGGCTCGCGTCAGGTGAGCGTCAGTTTGTCGATCTCAAGAAACGCGCGCGCGGCGGAGATGCTGTCCGCCGGAAGGTGGGCCAGCCGCCCGCATTTCCGGCATCTGACAGTGACCTCCGCGTCGCCGATCTTTACCTCGTAGTCTCCCTCGTTGTCGGGACAGCCGCAGAAGAGGGCGCCCTCGTCCTCGAGCTCCTTTATAACGTAGGCGACGATCTCGGATACCATCGGGTCGGTCAGTTCGCCTCCCTTTTTCCCGCCCTTTGAGAAATCGGTGATCCCCGCGTCGCCGAGAAGCTCCGAAAGCTCCTTTTCCGACTCCGCGACGCGCTCGAGGACGGCGTCCTCGCCGCCGATAAAGCAAATATCGACCCCGGAAAACGGACAGACGAGAGAGATCGCTCCGTCCTCCGCGAAAACGGACGTCGAAACGGTAAAGTTGTGCGGATTCGGACAGATGAAGCACGGAACGGACAGCCGGATCTTCCTGTCGCGGGTGTAGCTGAGCTCGAGATGAGAGCCTCCGCACGGACATTTCAGTTTTATCGAATCAGCAGTCAACGAAAAGATCCCGACGATACTGCGGACGAGCGATCCGCAGGAGGGACAGCGATACGCGACGGTCGCCTTCGTGTTGTCAAGCACCATAAAAACGCTCCTTTCACAGGGACAATTCTACCACAGGGCAAAGTGCAAGTCAATAATCAGTATTTCACACGGCGGGTCGGAATAACCGTCCTCGTTGACAATCGTTGCTTTTTATGATAATATGTAACGTGGTCGATTATGTCGAAAAACGACAAAAGCCGTTTCGCGGGGGAGATTTTAGCCGATGAAGAACAAAAAAGTCAACGTCAGGATCCATAAGAAACCGAAAACAGAGCGGATATACACGCCGGTCGCCGACGTTCTCGAGCTGATCGAGGTCCTGAAAGGGCACAAAGACCGGGTCCTTTTCTCGTTTTACGGATCCGACCGCCAGCTTCACGATATGACCTACTCCGAGTTTGAGGAAAACGTCAGGGCAACCGCGGCGGGTCTAACCGACGCGGGCCTCGCGGGGCGGAAGATCGCGGTCGTCGGCCGCACGAGCCCCGAGTGGTTCACGGTCTATCTCGCCGTCCTCGCGACGGGCGGCGTTATCATTCCTCTCGACCGCGAGCTCGACGTCTCCGTCATCAGCGGATTTATGAGCTGGGTCGGCGCCGACGCCATCGCGTTCGACGAGTCCTTCCGCGAAAAATTCGCGCCTCTCTCGGAGGATCACCCTTCCCTGCGCGTCTTTATTCCGATGGAGGGAGAGGACGGGGGAAACGAGAAATATCTGCCCCTTTCGTCCGTCATCGAAAAAGGACGTTCGATCGACGGTTACGAATACCCCGCCGAGGTCGACCGCGAGCGGCTCGCGGAGATGCTTTTCACCTCCGGGACGACCGGAACGAGCAAGTGCGTAATGCTGTCGCAGAAAAACATTTTCTCCGTCGCCACCGCCGCCGTCGAGACAGTCGATTTTTATCCGGACGACGTCACGGTCTCCGTTCTTCCCGTCCACCACACGTACGAGCTCGCGATCACGATGTCGGAAATGATATACGGGATGCACGTCTGCATCAACGACACCCTCTCGCACACGCTCAAGAACTTCAAGCTCTTCCGTCCGACGGCGCTCATCCTCGTTCCGCTCTTCATCTACACGATACACAAGCGGATCTGGGCGGAGGCGAAAAAGAAGGGGCGCGAAAACCTTCTCAAGATCGGGATCATCGCGTCCGGGACCGCGAAGGCGGCGGGCGTCGACGTGAGACGCCGCGTGTTCGCCGAGGTGCTCGAGGCGTTCGGCGGGCGGCTTGAAAAGATCATCTGCGGCGGCGCGCCGCTCGACCCTCTTATGATCGAGGCGTTCGAGAACTTCGGTATCTCGATCTACGAGGGATACGGGATCACGGAGTGTTCTCCCCTCGCCGCCGTCACCCCTTACTACGCGAGAAAATACGGCTCGGTCGGCACCGCCGTTCCGTGCTGTGAGGTCCGCATAGAGGGCGAGGGAGTCGGCGAATCCGGCTACACCGAGGGCGAGATCGAGGTGAAGGGCGACAACGTGATGCTCGGTTACTTCGACAACGAGGAGGCAAACGCCGACGCGTTCACGGAGGACGGATGGTTCCGCACCGGAGATATGGGATTCATCGACAAGGACGGATACATCTTCATCACCGGAAGAAAGAAATCCGTCATCGTCCTCGAAAACGGAAAAAACGTCTTTCCCGAGGAGATCGAGGAATATCTCGGATCGATCAAGGAGATCGCGGAGAGCGTCGTGGTGGGACGGACCGAGGAGGAAAGCGAGACGGTCGAGCTGACCGCCGTCGTCTTCCCGAACCGCGACGAGCTCCCGGAGGACGCGGACGACGAAAGGATAAAAGAGATCATCGAGGAAAAGATCGCCGCGGTGAATAAAAAGCTCCCCTCCTTCAAGAGAATAGTAAAGGTGGAACTCCGCGACACGGAATTTGAGAAAACAACGTCGAAAAAGATAAAGAGGCATCTCGTCAAATAGGAAAGGTCGTATAAAAGATGAAAAAAGCTCTGCTGATCGTAAATCCGAAGGCAGGCAAATCGAAAGCGAGGACGTGGCTCTACCAGTGGATAGAAACGCTCGGGCGCGCCGATTACGCGGTGAACGTGATAATGACGCAGAAGCCCGGTCACGCGACCGACGCCGTTTATAAATACGGGAAAGAGCACGATCTCGTCGTCTGCGCGGGCGGCGACGGGACCCTCAACGAAGCGATAACGGGACTCCTGCGCTCCGGCGCCGAGGTCCCCGTCGGGTATATCCCGACCGGGTCCACGAACGACTTCGCCTCGACGCTTTGTCTCTCGAAGGATCCGAGAAAAGCGGTTCGCGACGTCGTCAAGGGCGTCAAAAAAGGGATCGACGTCGGCGCGTTCAACGACAGATATTTCACCTACGTCGCGTCGTTCGGGATCTTCACGAAGGCGTCGTACTCCACCCCGCAGGAATCGAAGAACGTCCTCGGCCACCTCGCGTATATCCTCGAGGGGATCAAGGATCTGCCGACCACGCGCGCCGAGCACGTCAGGATCGTGACGCCGGAGAAGACGTTCGAGGACGACTACATCTTCGGGGCGATCGCCAACAGCACGTCTCTCGGCGGAGTGATGAAGCTCGACGACAAGGTCGTGATGATGAACGACGGGAAATTCGAGCTTCTGCTCGTCAAAAAGCCCGGTAATATGGGCGATCTCAGCCTGTCGATCAACGCGATCCTGTCGCAGAACTACGATACGGACATGATCGAGTTTCTCCCCATAGAATCGGCGGAGATCGAAAGTGAAAATCCTCTCGTCTGGTCGATCGACGGGGAGCGAGCGGACACGGACGGGCACGTAAACGTGAAAAACCTTCACTGCGCGATAAGCATGATGCTTCCGACTGCGGCGGCCGACAGCAGTATTCTTTGACGGCAGTATCCTTTAACACAAACAAGGGCTCAAAAACGAGCCCTTGTTTCTTTTTTTCGGGGAATATTATTCCCCGTTTTTGAGTTCTTTCAGTAACAGGACGGCGGCTTCCGCCTGAGCGAGGGTGATCCTGCCCTCGTTATATCCGAATCTCCCCTCCTCGGCCTCACGTATCAGTCCCGCCTCGTATACCGATATGAGATCGGGATCGGAATTCTCGAGCTCGGAGAGATCGTCGAAGCCAGGGAAATCGCGCGTCTTCGGGAGCGCGATCTCAGACTTCCCGCAGTATTTCGCGATGAGTCTGACAAAAGTTCTCTTGTTCATATCGCCGGTCGTAAAGTCAGAGTCGATCTTCTCGATATCGGACGAATAGTATAGGCTGTTGTTTATCGCCCACATCAGCGGCTTACGGTACGGCTTATCCTTAACCGTCCGGAGCCAGAATACCGCCGCCTGCGCTTTTTCGGGATCTTCCGCCCCGAGATCGGATTCGGGGCACGGACAGTAATCCGTCACGTCCGGTTCGCCCTCGAGCCCGTAAAGAGCGGTCAACAGTATGCCGACAGGGACCGGGCGGTCGGGATCGAGCATCGACGCCTCCCTGACCGCGGCGAGACGTTCGACGGTCGACACGGCCTCATCGTATCTCACGACGTCGTCGATGCCGAAAAATCCCTCGCCCTTTGCGTCGACGACTCCCGCCCCGTAAAGAGCGGCGACGGAGTCGAGATCGTAATACACTTCGTCAACGTCGTCGAAGCCCGGATAATCCCTGACCTTCGGCAGTTTTATCCCCGATCTTCTGCAGTACCTGAACAAGACGTCTATGAGTTCTTCTCTGAAAATCTCCCCGTCCTCGAAATCTGATTTTACGTAATCGGGATCGGTATTTTCAGAAACGAGATAAAGATAACTATTGTGCGCCCAGATAAGCGCGTCGCGATACCATTTTCCGGGAAATTCCGAGTTCCAGAACCGTCTCGTTTTTTCCTGTCTCGCCCATTCCGGATCGTCCGGGGCGTATATAGCAATATAGCTTTTGCCGTAAATCGGGGTCCACATCCTGACGACGGGCTCGCCCTCGATTTTATAAAGGGCGTTTATGACCCATCCGAGCGTGACGCCGTTGTTTCTCAGCACTCCGTCTTCGATTATTCTCCGCGACGATTTTTTATCGTATCTCTCGATCATCGCCGCCGTCTCAGACCGGGTGATCTTCGCTTCCGGGTCGAACGCTCCGTTTTCCCTTCCGTTGATTATTCCGGCGCGGTACATCTCCGTCACGGACTCCTTCGCGTAATCGGGGACGGCGGAAATGTCGGCGGGGTCCCCTTCCCTTTCCTCGTAAACGATCTTATCCTCCGCCGCGATATAACGGGAGAGCATCGCGGCAAACTCGGCGCGGATGATCTCCCCGTCGGGATCGAATTCCGTCTTCGTTCTGCCCTTTACCACGCCCTGTTTCCGCGCCCACGACACGGGTGCCGTATACCACGTGTTTTCGGGAACGTCGGAGAAGGAGCTGCCCTCCGCCGTTCCGGGCTCTCCTGACAGTCTGTAGAGGATCGTCACCGCCATAGCGCGGGTGAGCTTCCCCTCGGGGTCAAACACGAATCTCCCCGTACCCTCCATCAGCCCCTTGCTTTTCACGTACTTTACGCTCTCGGAGAACCAGTCGCCGTCTCCGACGTCGATGAACGGTTCCCCGGCGTCTTCCGCTCCGGCAAACGCCGCGAGTCCTCCCGAGAGCATTATCAACGAAATAATAAGCGAAATAAACCTAACCGTTTTCTTCATTATTGACCTCCTGTTGATTTGTTCCGGCATATCCGGCGATCGTCTGCGCCGCCGCGACGAACTCCTCGCGCGTGACGTATTCTTCCGCTCCGAACCTCTCTTCGCTCACCGGGTCGAGAAGCCCTTTTTCATATACGTATCTGATCGGCAGCCCCTGATGACGGTTTGCGTCGGTGAATCCCTGATATTCTCTTATATCGGGGATATCCGCGTCAAGGTATTTCGCAAGCCCGTAAAGGATAACAGCCGCGTCGGCTCTCGTCACGAACCGTCCGCCCGTCAGCCGGAAATACCGAAGATTGCTCTTCGGCGAGCGGCAGAACTCACCCCACCACCTGTTGATCGAGTCCGACCGGGGGAGCTTTTCCGTCTGCATTCCCTGAAATGAAGGTCCTTCGCTCCAGTTATACGACTGTACATAGTACACGGGACTTCCGTTGAGATCGTAAAAGAATTCGCGGACGTCCGATTCGTAAATGTTTACGTCCGGATCGAATACCGGCTCCGGTCCGGTCGATTCCCCGGGGTCCGTCGCTATCGGATCTGTCTCGCTTTCCGTCCCGGTCACGGGATCGGGCTCGTCTTGCGACCCGGACTCGCTCACGGGGGCGGGCTCGGTCGCCCGCTCCGACCCGACGGGCGGATCGTCTTCTTTTACGGTCCCGGACGCGGGGGGCGGATCGGCAGTCTCCGGCTCGGAGGAAAACGGGTCGACGTACGGGTCCGGATCGACGACGGGATCGACGTACTCCGATCCGCCGTCGTCCGTCGTCTCCGCGGACGCGGTCCCGTCGGCGATATCCGTTTCATCCGTCGTCTCTTCGGTTCCCGGGGAATCCCGGGTCCCGGTCTCGTCCCGAACGCTTTCCGACTGCGGCGAGACCGTCCCGTCCGTGAAATCAGACGCTATCGGGGAAGGTACGCGCGGACGACCCGTGTTGAGCCCGGCGAAAAGAGCGACGGCGGCGAGAAGAACGATCGCCGCGGCGACGATAATAAAATACCGGGCCGGCGGTCTTTTGACAGCCTGCGTTTTTTCCGTCCCGGCGATCATATCGTCGTCAAGCTGTCCCACCGCGGACAGAATATCTTCCGGTCTCATATCTCGTACCCCTCCTTTTCAAGCTTTTTTTTGAGTTTGTTCCTCATTCTGAAGAGGATCACCTTTACCGTCGGCTCGACGATGCCGTACATCTTTCCTATATCGCCGACCGAATCGAAGAAAAAATACCGTCTGATAAAAACGTTCCTCTCCCTCTCGGGGACGGCTTTGAGAAACGACGCAATAATATCGCGGAGGACGACCCCTTCGACCGTCCGTTCGGTCGCGTCGTCCGAGATGGAGAAAATCCCGAGTTCTTCGACGGCTTTCTCGTATTCTCCCGCCGTATTTCGCCTCGACTTCCTCGCCCGGAACGCGTCTATCGCCAGCTCGCGCGTGATCTTTCCGAGGTACGCCTTGAGATTGTCGGGTCTCGCGGGCGGTATCCTTATCCACGCCCGGTAAAACGTCTCGTTGACGCATTCCTCGGCGTCCTCCCGGTTTCCGAGCACGTTCATCGCGATCTTTCCGAGGTAAGCGGAATACGCGGCGTCGAGAGCCGGGATCGCGTCTTCGTCACGCGCCTCAAACAGAGAAATGATCTCCGAGTCGTCCATATTCCGCCCCCTTTCCCCGTTTTTCTCCGCCGTTATAAAAGCCGTATCACGGCGCGCCGAGGTTTCATTATTTTCAGAAAAAAACGATTTTTTATATGAACAGTATATCACGCGGAAACGGGAGATTCAATCGGGAATCCGAGGGCGGCGGCTTACGCCCGGATCCACACGGACGCAAAAAAAGAGAGCGGATCGCTCCGCTCTCTTTTTATTTTGTTTTTCTCGCTATTACGAATTCTCCGTTCGACTGGCGTCCGGCGCTCCAGATTATCCCTCTCGGGCATTTCTCGACGCACTTTCCGCAGTCGACGCACTTCGAGTAGTCGATCGACGCCACGTTGTCGCCGACCGTGATCGCGCCAGATTCGCAGGCGCGCTCGCACATTTTGCAGGCGATACAGCCGACCTCGCAGTACGCTCTGACGTCCTTGCCCTTGTCGCGGCTCATACAGCCGACCCAGTGGGCGGAATCGAATGGGATCAGCTTGATTATCCCCTTCGGGCAGTGAGCGACGCAGACGCCGCAGCCCATACACTTTTCGTGATCGACGACCGCGACGCCGTCGCGGATCGAAATCGCACCGAACGGGCAGTGAGCCGCGCACGTTCCGAGTCCGATACAGCCGTCCGGGCAGAGCTTGTTCCCTCCGCCGATCGCCGCCGCCTGCGCGCAGTCAGCCGCGCCCTCATAGATATACTTTTTCGCCGCCGCCTCGAGAGTGCCGGAGCACATCACCTGAGCGCGCATCCGTTTCACCTCGCCGACCTCGACGCCCATTACGGCGCCGATAGCCCGCGCGACCTCCGCGCCTCCGACGGTGCAGGCGGTGACCTCCGCCTCGCCCTTCTCTATCGCCTCCGCCGCGGCGTCGCATCCCGAATATCCGCATCCGCCACAGTTGGCGCCTGGAAGGCAGGCGCGTATTTCGTTGACCTTCTCATTCACGGGAACGTGGAAGAGCTTCGCCGATACGGCGAGGAGAACGCCCATCAGGGCTCCGAGTCCGAGAAAAACGGCTATCGTTATTACTATTTCCATCTCTTACGGTCACCTCCCGCCGTCAGTTGAAGCTCATGCCGGAAAATCCGGCGAAAGCCATCGCCGCGAGGCTCGCCGCGATCAGAAGGATCGGGAAGCCCCTGAAGGCGCGGGGAGGATTTGCGATCTCGATGCGCTGGCGGACGCCGGCGAAAACGAGGATCGCCATCGTGAAGCCGAGCGCCGAGGAAAAGCCGAAAACGACGCTCTCGCCGAACCCGTAGCCCTTCTGGATGTTGAGAAGAGCGGAGCCGAGGACCGCGCAGTTCGTGGTGATGAGGGGCAGATAGATCCCGAGCGCGCCGTAAAGAGCGGGGACGTATTTGCGCAGGAACATCTCGATGAACTGAACGAGCGTCGCGATCACGAGGATGAACGCGATCGTCTTGAGATATTCGAGGTGAAGCGGTTCGAGAATGAGGTGGTAAACCGCCCACGTCGCCGCGGACGACACCGTCATTACGAACGTGACCGCCATTCCCATTCCGAACGCCGTCGACGGCTTGTTCGAAACGCCGAGGAACGGGCAGATCCCGAGGAACCTCGAGAAGATGAAGTTCTCCGTCAGGATGGCGGCGAACATGATGAGGAAGATATTACCCATCGTTCTCCACCTCCTCCGCGGTCAGTTCCGGGACGTCCGCCGGAGCGAACGCCTCGTCGATATGAGCGAGCACTTCTTTTCTGTGATTTCTCTCCTCAGCCTTGTCGCCGATCTTGCGGACGGCGGCGAGGATGAATCCGAGCGTCAGGAACGCGCCCGCGGGAAGCAGAAAGATCGTTGCGGGGCTGTACCATCCGCCGAGGACCGTCACCCCGCCGGTCCCGTCGGACGCGGCGAAGACCTTACCGGTCCCGAGAAGCTCTCTCACGAACGCTATGAGCGAAAGCGCGAGCGTGAATCCGATACCGGTCGAGATACCGTCGATAACCGACATAAGCGGCCCGTTCTTCGAGGCGAACGCCTCGGCGCGGGCGAGGATGATGCAGTTGACGACGATGAGCGGTATGAATATTCCGAGCGACGCGTCGATCGCCGGGAAAAACGCCTTGATTATCAGCTCGACAGCCGTCACGAATCCGGAGATTATCACGATATACGACGCGATCCTGATCTCCTTCGGGATTATCTTTCTGACAAGAGAGATAAACAGGTTCGAGAACGTCAGGACGGCGATGACCGCCACGCCCATCCCGAGCGCGTTGATGACGGACGTCGTCGTCGCGAGCGTCGGGCACATTCCGAGAAGCTGGACGAAGGTCGGGTTGTTCGTCACGATCCCTTCCTTCATCTGCTTAAGCAGAGGATTTTTCATTTTCCGTCTCACTCCTTTCCCGGACGCCCGTCACTCCGTCGGCTCCGCGGGGATATCGGACTCCCCGGGGCTGACCGGTTCTTCTTCGGCGCTCTCTTCCTCGGTGACAGGCGGTTCAGACTCCGATTCCGACTCGGTCGGGGGAGCTTCGCTCTCCGTCTCCGTCGGTTCCGGCTCGGGCTCCTTTGTCTCTGTCTTCCCGGTCGGGGTCGGCTGAGGCGCGGTCGTTCCGGTCGGTGTGGGAGTCGGCGCCGCCGTCGTCTCCGGCTCGTCGGTCTCCTCGAGCATCGAGGAGTACGCCTCTCTGTCGATCTCTATCTGATAGTCGTCGTCCGTCTCGCCGACGTCGACGGGAAGATATCCGCCGCTCGGTCCGCCGTTCTCGGTGAACGGCTCTTCGGAGGACTCCTCCTCGGTCACGGTCTCGGCCGCGGTCTGTTCGGGTTCCGTTTCGCTCGCGGCTTCCGTTTCCGTTTCGGGAACCGGTTCCGGCTTTTTCGTCTCTTCCGGTCCCGGTCCGACGCGGTCGAGCGGAACGCCGAGCTCCTCGGCGACCTTTTCAAGGTCGACGCCGATCGCGTGAGCCATACGGACGCCCTCCGTCACCGCCTTCGAGCTTATCGTCGCGCCGGTGATCCCGTCGATCCCGCCGCCGACCTTTACGTCCTTCCCCGTCCCCCTGAACTGGGTGAGGAACGATTCGCCCCGGACCTTCGATCCGACGCCGGGCGTCTCGGAGAGAGATATTATGCTCACTCCGGTCGTCTTGCCGTCGGCGCCGACGCCGACCATCATCTCGATCTCGCCGCCGAAGCCGGACGGGAGAACTCTCGCGGCGTATCCGCAGAGCGCGCCGTTTCTGAACACGAGGTAAACGTCGCCGTCGACGTCCTCGGACTCGTAAAGCTTACAGTCGTCTCCCCCCGGGAAGACCTCGAAAACAGCCGCTTTCTGCGCTTCGAGCTTGTGCGAGGCGATCTTGTCCCTCGTCACGGCGTTTACGCTGGCGAGGAGCGCCGCGACGACGGTGCAGACCGCCGTCAGGACTATTATAAGTCTCAAAAGATATTTTCCGGGGACCGTGTTTTTGTCGGGCGCGGAAGAGGTGACTTCCCTGCCGGCTTCTTCGGTCACGCCGTCTTTCTTTTCATCCATTGATCCGAATCCTGCCTTTCCCTCAAACGGTGGCGACGGCGTTCACGCCTTGCCTTCCTTTTTTTCACGCTCGCGCTTTTTTGCAAGCTCCGAACCGAAGCGGCGCGGCTTGAACGCGTTGTCGAGATACCAAACGAGAAGATTCATTATGAGGATCGAAAAGGACACTCCCTCGGGATATCCTCCGAAATACCTGATAAGAACGGTGATAAGTCCGCAGCCGACGCCGTAAACGATCCTGCCGGTCGGGGAGATCGGCGACGTCGCGTAGTCGGTCGCCATGAAGATCGCTCCGAGCATAAGTCCGCCGGACAGGATCTCGTAGAGCATAAAGTCAAGCGGCTCTCCGCCCTTCGGGAAGACGAACGTGATGATCGCCACCGTCCCGATGAACGCGACGGGGATCTGCCAGGATATCACCTTCCTGACGAGCAGGTAAATCCCGCCGAGGATGAGGAGCGCGGCGGAGACCTCTCCTATGCACCCGCCCGTATTCCCCGTGAGAAGGTCGAGAAGCGTTTCCTTAGGGAACGCGCCCCGCTTCAGCGACGCGAGGGGCGTCGCCGCCGTCACGGCGTCGACTCCGCCGGAGACCGTCCCGAAAAACGGGAATCTCGCGCCGGGCGCCGTGAATTTCGTCATATTACCCGCCCACGACATCATAACGAAGACGCGCGCCGCCATAGCCGGGTTCACGATGTTCTTGCCGATACCGCCGAAGACCTGCTTGACTACCACGATCGCGAAGAACGACGCGACGACGGGCATCCAGATCGGAACGCTGACGGGCATATTCATCGCGATAAGCATACCGGTCAGCGCCGCGGACAGGTCGGATACGGTGATCCTGCGCTTCAGGAGCTTCTCCGCTCCCGCCTCGAAGAGGACGCACGACGCCACGCTGACGAGCGTGATGAGAAGCGCCCGGAGGCCGAAGACGAAGATCCCCCAGAGGAGCGCCGGTGTGAGAGCGATGATGACCTCCGCCATCACCGAGCGGGTCGTTTCCCTTTTTCTGAGATGAGGAGACGGCGATACGGAAAGAAGAGCCGGAAAAGTGATCTTTTTTTCGGTTTTCTCCGGAGCCGCGTCGACCTCGACTACTTCTGTTTTTTCTTTTTCATCCATCGTGATAAAGTCCCTTTCGTCAACCTCGCGAGCCGCCGTCACGATTCTTTCTGCCTGAGAGCGGCGATGCGCCGCTGTTCGGCTTTGATGTTGTTCTTTGCGCTTCTGATATACTGGACGATCTCGATTCCCGCCGGGCAGTTGTAAGAACAGGTGCCGCACTCGACGCAGCTCATCGCGCCGAACTTCTCGGCGGACGCCATATCGCCGAGGCGGGAATACTGGGCGATGTACGCCGGCATCAGCCGCATCGGACAGTTCGCGACGCATTTGCCGCACCTTATGCACTCGGGATCGGGCGTCGGTTTGGTGTCGAACAGCTCGGAGAGGAGCAGGATCGCCGAGGTCCCCTTCTTGACGGGAGTGTCGAGCGAGAACTCCGCTCTGCCCATCATCGGGCCGCCGAAGACCGCCTTGATCGGCTCTCTGACGAGTCCGCCGCATTTATTTACGACGTCGGACACCTTCATTCCGATCGGGATTATGTAGTTGCCCGGTTTTTTCACGCAGTCGCCCGTGACGGTGACGATCCTCTTCACAAGCGGCATGCCGGTCGAGAACGCCTCATAGATCGCGGCGCACGTCCCGGCGTTGAAAATGACGCATCCCGCGTCCATCGGAAGCATCCCCATCGGGAGCTCCGTCCCGGTGAGAGCGTATATGAGCTGGCGCTCGTCGCCCTGCGGATATTTCGTCTTCATCAGGCAGACGGATATCATATCGCTCTGCCCGACGACGGCGGCGAGGCGGCGCGCGGCGTCCTTCTTGTTGTCCTCGACGGCGATGAAAGCCTCTTTCACGCCGAGAGAGATCATTATCGTTTTAAGACCGCCGACGACGCGCTCCGGATGCTCGAGAAGAAGGCGGTGGTCCGCCGTGATGAACGGCTCGCACTCCGCGCAGTTGACGATCACGCGGTCGACGTGACCCGCCGCCGAGTTGATCTTCGCGTACGACGGGAAGGACGCGCCTCCCATCCCGGTAATGCCCGCCGCGCGGATGACGGAGACGATCTCATCCTTCGTCATCTCCGTGATCCTACCCTCCGGGGGTTTTATTTCGGGGGACGGCCTGTCCTCCTTGTCGTTCTCGATGACGACGCACGTCTCGCGGTTTCCCGTCGATCCGCTTATTATCTCGGTCCCGACGACTTTGCCCGACACGGAGGAGTGAACGGGACATCCGAGGGCGCCGTCCGGCACCGTCCCGATCACCTGACCGACGAGGACCTCGTCTCCCGCCGCGACGACGGGCGTACAGGGCGCGCCGATGTGCTGACTCATCGAGATCGCGACGCGGTCGGGCGCCTCGATACGCTCGATCTCATAGTCCTTCGTCAGCTTATATTCCTTTATGTGGGTGCCTCCCTTAAAGGTATACAAAGTTCATCACTCCAATTCTTTTCCTGACACGAGGTCACACATATATTCATTATATATTAAAGAGACGTAAAAAGCAATATTTTATCGCTTTTTCGTATCCGTCCCGAAGAGAGAGACGAACGGGATCGAACGCGAGTCCGCCGGGATCGAGAACGACCGTCCGCAGAGGTATTCGATCTCCGGAATATGCGATTCGAAAACCGTCTTATAGGAGTAAAGCGCCTGATACCGGAAGCCGCGGTCCCGGTCCTCCCTGTTGACGCCGTATTTCCCCTCTCCGACGAGCGGGAATCCGAGATGGTCGAGGTGCGCCCTGATCTGGTGCGTGCGCCCCGTCAGGAGCTCGACCTCAAGGAGCGAAAGACCGTCTTTTCGGTTCTCCGCGACGACGCGGTAAGCGGTGACGATCTTTTTCGCCCCGGGGAACGGGTCGTCCCTCACCGTCACTTTGTTCGCCGTTTCGTCCTTGCGAAGGTACGCGGTCGCCCGTCCTTCCTTCTTCTCCGGTATCCCGTGGACGGCGCAGAGATAGAATTTCTTTATCTCGCGGCGTTTTATCGCCTCGTTCACGGCGCGGAGCGTCTTCGCGTTCTTCGCCGCTATGACGATCCCTCCCGTGTTTCTGTCGATCCTGTTGCAGAGAGCGGGAGCGAACGAATTCTCCGAGGACGGATCGTATTCGCCCTTCCCGAAAAGATACGCTTTGATCGCGAAGATGAGAGTCGACCTCTCCGCCTCTTCTGACGGGGAAGCCCCTTCCCCGTCGCCGGTGTGCGACAGGACGCCCGGCTTTTTGTTGACGAGAATGACGTTTTCGTCCTCAAAGACGACGTCAGGCGTCGCCTTTGACCTTGAATACTCGCAGGCGGCGGTATCGCGCCCGAAAAACTCGTCCGGGATGAACAGCTCGACCTCGTCGCCCTCTGAAAGGCGGTACGCGGCGTCGGAGCGCTTTCCGTTGACCTTTATTCTTTTTTTTCTGATGAATTTGTAAAGAAGCGATCCGGGAAGGCCGCGGGTCGTCTTCGTCACGAATTTGTCGAGCCGCTGATCCGCGTCGTTTTTGTTGACCGTGAACTTTTTCACAGGGTCTTCCCTCCTCTCTTTCCGCTCTCCGTATATTATACTTCATACCCGCGGAAAACACAAGTCCCGGAAAAAGCGGAAAAAGCCGCGAAAACGCGAAAAAAACAAAGGAAAATCGGTCCTTCCCGCTGTTGACTCCGCGGTCGAAATATGGTATAATGGTACGGTTTGAAACGTTCGGCGGCGGAAGCCGTTCCGGAGGAGGTGACGCCCCCGTGGGGACCGTATTCAATATTCAGAAATTCTGTATCCACGACGGGGACGGGATAAGGACCTGCGTGTTTCTCAAAGGATGCCCTCTGAAATGCATCTGGTGCCATAATCCGGAGGGCCTTTACAAGACCGTTTCCCTCTCGTTCACCGCCTCGCGGTGTACCGCGTGCGGCCGATGCCTCGAGGGGTGTCCCGCGCGGCGCATCGAGAACGGCGCGCTCGTTCTCGACCGCGGAAAATGCACGCACTGCGGAAAATGCGTCGGCGTCTGTCTCAACGACGCCAACGAGCTTCTCGGAAGAGAGGAGTCGGCGGAGGAGATAATGAACGACGTCCTGAAGGACCGTATGTTCTATGAAAGATCGGGAGGGGGACTGACCGTTTCGGGCGGCGAGCCCTCGTATCAGCCGGAATTCACGCTCGAGCTGCTCGAACGGGCGAAGGCCGAGCGGATCGGGCTGGCGATCGAGACGTGCGGCATGGGACCACGGTGGTTTTACGAGAAGGCCGCCGATCTCGGAACGACTTTCCTGTTTGACCTGAAATGTATGGACCCCGTCCGTCACCGCGAGCTGACGGGAGCGGACAACCGGGCGATCATCGACAATCTCGAATATCTCCTCTCGCGGGGAGCGGACGTCAGGATCAGATTGCCTATGATACCCGGGATAAACGACGGTGACGACGACATAGGACGGCTGTCGGATTTCCTGAAAAAGCACGAGGGAGAATACCGGTACGCCGAGATCATGCCGTATCACGCGCTCGGCGTCGGAAAAATGAGAAAGCTCGGCGGCGTTCCCGCGCACGAGGCGGAAAACGCCGGGCAGGAAGAAAAAGACCGCTGGCTCCGCCTGTTTGAAAAAAACGGCGTCAGCGTTAAGATTTCCGAATGAGGAGGTACGAAAAATGAAAATGAAAGATTACAGCCGCGATCCCGTGACGGTCGCATTTTACGAGAACGAAGGCCTGGAGCGCGCGGAGCGCGTCGGGCTCGCCCTTAAAGAGGGCGCGAAGACGTTCAAGATATCGTTCGGAGATCATATCCTTCCGCAGGTTTTCGCAAACGAGGACGGGGA
This sequence comes from Clostridia bacterium, assembly GCA_017444735.1. GTDB lineage: Bacteria > Bacillota > Clostridia > Oscillospirales > CAG-272 > RUG11130. The sequence continues at coordinate 28,945 of JAFSWB010000041.1, read as the reverse complement.
GCGCGCCTGTTTCCTCTTTTCGGAGGGTCTCTCGTTCCGCCACGACGACGACTTCTACGAGGATCATCCCGAGGAGCGCGGGAGGATCGACGCAATCCGGAATAAGACGCTCCCGCACCGCATGACGTCTCAAACCCTCATCAGGACGAATATCTACTCGGATCTCGCCGACGCCGGAGTCCTCTGGGGCGGCGGATGGGGCGGCCACAGCAACCCCGACTTCGGCCGCATCATCAATCTCGGCACGGACGGGATCAGAGAGATGATAAACAAATACAAAGCGATCAACACCGAAGACGCCGACTGGTTCTACCGCGCGTGCGAATACGCGCTCGACGCCGTCGATATCCTCGGAGACCGCTTCCGCGCTCTCGCCGAGGAGAAAGCGGCGGAGTGCGGCGACCCCGCCGACAAAAAACGCTACGAGAAAGCCGCCGAGGCGTTCTCCGTCGTGCCGAGAAAACCGGCGTACGACTTCACCTCGGCGTGCCACGTGTTCTGGATGATCTTCACGTTTGACGGGATCGACTCGCCCGGCCGCTTCGACCAGTTCATGAAGCGCGCTTACGAGATCCCCCAGCCCCGCGAGGACGTCCTCGACGCGCTCGAACGGCTGTGGGAGTGCTTCCACGACACGAGAACGTGGAATCTCTGCCTCTCCGGCTCCGACGAGAACTGGAACGACGACACAAACGGCCTGACGTACGATATCCTCGCCATCGCGCGCGAGAAAAAATATCAGACGCCGAACATCACGCTCCGCGTTCACCGCAACACCCCGGAGAAGCTCTGGGACGCGATCGCCGACACGCTCGCGACGGGGATCGGTATGCCCGCCCTCTACAACGACGAGACGATGTGCCCGGCGCTCGAAAAAATCGGGATCCCGCCGTGCGACAGCCATCTCTACTGCATGAACGGGTGCAACCAGGTCGACATCATGGGCAAGAGCCACATGGGCCTCGAGGACGGCGAGGTCGTTCTCGGCAAGTGCCTCGAGCTCGCTCTTCACAACGGAGTCGACGCGATCAACGGCAAGAAGATCTCGATCCCGACCGGCGACGCGAGAAAATTCGAGTCGTACGAGGAGCTCGAAAACGCGTTCGATCAGCAGGTCGAATACGCGACGTTCATCGCCTGCAGCGCGTCAAACGACGCGCAGCACATCAGGGCGGCGTTCCAGCCGAACCCGTACCGCTCGTGCCTCATCGAGGGCTGCCTCGAACGAGGGATCGACTACAGAAACGGCGGGCCTCTCTACAATCACGGTCAGGTCCTCGCCGAGGCGATAGCCGACGCGGGAGACTCGCTCTGGGCGATCAAGAAGCTCGTTTTCATTGAGAAGAAATACACGATGAGCGAGCTCATCGACGCTCTCGACGCGAACTTCGAGGGGTACGATCAGCTTTACTACGACTTCTCGCACTGCGAGAAATTCGGCAACGATATCAAAGAAGTCGACGAGATCACCGCGCGCGCCCTCAACCGCTTCTTCACGATCCTCAAGCGTCATCACACGTACCGCGGAGGCGTCTTTACGGGCGGATGCTCGCCGTTCTCCCGCGCCGCCGGTTACGGGATCAGGATCGCCGCGCTTCCGAACGGGAAGAAGAAGGGCGAATCGCTTATCGCCGACAGTATCGCCGCCGTTCCGGGATGCGACACGTGCGGTCCCACCGCTCACATCAAGTCGGTCCTCAACTACAATCACGTCGATTCCTGCTCCGGTTTCATCTTCCAGACGAAATTCGACAAGAAGGTCTTCAACACGCCGAAGGGTAAAGAGGCGTTCAAGACGCTCGCAAAGGCGTTCTTCGCCGGCGGCGGTCAGCAGTACACCGTCAACGTCGTCAATCCCGCGGATCTGCTCGACGCGAAGGTCCACCCGGAACGCCACCGCGACCTGATCGTCCGCGTCGGAGGATACAGCGACTATTTCGTCAACCTCGAAGAGGGTCTTCAGGATAACGTTATTGCGCGTTCGATCGTCGATATGGGGGTATAAATGCACTATTACGAACTTGATCCGTACGCGGAGGGCTTTTTCGCGGACGAGGACGCGGAGATCGCGGAGCGCGTCGGGTACGCGCTGAAGTGCGCCGCGCCCCATATTCCGATCTCTTTCGACCGGAATATTATGCCGACGGTCGACGCCCGCGCTCACGGCTTCGGCGGCGGATTCAGCTACGGTATGGGATTTACCTACAGCCGCGACGCCTTTGAGGAAATGATCGCGCGTCACCCCGAGTTTGAAGAAAAGATCAGGGAATACGACGGAAAATACAACGTCTATATGGCGGCGGCTCACGACCTGCCGCGCCTCGAGAGGTACTCCGTCCTCTCCTCCGCAATGTGGGGAGGCGGATGGGCGGGTCATTCGAATCCCGATTTCGGAAGGATCGTCAATCTCGGCACCGACGGCGTGAGAGAGCTGATCGGCAAATACGAAAAGATCAATACGGAAGACTCCGACTGGTTCTACCGCGGATGCAGGTACACGCTCGACGCGATCGACACGCTCGGCGACCGCTTCCGCGCGCTCGCCGCGGAAAAAGCGGCCGAATGTCAGGATCCGGCCGACAAAAGACGCTATGAAAAAGCCGCGGAAGCGTTTTCGGTCGCGCCGCGCCGACCGGCTCCCGATTTCACCGCCGCGGGACTCGTTTTCTGGATGATATTCACGCTCGACGGAGTCGATTCCCCCGGCCGTTTCGACCAGTATATGTTCCGTTCGTGGGATGCGACCGGGTCGGAGGAAGAAAAGCTCGACGTCCTCTCCCGCCTCTGGGAATGTTTTCACGACACGAGAACGTGGAACCTCTGTATCTCCGGTTCGGACGAGACTTGGAACGACAAGACGAATTCCCTCTCATACGCGATCCTGAAGATCGCGAGAGAGCGGAAATACGAGACTCCGAACCTTACGATGAGGGTCCACCGGAACACCCCGGAGAAGCTCTGGGACGAGGCGGCGGAAACGCTCGCGTCCGGGATCGGAATGCCGGCGATCTACAACGACGAGGTCGTCTGCGACGCGCTCGAAAAGGTCGGTATCCCGCCGCGCGACAGTCATCTCTACTGCATGAACGGCTGTAATCAGATCGACATAATGGGCAAGAGCCACATGGGTCTCGAGGACGGCGAGGTCGTTTTCGGCAAGTGTCTTGAATACGCGCTCTACAACGGTTACAACGAGATGCTCGAGCGTTACGACTCCATCCAGACGGGAGAGGCGTCGGAGTTCGCCGATTATGAGGAAATGGAGCGCGCCTTCATGCGCCAGCTCGAATACGTCACGTATATGGCGTGCGAGTCGGCGGACGCCTGTCAGCACACGAGAGGCGTCTGGCAGCCGAATCCGCTCCGCTCTTGCCTGATCGAGGGCTGTCTCGAACGCGGGATCGACTACAGGAACGGCGGACCGCTCTATAATCACGGTCAGATCCTCGCCGAGGCGATCGCCGACACGGGCGACTCGCTCTGGGCGATCAAAAAGCTCGTCTTCATCGAGAAAAAATACACGATGGCGCAGCTCCTCGACGCGCTCCGGGCGAATTTCGAGGGGTACGACGAGCTTTATTACGATTTTTCACACTGCGAGAAATTCGGAAACGACGAGGCGGAGGTCGACGAGATCACCGCGCGTATCATAAACCGGTTTTTCAAGGTCCTGAAGAGGAACCGCACGTACCGCGGCGGCGTCTTCACCGGCGGATGCTCGCCGGACGACCGCGCGGCGGGCTACGGCTCGAGGATCGCCGCTCTGCCGAACGGCAAAAAGAAGGGCGAGCCGCTTATCGCGGACTCTATCGCCGCCGTCCCCGGATGCGACGTCCGCGGACCGACATCACACATCAATTCCGTCTTGAAATACGACCACAGGAACTGCTGTTCCGGCTTCATTTTTCAGATGAAATTCGATAAAAAGGTCTTCTGTACCCCGAAGGGCAAGGAGGCGTTCAAGCATCTCGCCAAAGCGTATTTCGCGGGCGGCGGTCAGCAGTACACCGCGACGGTCGTAAGCCCCGAGGACCTTCTCGACGCGAAGATCCACCCGGAACGCCACCGCGACCTCATCGTCCGCGTCGGCGGCTTTTCCGGCTACTTCGTCGAGCTCGATGAGGGTCTGCAGGATAACGTGATAGCCCGGACGTTTATCGATATGGGCGTCTGATCCCGACGGGGCCCCGCGCCGCGGGGCGCTTATCCGAAAAAAACACGGCTTCGATCCGAAGCCGTTGTTTTTTTATTCTTCAGCGTCCGCCGACGGAGGAAGCGCCTCTTCGTCGAGCTTCGTCCTGAGCGCCGAGCGCCGTCTTCTGATCCACATACCGGGGGCAAAGATCATAAGGATCGGGAAGATCTCAAGACGGCCCATCAGCATATCGACCGTGAGCAGCAGCTTCGCCGGCTGTGAGTAGAAGCCGAAATAACCGTTCGGCGGGCTGATGCTTCCGAGTCCCGGCCCGATGTTGTTCAGACACGACAGGACGGAAGTGAACGTCGTGGTCGGGTCGTTCGGAAACTCCGCCGTCCCGTTGTCGATCGACAGAAGCAGACAGGAAACGGTAAACACCGTGGCGTAAAGCGCGAAATAAACGAACGTGCCGTGGATCGTCGCCTCGTCGACCGGCTTTTTGTCGATCGTGACCGGTCTGACGGAGCGCGGGTGGAGGAGCCTTTTCAGCTCGGCGATCCCCGCTTTGACGAGGATGATGATACGCGCGAGCTTGAATCCTCCGCCGGTGGACCCCGCCATCGCTCCGAAGAACATCAGAAGAACGACGATCGTCTGCGACAAGACCGGCCACTCGTTGAAGGAAACGAGACTTCCTCCCGTTCCGAATCCGGTCGTCGTGACGAGGGACGACACGTGGAAGAACGCGTAACGCAGGGAGGTTCCGAACGATTTGTAAATATGGAGGATATTCGCCGTTATCACGCCGGTCGCGACGCCGACGGTGATGAGGTAGACGCGAAGCTCGAGATTGCAGAACGCCTTTTTCATCTGACGGAGCAGAATGAAATAGTACAGATTGAAGTTCACGCCGAACAGGAGCATAAAGACCGAGACGACGACGTCGATATAGACGCTGTTGTACGCTCCTATGCTCGCGCCCTGATTGGAAAAGCCGCCCGTTCCCGCCGTTCCGAACGAGTGGATGAGGGCGTCGTAAAGCGTCATCCCGCCGCAGACGAGAAAGATCGTCTCAACAACGGTGATGGCGAGGTAAATACCGTAGAGTATCTTTGCCGTTTTGCTCATCTTCGTGACGAGCTTGCCGACCTCGGGACCGGGGACCTCGGCGCGCAGGATGTGCATACCGCGCGAACCGGAAACCGGGAGGATCGCCATTACGAAGACGAGCACGCCCATGCCGCCGATCCAGTGGGTGAAGCTGCGCCAGAAAAGAACGCCGCATCCGATCTCGGCGGCCTTCCCGGTCGCAACGTCCGCAAGCCTCGACCCCTCGATGACGGAGGCTCCCGTCGTCGAAAATCCCGACGCGGTCTCAAAAAGCGCGTCGATATAGGTCGGGGTCGCGCGGGATATGAAAAGCGGAAGCGCGCCGAACAGGGACATTATGATCCACGACAGCGCGACGATCGCGAGTCCGTCGCGCGCGAAGAGCGCCCCGTCCTTCGGCGCCTTGATGCTTATGAGAAACCCCGCGGCGACGAGCGCGGCGATCGGGATAAGGAACGCGGGAATATCGTAAAACTCACCGTATCCCATCGCTACGAAGAGCGGTATCGCCATAATAGCCGCCTCAGCAAACATTATTCTGCCGAGCATATATCTCATCGACTTGAAATTCACTTTTTCGCCCCTCCCCGGCGTACGATGTCCGGAAGCGCCGTGAGCGTCTTATCCATGGTGATAACGATGACGCTGTCTCCGTCCTCGATCTCGGAGGAACCGTCCGGGATAACGATCCTTCCGTTCGATCTGACGATGGCGGCGATCAGAATGTCGTCCCTGATCGAAAGGACCGAAAGCGGTTTGCCGGTAAGTCCGGTCTGAGCCGACGCTATGAATTCGACCGCCTCAACGCGCCCGCCGACGAGCTGATGAAGCGTCCTGATGCCGTTCTCGGGCGACGTTCTCATCGATCTGACGTACTGGAGGATCCTGTCGGCGGTGATCGCGCTCGGCGAGACGATCGTATCGGTCAGCGCGCCGCGCGACACGAGATCGGCGAACGATCTCTTGTTGACCTTTGAGACGACCTTCCCGACTCCGTGCTTCACAGCGTACATCGAGAGCAGGATGTTCGCCTCGTCGATCCCCGTCAGGGCGACGAAGGAGTCCGTCTTTGAAAGGCCCTCCTCGGCGAGAAGCTCGATATCCGAGGCGTCGCCGTTTATAACGAGTTCATCGGGGAAATGCTCGCTCAGGAAACGGCAGCGGGCGGGGTCCTTGTCGATGATCGTGAATTTGATGCCCGCGTCCTTGAGTTCCTTCGCAAGATAGTAACCGATATTGCTCCCTCCCGCGATGATCGCGGAGCTGACCCCGGCGCGGAGCGCGCCGAGATGGGAGAAGAAATTGCGGAGTTCTCCCGACGAGGCGGTGATGTAGATCGTGTCGCCTTCTTTAAGGACGAAATCGCCGGACGGGATCGTGACGTGTCCTTCCCTCTCCACGGCGCAGATAAGCACCCTGGCGCGGACGGACGACGAGAGATCGGCGAGGGCGACGCCGTCGAGACGCGATCCTTTTCCGATGAGGTATTCGAGAAGCTCGAGACGCCCCTTTGCGAACGACTCGAGTTTGATCGCGGTCGGGAATCTCAGAACGCGCGCGATCTCGCGCGCGGTCGCCTTTTCGGGATTGATCGCCATCGAAAGGCCGAAATCGTCCCGCATGATCCTGAGCTGGTGCTCATACTCGGGGTTCCTGACGCGCGCTATCGCGTGCTTCGTCCCGAGCTTTTTGGCGAGCATACAGATCAGCAGATTTATTTCATCCGCGTCCGTGGCGGCGATGACGAGATCCGCGGAGCGGGCTCCCGCCTCCTCCTCGATCCCGTAAAGGGCGCCGTTTCCGCAAATGCCCATAATATCGCAGGTATTGACGATGTCCTCGATCACGTCCTTGTTCGTGTCGACGACGGTGACCTCGTGGTTTTCCGATGACAGACTCTCCGCGAGGGATCGCCCGACCTTACCCGCTCCGATAATAATGATCTTCATTTTTCAGGCTCCGTTCATTCGCGTTGAAGACGGCAGGACCCGACGGCGGGTCCCTTCGCCTTCCTGTACTGTGAGATTATAACACTAAAGAAATAAAAGTTCAAGAGTTTATTGTTTTTCGGTCAGATTATCCGAAAAACAGACAGAAAACTTTTTTCGGGTGTGATATTTTATTTATTGCATTTTAATTCGTCCTGTGGTATATTTATTAACGTAATTTTTTATCGTTGTTCTGCGAGCGGACAGCCGGCGACGGAGCCCGACCCGATGGGGCAAGGGAAAGGAATATGAATATGAGTTACACAGAAAAAACGCTTGAATCCGTAAGAGCAAAATACGCGCATCAGCCCGAATTCCTCCAGGCGGTTACGGAAGTTTTCGAGTCCCTCGAACCCGTAATCACGAAGAACGAAAAGCTCTATGAGAGCGAAGCGATCCTCGAGAGGATCACCGAGCCCGACAGACAGATCATTTTCAGAGTCCCGTGGGTGGACGATTCCGGCAAGATCCGCGTCAACACCGGATACAGAGTTCAGTTCAACAATTCCATCGGTCCTTACAAGGGCGGTCTCAGGCTTCATCCCTCCGTCAACCTCAGCGTGATCAAGTTCCTCGGCTTCGAGCAGGTCTTCAAGAACTCGCTGACCGGTCTTCCGATCGGCGGAGGCAAGGGCGGCTCCGACTTCGACCCGAAGGGCAAATCCGACCGCGAGGTCATGGCGTTCTGCCAGTCCTTCATGACGGAGCTCTGCAAGTACGTCGGCGCCGACACGGACGTCCCCGCGGGCGATATCGGGACCGGAGCGCGCGAGATCGGCTATATGTACGGCCAGTACAAGAGGATCACCGGCCTTTACGAGGGCGTCCTCACCGGCAAGGGTCTCTCCTACGGCGGCTCTCTCGCCCGCACCGAGGCGACCGGATACGGTCTTCTCTACATCGTCGACGAGCTTCTGAAGGCGCACGGCACGTCGCTTGACGGAAAGACGGTCGTCATCTCCGGCGCCGGGAACGTCGCGACTTACGCCGCGGAAAAGGCGATCGCTCTCGGCGGCAAGGTCGTGACGATGAGCGACTCGACCGGCTGGATCTACGACAAGGACGGCGTCGACGTCGCCGCGATCAAGGAGATCAAGGAAGTCCGCCGCGCGCGTCTTTCCGAGTACAGGAACTACCGTCCGAACGCCGAGTACCGCGAGGGCCGCGGCGTATGGGGCGTCAAGTGCGACGTCGCGCTTCCCTGCGCCACTCAGAACGAGCTTCTCATCGACGACGCGAAGGCTCTCGTGAATAGCGGAGTCATCGCGGTCTGCGAAGGCGCGAATATGCCGACCTCCATCGAGGCTACGAAGTACCTCCAGGAAAACGGCGTCCTCTTCATTCCCGGAAAAGCGGCGAACGCCGGCGGCGTCGCCACCTCCGCGCTCGAGATGTCGCAGAACAGCGAGAGACTGAGCTGGACGTTCGAGGAGGTCGACGCGAAGCTCCACGGCATCATGGTCAATATCTATCACAATATCGCAAACGCCGCCGAGGAATTCGGCATGAAGGGCAACTATGTCGCCGGCGCGAACATCGCGGGCTTCCAGAAGGTCGTCAACGCCATGCTCGCTCACGGCGCCTGCTGACCGACGCAAAACGGGGCAGGACGGTCTTCGTCCTGCCCTTTTCGGCGTTTTTTATAAATAAATCACCGCGGACCCGGTTTTTTCGGCGGACAAGTTGTTGATTCTGCCGATTAAAAAATCGGCCGTAGATATTGATTTTAACTCCGGGTTTTGATATAATCTACATTACACCGATACCGAGGGCGCATCCGGCGCCCCGGAACGGTCCATTTTTCCTGTTTAGGGAGCTGAGGGATTCGATATGGTTTCACGCGACGTAACAATCAACAATAATGTGGGACTCCACGCGCGCCCCGCGACTTTCTTCATCCAGAAGGCGAACTCGTTCAAGAGCTCCATCTGGGTCGAGAAGGACGACCGCCGCGTGAACGCCAAAAGTCTGCTCGGCGTCCTTTCACTCGGTATCGTGAAGGGTATGACAATCACTCTTCACGCCGACGGAGCGGACGAGGAAGAAGCGATCGAGGGTCTCGCGACTCTCATCGACACCGGTTTCTCGGAGTGATCCGGAAATCGCGCCTCCACCTCGTGACGAAAAGTCGGATCGGGAAAAATAACGCATGACCGGAGCGAAGGCGTACCGCGCCCTCGCTCTGTTTATTTCTGATTCGGAGGATCTGAAGTGAACACTCCCTCACGGAAAAGAGACCTCGCGGCGCTGAGAAAAAAAGCGTCGTCCCTTCCCCGCTCACCGGGCGTATACATCATGAGAGACGCCGCGGGAAAGGTGATATACGTCGGCAAATCCCGCTCTCTCCGCGACCGGGTCTCGCAGTATTTTCACGGAACGCACGACGTAAAGACGGAACGGATGGCGTCGAGCGTCTGCGATTTTTCCTTCATCACCTGCGACACGGAGATGGAAGCGTTCGCGATGGAAAATTCGCTCATAAAACAGCATACTCCGAGATACAATATCAAGCTGAAGGACGCGAAATCGTATCCATACGTGAAAGTGACGGTGAAGGAAGAGTACCCGCGCGTCATTATGACGCGGCGGCGCGCCGCGGACGGGGAGCTTTACTTCGGTCCGTATTCGTCGACGTCGACCGTTTTCTCGGTGATATCGTCGGTCGAGAAGGCGTTCGGCATCCCCTCCTGCAAAAAGAAGTTCCCCGCCGATATCGGGCGCGGAAGACCGTGCGTAAACTATCAGATCGGAAGATGCCTCGGCGTCTGTACCGGAAAGGTCAGCCCGGAGGAGTACGGGAAAGCGATAAACGCGGCTGTCTCCGTCCTTCGCGGCGACACAGCGGAGGTCGAACGGACGCTCCGCCGCGATATGGAAAACCACTCCGCCGCGCTCCGCTTTGAGTCGGCGGCGCGTTGCCGCGACACGCTCGCGGCGATAAAAAAACTGAAGGAAAGGCAGAAGACGGTCGGATCGCCGGACGTGGAGTGCGACGTGATCGGTCTGTCGACCGCCTCGTCGACCCCGGCGAACCGCGACAGCGCGTCGGTATTCTATATCAGGGGCGGGTGCGTCGCCGACAGCGAGCACTTTCTCTTTGACGACAACGCCCTGACCGCCGCGGATGGCGCGACGGACGAGTCGCCGATGTCGTCCTTCATCGTTTCGCTTTACAGAGGCAGAGAGTACATCCCCCGCGAGATCCTTCTCTCGTTCGAGCTCTCGGACAGCGATACGGCGGAGCTCGAGGAGTATCTTTCCTCGCTCGCCTCCCGCAGAGTCGCCGTCCGCACGCCGAAACGCGGCGCGTCGCGGTATCTCTGCGATATGGTCGTATCGGACGCGGCCAGTCACGCCGCGTCGAAGGTGACGGGAAACCGCGCGGCGGAGAAGACGCTCGCCGATCTTTCGTCCTTGCTCTCTCTCGAGGTCTTCCCCGAGAGGATCGAGGCGTACGATAGATCGAATCTCGGATCGGAGCACGTGACCGCGGGAATGGTGACGGCGATCGGCGGAAAACTCAAAAAAAGCGAATACCGCGCCTTCCTCATAAAAGGACTCGACTCCCCGGACGATTACGCCTCGATGCGCGAGGCGATAACGCGGCGGGTCTCCCACATTGAACCGGGAGCGGATTCCGGGATGGCGGCGGAGCCCGATCTCATCCTTCTCGACGGCGGCGCGGGTCACGTTTCCGTCGTCCGCGAGGCGCTCGCGGACGCGGGATTCCCGCATATCCCCGTCTTCGGAATGGTAAAGGACGATTTTCACAAGACGAGAACGCTCGTCACTCCCGAGGGCGAGTGCGATATCTCGAAACGCGAGAACGTTTTCAGATTCATCTACGGACTTCAGGAGGAGGTCCACAGATATTCCATAGGAAGAATGAAAAACGCCAAGAGAAAAACGCTCAGAACGTCGTCTCTCGAAAAAATACCCGGGATCGGGAGCGCGAAGGCGAAAGCTCTTCTCTTGCACTTCAAAAAACTCGACGCGATAAAAGCCGCCACGGTCGAGGAAATCGCCGGGGCGCGCGGCGTCAGCCGCCGCGACGCCGAGGCGGTGAGATCATATTTCGACGGGAAAGGAAAAAAGGAATGAGAGTAATAACGGGAAGCGCGCGCGGCGCAAAGCTCGCGACGCTCGATTCGGACGCGACGAGACCGACGTCCGACAAGGTCAAGGAAGCGATCTTCTCGATGATCCAGTTCGATCTCGAGGGCAGAACGGTCCTCGATCTGTTCGGAGGGTCGGGTCAGCTCGCGATCGAGGCGCTCTCGCGCGGCGCGGAAAAAGCGGTCATCGTCGACTCCTCGCGCGAGGCGACGGCGATCATCATCGAAAACGCAAAAAAAACAAAGCTCTTTGACAGGTGCCGCGTCTCGACGTCCGATTACGCGGCGTTCCTGCGCGGAGCGGCGGGGCGCGAGAAGTTCAATCTCATCTTCCTCGACCCGCCGTACAACACGGCGCTCCTGCGCGACTCGCTCGCCGGGATCGCCAAGGCGGGGATCCTGTCGGACGGCGGTATTATCGTCACGGAGTCGGACACCGGCTTCAGAGGAAAGCCGTCGAAGAGCAAGAAAGAGACGCTCCTGTCGGACGAGGCGGTGATCGGGGACGTTTTCTCCGGCGACCGCGCCGCGGCCGGAGCGTACACGATACTGAAAACCAAAATCTACGGCAGAACGCGCGTGACGCTTTTGTCGCTCGGAGGGAAGGACGGAGAAAATGAGTAAAAGGGCTATCGTACCGGGGAGCTTCGACCCCGTAACGGCGGGACACTTCGAGGTCATCCGCCGCGCGGCGGCGATTTTCGACGGCGTGACCGTCGCGATCCTCGTCAACAGCGAAAAAACGGGCACTTTTTCCGCCGAGGAACGGCTCGCCGCGGTGAACGCCGCGATCCGCGAGCTTGAAAAGGAAGGGATCGGAAACGTCGACGCCCGCGTTTTCCGCGGTCTGACCGTCGACGCCGCCCGCGAGTGCGGCGCCGGGTTCATCGTCAAAGGCCTTCGCAACGCGACCGATTTCGACTGCGAGTTCGGTATGGCGGAGATCACGAGACGGTTCGGCCCCGGGATCGAGACGGTCCTTCTTCCCTCCTCGCCCGAATATATGCACGTCTCCTCTACGTACGTCCGCGAGATCCTGAAATACGGAAAGGGCGACGAAAGAGCGTTCGCGCCGGGGACGGAAAAAATGCTGAGAAACATTTATGAGATAAAAAAATAAAACGCAGAATCTCCCGGCGCGGGCGGCGAAAGCCGTGATCCGCGCCGGTTTTTTTCGGCGAAAACTTTTCAAAAAGGGTTGACAAGTAATTTAATTAATATTAAAATGTGGTCAGAATAAATTAAATGCAGAATGAGAGGTTTTATCGTGAGAAGAAAATCGGAGAACAACGCTTCGCTGTCACCTGCGGAATTTGACCTGATGCGCGCTCTGTGGGAGCTCGGCGGTCCCTCGTCGGCGACGCAGATTCACCGCGTTCTGAACCGTTATCGCCCGTGTACGAAGCCGATGGTGTACATACTCGCGGATAAGCTCGCCTCGAAGGGTTTCGTTTCGATCGAGCAGGTCGACGAACCCGTCACGTACAAGCAGATAACGGCGCTCGTCGCGGAAAACGACTACGCGATCTCGGAGACGAGCGGTCTCGTCGACCGGCTTTTCAGCGGTTCGTGGAAAAGGCTTGTTCTGAACATCGCAGAGACCGATAACCTATCCCGCGAGGATATCGCCGAACTTGAAGATATCCTCAGATCAAAGAAGAGGTCGGAAAAATGAACGCCATACTGAACTTTGCGGCGTTCTCTCTCTCGACGGCGGCGGCGACGGCGCTTTTGCTCCTTTTGTCGCACATTTCGGAAAACCGTTTTTCCTCCGCGAGCAGATACGCGATATGGGCGGTCATCGTCGTCAGGATGTGTATTCCCCTGACGCTGTTCCCGACTTTTATGACGCTTGAGACGCCCGCCGCGCCGACCGAAGCGGGATATGAGACGGCGGACAGGGCTGACACGTCATCTCTTTCGGCGTCTTCTTCCACAGTCAATACCCCCTCTTCCTCGCCGGTTTCCCCGTCCGCGGTTCACAGCGGCGCGTCGTCCGCGCCGACAGCCGGGAGAACATCGCCGCGGTCTTTATCACCCGCGTCCCTGTTTACGGCGGCGTACTCCGCCGCCGCCGCGTCGATCTTTGCCATCCGGCTTATCGGTTACAACGTCACGATGAAAAAGATACGGCGCTCCCTCAGGGAACCGGACGCTGTCGCGGTCGGTATCTTTCGCCGCGCCGCCGAAGAAATGGGAATAAAAAAAGCTCCCGCGCTTTTCGTGTCCGATCGGGTGTCCGGACCGATCCTCTGCGGTTTCTTCAAGAAAAAGATCGTTCTGACGGAATCGGTGATGACCTCTCCCCGCTTTGAAAACGTTATCCGGCACGAGCTCACTCATCACAAGCGCGGTGACCTTTATCTGAAGCTGCTCGGAGAGTTGTGCGTCAGCGTCAATTTCCTGAATCCCGCGGCGTACCTTGCCGTATTTATGATGACCCGGGAAATGGAATATTCCTGCGACGAGCGCGTTCTTTCGGGACACAGCGAGGAAGAGCGTACCGAATACGGAGCGGCGGTCCTCGCCGTGATCAAAGAAAGAAGAAAATCGGGGCTAGGGACCGCGCTCACGACCGAGTTCGTCAGCGGAAAAAAAGGAATAAAGAAAAGATTTCGCATGATAATGGACTGCGGGCGGAAAAAGCGCGGAACCGTCGTGATCGCTGTCGCCGTACTGATTTGTATCGCCGCCGGTTCCGTTATCTCTTTCAAAGCGGCGAGTCCGGGCGTTCCCGATGAAACGGACGCCGCTCCGCCGTCCGTAACGGCGGGATCCGCGGCCGAAAGCGCGAGCGAACCGGAGACGCAATCGGAATCCGCGTCCGAAAGCGAAGCGGAGGATCAAACGGAAAGCGGGACTGAATCGGAAACAGAGTCGGAAACGGAACCGGTATCCGAATCCCCGTCAGAACCGCTTTTTGAAAAAGAAACAGATCCGGAAACGGCGTTTGACCCCGAAACTGTCGTCAAACAAGAGCACGCCGTCAATGATAAATCCGCATCAGAGCCGCACAGCTCCCCCGAGCCGGACGTTGTGACGGGAACGTGCGGCGCCGGTCTCGCCTACTCGTACGATATCGACTCAGGGTCGCTCACAGTCTCCGGGACAGGACAGATGTGGGACTATTGGCTCGATTATGCGGAGGATTGCAGGGGTGAACTCCGGCAGGCGTCTCCGTGGGTCAGACAATGGCGTGAAAACATCCGCCGGGTCACGATAGAACCCGGGGTGACGTCGATCGGAAACTGTGCGTTCGCTTACTGCCCCAATCTCACGGAGGTGACTTTACCCGCGACTCTCGTCTCGATCGGAGAACGGGCGTTCATTTCCTCCGGCGTCAGGGAAATCACGGTTCCCGAAGGCGTCGTGAGCGTCGGCCCTTACTGCTTTATCAATTCACCCGAACTTGAGACGCTGGATCTTCCGTCAACTCTCGTCTCAACAGACGTCTGGGACGTTTATCAGTGTACAAAGCTCAGATCGATCAACGTCAGCGGCGACAACCCGAATTATACGTCGGAGGACGGAGTCCTCTTCAGCAAAAACAAGGACGTTCTGATCGCTTTTCCGCCCGCTTTTGACGGAAACGAATACGTCGTCCCGGCGACGGTCCGTGAGATCCGCTCCCCCGCGTTTGCGTTTTCAAAAATAAAGAAAATCAGTATGCCCGACAGCATTGAAAAGGTCTTCGGCAATGCTTTTGAAGGCAGCGAGGTAACGTATTTCTCATATTATTGAAAGGAGAAAAGACAATGAAAAGAAATCGGAAAATCGCCGCGATCATCCTGATCCTTTGTCTTTTGAGCGTCCTTTTTGTCCTCCCCGCCGAAGCGGAAACGAGGACCGGAAAAGTCGGTGAAAAAGTTTGGTTTTCTTTCGACGAAAGCACCGGGATCCTGACCGTTTCGGGGAAAGGACCGATGTGGGAGGATTTCGGATGGGGAAGCGGGCGTGGCGAAAGCCCGATGTCTTGTCTTCCCGGCGTCGTTGAAGTGAGAGTAGAAGAAGGCGTGACGACGATCACTTCCGGCGCGTTCAGCTCGTGCAGGAATCTTAAAAAAGTATCTCTTCCCTCCACCCTCACGACGATACTCGGCTCGGCGTTCTCATCCGACGAATCGCTCGAAAGCGTCGTTATCCCGAACGGAGTGACGCACGTCGGAGATTACTGCTTTCATCTCTGCAGAAAGTTAAAAACCGTCGTCCTTCCCTCCTCGCTCGTATCGTTTGAGCATCATATATTCACCGACTGTCCGGCGCTCGAATCGGTATCCTTCGGAGGAGAAAACGAGCATTTCCGCTTCGTCGACGGGGTCCTTTTCAGCCGTGATCTTGAAAAGCTCGTATACTATCCCGTGTACGGGACCGACGAGACGTACGCCGTGCCCGACACGACAGAAGAGATCGGAGATCGGGCGTTTGAAGGAACAAAACTCAAGAAGATCACTCTGCCCGAAGGTCTGAAAAAGATAGGCGATAAGGCGTTTGAAGACAGTTGTCTGAAAAGCATAACGCTCCCCGACGGGATCGAGGAAATCGGCCTCGAGGCGTTCAGCGGGACGGCGCTTGAAGAATTCGTCTTTCCGGGGACTCTAAAGAGGCTCCCCGATCAACTTTTTTGCTGGTGCGAATCGCTTGAGAAAGTCGTTGTCTCCGAGGGGGTAGAGACGATAGGAAGCGGAGCGTTCATTCTCTGTTCATCGCTCCGCGACATAACGCTTCCCGGATCGCTGAAAAAAATCGAAGAAAACGCGTTTGCAGACTGTACGTCGCTTGAAAGCGTCGTCATCCCGAACGGGGTTACCGAGATAGGAGACGACTGCTTCAACAGATGCGACAGTATGAAATCGATCGTCCTTCCCTCTTCTCTTGAGGAATTCAATCATAATATGCTGAGAGGATGCGCTCCTCTCGAATCGCTGACCTTCGGCGGAGAAAACGAACGGTTTGTATTTGTCGACGGCGTCCTGTTCAGCCGCGATCTCGACAGGCTTCTTGACTACCCGTCCACCCTTACGGAAGACGTTTACACTGTTCCCGAAACGGCAAAAGAAATCGCAAGCGGGGCGTTCGCCGGCGCAAATGTAAAAATGATCGTCCTGCCGGATGGCCTTCTTAAGATCGGCGACGGTGCGTTTAAATGCTCGAAAATCGAGGAATTCGATTTTCCCGGAAGCATAACGGAGATCCCGGCGGACGTTTTCCTTTACTGCAGTTATCTCAAAAAGGTCACCGTTTCCGAAGGGGTCGAAACGATAGGCGCCAACGCCTTCAATATGTGCCTCGCGCTTGAAGAAATATCTCTTCCCGAATCTCTTCGCAAGATCGGAGAAGGCGCTTTTACAAGCTGCGGGCTGAAAAATATAACCCTTCCCGACGGACTCCGCGAGATCGGAGACGGCGCGTTCAGTTATTCCAGCATCAGAGCGTTGACTCTTCCCGCGGGTATAACGAATATAGGTCCCGAAACGTTCAAAGGGTGCGTTTCGCTTCGGAAAGCGGTCGCCGAGGGAGTCGGGACAGTCGGTGACAGCGCATTTGAATCATGCCATTTTCTTACGGACCTGACGCTCGGAAAAACGCTCGGATCCGTCGGCAAAAACGCGTTCCGGAACTGCGCTGAGCTCCGATTCATAAAGCTGTCGGGAGATCCGCGTCCGCATTTTCTGGACGTCCCCGACGGCGAATACTACAGCGACGCTGTCGTCTGGGCGGCGGAGAACGAGATCACCGCCGGCGTCGGAAGCGCGCTTTTCGCCCCGGACGACGGATGCGAGCGCGGTCAGGTCGTGGCGTTCCTGTGGCGAGCGCAGGGGAGCCCCGCTCCGAAAAGCGCAAAGCATCCTTTTGTCGACATGATCCCGCCTTACGTACAGGACGCGGTAATATGGGCTGTCGAGAACGGCGTCACCGTAGGGACAACCCCCACCACGTTTTCGTCGGGCAAAACGTGCACGAGAGGCCAGATCGTCGCGTTCCTGTGGCGGGCGGCGGGAAAGCCGGAGCCGAAGAACGGCGTATGTCCGTTCACCGACGTGAAAAAAACAGACTATTTCCGGGATGCGGTCCTTTGGGCGGTCGAGAACGGAATCACTGTAGGAACGGGCGCGAAGACTTTTTCGCCGGATGAAATATGTACCCGCGCGCAAATCGTCACGTTTCTTTATCGGTCGTCGGCAAACTGAAATACGCAAAGGTCGGTCACGGATATTTCGTGACCGGCTTTTTTTCATTTTTCGAAAACAGGTATTTCAGAACGAAGATCGCGGCGGGCGCGGCGATAAGCCCGGGTACGCCGAGAAGCGTAAAGCCGAGATAGGCGGAAAAGAGAGACACGAACGGGTGATGACCCATATACTTTCCGAGAAGCTTCGGCTCGATTATCTGGCGCACGACGGACATAATGCCGAGAAGGACGAGAAGGCCGATCGCTCTTTTGAAGTCTCCGATCAGAAAGAGGACGGTCGCCCACGGAAAAAGGACGGTCCCCGACCCGAGGACGGGGAGGATATCGACGATCGCGACGGCAGCGGCGATGAGGAACGAATACCGGAAGCCGAGGACGATAAAACCGACGAAAAGCTCGCAGAACGTGACGACCATTATGGCGAGATACGCGCGCAGATACCCGGAAAGACCGCCCCTCATCCCGCCTCTCATGCGGGAGAGCGACCGCCTCACGCCGGGCGGAAGAAGCTCGAAAAAACCGTTTTTGACCCCTTCCCTGTCCGTCGTCAGATAGTAGGTCCCGGCTACCGTGACGGTCGACGCGAAAAGCGCTCCGGGAAGAGCCGAAACGAGGCTCCCCGCCAGAGCGGCGGTCTTCGCGGAGAGCGCCTGCGCGGCGTTTCTGATCAGATCGGTCACCGCCGAGTAGATCCGCGCGGCGGCGTCCTCACCGACGGCGGAGCCGAGCTTGTCGAAGATCGGTATCCGCTCTCTCAGATTGACGAAGAGGTCGATCACCCGTCGGAGTACGTTGTCCTCTTTTTCGAGCCCCGAGACGAGGCCGCCGAGAAATCCGCCGAGCTCGCCGACGAGCTTGGCCGTGACGATGACGGAGAGGAAGCCGACGACGAAGATCGTCACGACGGAAACGGCTCCGCCGCAGACGCGATACGGTATCCGCGTCCTCTTCGAGAAGAGGGTCGCCGCGGGTCGGAGAAGCGCGGCGACGGCGGCTGATATCACGACGGGAACGACGGCGAAAAGAGCGTACTTTACGAAAAACCACGCGATAAAGCCGACCGCAAGGGCGACAAAAAGAGAGAGAGCCGTCCTCTTCAGCCCGTCGTCGTTCCCCTTCACCGCGCACCCCTCCCGAAACCGGCGTTTATTATTTTATTATGTGACGGGGGGAGAGGAAATATTCGCAAAAAGAAGAGCGGTCCCTCGCGGGACCGCGTTCCTTTTTATCTGTTGACGAATTTTTCGATGCACCTGAGGGCATCCGCCGTGATCCTGTCGGAGTCGGGATAGATCCCGTAGAGGATCTCGCGTCCGTTCGGATCGAGGACGTATTTCGGCCCGTCCTCGACGATCGGCGCTTTTATTATGCTGATCCGCATCATCGACGGGTCGATGACGGAGGCGGGACCGGCGAGGTCGCACATGACCTTCATCTTCGTCTTGTATTTCTCCTCGTCAACCTCCTTCGACGGGAGGATCCAGCGGAAGAACTCCGCGCCTCTGTTGTCCCCTTTTATCAGTCCGAAATCGCGGAACGGCATATGAATGTCAGCCGTCCCGTGCGGCTCGCAGGGGAGGAACACGAGAGGGATATCCTCGCGAAGAAGGATCTTCGCGGCCTCGACGTCCGCGCAGATGTTCCACTCGTGGTGAGTTTCGAAAGCGTGCTCGTTCTCGAGGGCGAGTCCGCCGACCCATACGACGACGATATTGTCCTTTATCGACGGATCGAGAAGATACGCCGATACGACGTTGGTGCAGGGACCGGTCACGATGACGTAGACCCTCTCGTCGCTTTCGTGAGCCGCCTTTATTATGTTCCTCGCTGCGGGGCTGTCAGACGGGCCGTGATCGGGATTGTTCGTGATCTGCGAGCGCGCTCCCTCGAAATACGGAAGCTCGTCGCCGGTAAGACCGATATAGTCGTAAACGCGCTCGATCTCCTTGTAGCTGCGTATCATGACCTCTTCGGTATCGACGGCGACCGGATATTCGTAGAAAGCCGCGGCGTTGACTCCGATCACGTCGATCTTTTCGGATCCGAGGCAGTAAACGAGGGCGCACTGGTCGTCGATCTCGGCGCTGTAATCGCCGTCGATTATGACCTTTTTCACCTTTCCGTTCTTCAGTTCGTCAAAAAGCTGTTGAGCAGTCATTTCAAAATTCCTTTCGGTTATTTGATTTCCGTTTATATTTTACCATGACGCGCCGCTCGTTTCAAGTTATTTTTGAGCGCCGGCGGCCCTTTTCTCTTTTATTCTTTTCCGCTTTATGGTAAAATAAAGCGGGAGGTGACGCAATGTTTGCCGATTTTATAAAGAAATTCAGCGGCCCGGCGAGGGAGTTCGGCTCTCTGCCGTTCTGGTCGTGGAACGATAAACTGAATGAAGACGAGCTCCGGCGTCAGGTGAGAGAGATGGCCGGGGTCGGTCACGGCGGCTTTTTCATGCACGCCCGCGACGGCCTTCTGACGGAATATCTGTCGGACGAGTGGTTCGACGCCGTGAGAGCCGCCGCCGACGAGGCGAAAAAAGAGGGGATAGTCCCCTGGTGCTACGACGAGGAAGGCTGGCCGAGCGGTTCCGCGGGCGGCGCGGTCGTGAAGGCGCACCCCGAATACGAGGTTTCGTGGCTCCGCATGAGAGAACCCGACAGCACGGACGGCGCGCCCGTCCTCGGGACTTTCGCCGTCAGGGACGACGGATCGTACCGGAGGGTCGGGGACACGGACGGCGTCCGCGAGGGCGAGCGCGTCCTTTGCGGCGTGTATTTCTCGGACGGCTCATACATCGACGTTCTCAACCCGGATGCGGTGAAGGCGTTCATCGGACTGACGCACGAAAAGTATCTGTCGGAGTGTCCCGAGCTGTTCGAGGGCGGGCTGACAGGCGGTTTTTTCACCGACGAGCCTCAGTATTCCCTCTGCCGCGTACCGTGGTCGTCCGCCGTAGACAGGACGTTCCGGGAACGGCACGGGTATTCCGTTTCGGATCACGTCCCCGCTCTCTTCTTCGACTCGGAGGGCGCCGAAAAGGTGCGCCACGACTTCTGGTCGGTCGTCAACGATCTTTACGTCGAGTCGTTCGGCAAGACGATATACGATTGGTGCGGGGAGCACGGCGTCCGCCTCACCGGTCACGGGATGATGGAGGACAACCTTCTCTGCCAGATGCACTGCACCGCGGGGATCATGCCCCTTTACGAATTCATGCACGTTCCCGGAATCGACTGGCTCGGAAGAGACCCGGCGCGCGAGCATATCACCGGCAGATACTGCCTCCCGGTCACGCCGCTTCAGCTCGGCTCCGCCGCGGCTCAGCTCGGCTCCGAAAACACGATAAGCGAGACCTTCGCCCTCTCCGGGTGGGACGTCTCGTTCTGTGAGATGAAATGGCTCTTCGACTGGCAGATGATGTACGGCGTCGGCCTTCTCTGCCAGCACCTCGAAGGGTATACGATAAGAGGACGCAGAAAAGCGGATTATCCGCCGTCGATCTTCTATCAGTCCCCGTGGTGGAAGGACTACGGCGCATTTATCGACGCCGTATCGCGCGAGGCGAAAATGCTCCGTTCCGGATCGTGGGATCCCGACGTGCTCCTCATTCACCCGATGCACTCGCTGTGGATCAGGTTCAACGGGACCGACATAAATTCAGAGCAGGACTTCGACGACGAATTCAACCTCGCCGTTCTCGCCCTCGCCGACGCGCACGTCGATTTCCACTTCGGCGACGAGCGGCTGATAAGGCGGCACGGGTCCGCAAAAGACGGCGCGCTCACGATCGGAGAAAAAACGTACCATACCGTTATCCTGCCGTCCCTTTACGGGCTCGACCGGACGACCGTCGACCTTCTTCTCAGTTTCGTCGGGAGCGGCGGGCGGCTGATCTCTCTCGGGCGGCTTCCCTTGTTCATCGACGGGGTCCCGTCGGAGGACGCGCTCTCCCCGCTCATCGAAAAAGCGGCGCCCTGCGAGCCGACCGCCGACGCGATCGTGAAGGCGGCCGACGAGGGCGGGTTCCGGTGCGCCGGTATCGACGGGGACGGAGCGCGGTTCATTCACGTGACCTCCCGCCGTTTCGATCACGACGGCGTCCGCCTTTACTTCCTCATAAACACCTCGAAGGACGGCGCGCACGATATCGTCTTCTCGGCGGACGGAGCGCAGGCCGACGAGGTTTTCCCGGACGGCTCCTCCGAAAAGCTCGCCTGTTCGCCGGACGGGAGGGTGACGCTTTCCCTCTCCTTCCTGCCGATGCAGTCGCGCATGATCGCCGTCAGCGTCAAGGCGGATGAAAAGCCGTGCGAAGGCGCGCGCGAGTACGAAAAGATCGAGCTCCCCGCCGTCTGGCGCGTGGCCGACGGAACGGCGGACAACGCGCTCATGATCGAAAAATGCGCCGTCGTGACAAAAGACGAGAGGACCGCCCCCGCTCACGTTTATTTCGCGAACGACAGAGTTTTTTCGCTCTCCGATCCCGCGTCCGCGGCGGTCGAATATCGGTTCGAGGTCGACGCCGATCCCGCCGCGCTCGGCGACGTCAGGATCGTGACCGAGTTTTCTCCCCGCGTTACCGTTCGTCTCAACGGAACGCTCCTTCAGCCGTCGCCGGACGAGTGGTGGCTCGATCGCTCGTTTACCGTATATCACGCGGGAGGAGCGCTTGAACGGGGCGAAAACGCCGTGTCTGTCTCGGGGCTCGCGTCGGGTGAGGACGACGAGATCGGGTATCTCTACGTGACCGGGAAATTCGGCGTTTACTCAAAGAGCGGGTTAGCCGACGCGCCCGACCGCGCGACGGTGACGAAGGGTCCTTTCGTAATAAAGGACGCGCCCGGGACGGTGAGCGGCTCTGATATCGTCGCGGAGGGCTTCCCGTTTTTCAGGGGAGATCTGTGTCTCGAGGGCGAGTTCACGGCGGAGGACGCCGACGTTCCGCGCGCCGTCGTTCTTCCCTTCCCGCGCGCCGCGCTCGTCAGGGTGTTCGTCAACGGCGAACGCGCGGGGACCGTTATGTGGGGCGATTTCACCGTACCCGTGACGCGCTTCGTCAGAAAGGGCGAAAATACGCTCCGCCTCGAGATCGTCGCGGGCAACAGAAACCTTCTCGGGCCGCATCACCTTGAAAAAGCCGAGCCGATGTCCGTCGGACCCGACGATTTTTACCCGTATACCCCGAGCAAAATGAAGGATACGTTCGCCTTTGTTAAAACGGGGCTCTGACGACTTGATTTATTAACATTTGAGGTTTAGTATTATTGTCGAATAGGGAAACTCACGGAGATTTGATCCAATGGCTGAAAAAACAAAGAAAATGAAAACGCCCGCGCTGATCGCCCGGATAGTCGGAGCGGCTTTCTGCGCGCTGGCGATCGAGGCTCTTTTCATCGTCGGAGCGGTCGGAACGGGCTTTTCGAAGGGCGACGCGCCTTTCGTCATCGTGATCCACGCCTCGGCGATCGTCTGCGCGGCGCTCGCGGTCATAAGACTGTTCCTCGGCAAAAAACCGCCGCTCGTTTTTCGCTGGATCGTGACGGCGGCGCTGCCGTTCGCCGTATTTTACCTCGTCGAATTTCTGACGCACGACCCGTTTTCGATCAAGTGGGAGATAATAGCGCTCAATCTCGTCGTCTATTATCTTCTCGCCGCGACCGTCGCCCTCCTGACGGGCAGAACGTGGGCGGGGATAACCGCCGTCGCCGTCATTCACCTCATTTTCGGATTCATAAGCTACTACACGACGATATTCAGAAGCTCCCCGCTCTTCCCGTGGGACCTCGCGTCCGCGGGGACGGCGGCGACCGTCGTCTCGGCGTACCGTCTCGAGCTGCCGATGAAGCTCGTCTTCGTCGCCGCGCTCGGATTTCTCGTGATCGAGCTCTCGCTCTTCGCGGGGATCCGGCTGAAGCTCGGCAAATGGTATATCCGTGCCGCCGCTACCGTCCTCGCCGCCGCGATGCTCGGGGGCTCGGTCGCGTATATCGGAACGGACGACGCGATCTCACGCTTCGGCCTTTATCCGTATCTCTTTACGCCGGGCGTGTTATACAAAAGGAACGGATTTACCGTCTCGTTCCTGATGAATCTCAGGTATATGACGGTCGAGAAGCCCTCGGGCTACTCGCCCGAGGCGGCCTCGCGCGCCGCGTCGCTTTACGAGTCGGACGGGACTGACGGGGGCGAGCGTCCGAACGTGATCGTCATCATGAACGAGGCGCTCGCCGAGATGAAATACCTCGCCGGATACGAGACGAACGAACCGTATTTCCCGTTTATCGACTCGCTCGAGGACAACACGGTCAAGGGCAGACTTCATATGTCGGTCATCGGCGGGAACACGCCGAACTCGGAATTCGAATTTCTCACGGGCCTCACGATGGGATTTCTCCCAGAGGGGAGCATCCCGTATCAGCAGTTCGTAAAGAGCTCCTCGCCCTCTCTCGCCGGTCAGCTCGCCGATCTCGGTTACAGGACCGTCGGTATGCACCCGTACTATAAAGGCGGGTGGCGGCGCGACGAGATCTATCCGTTTTTCGGCTTCTCCGAAACTCATTTTCTCGATTCCTCAAAGGACACGACCTTCAAGAGATCCCGAAAGATCAGGAACTACGTGACCGACGAGGCGGTCGTCGACAGTATAATAGATATTTACGAGGAGTCGGACGATCCGCTCTTCGTCTTCGCCGTCACCATGCAGAATCACGGCGGGTACTGGGACAAGTACGACAACTTCACGCCGGAGGTTACGGTGAACGGTCTCGAGGACAGCTTCGTCGTCTCCTCGTATCTCTCGCTCGTGAGGGAGTCCGACAAAGCGTTTGAAAAGCTCGTGGAGTATTTCCGGGACGCCGACGAGAAAACGATAATCGTGATGTTCGGCGATCATCAGCCGGGAGACGCTGTAGCGAACCCGCTTCTGAAGCTGACGGGAAGGAAGCTCGCCGCGGAAAGCGTCGACGATATCGAGTCGCGATACGTCACCCCGTACGTGATATGGACGAATTTCGACCTCGATTACACGGCGCCCGCCGACATGAGCGCCGACTACCTCGCCGCCGTCGTCGCCGATATCGGAGGGATACCGAAGACCGCGTCGCAGAAATTCCTTCTCGATCTAATGAAGGAATATCCGACGGTAAACGCGAAAGCGTTCACCGACAGCGACGGGACGCTTCGCCCGATCTCGGAATACGGGGAGCGCGACGCGCTGCTCGATTACGCGCGGCTCCAGTACGCGTATCTGTTCGACAGAAAGAACGCGCCGATCGGATTCTGGGAACTGAAGTAAAAAAAGCCGCGGACGCAAGGCGTTCTTAAGGACAGTTGACAAAAACCGGCTGAGGCAAGGAAGTTTATCCTTATTTCAGTCGGTTTTTTTGCCGCATATCGGCGCAAGCAGGACGTTTGTGTGCCAAACGTCAAAAAAAGTGAAATCTTTTATTCGCTCACCGCGTCCGCCATCGTATAATAACCGGGTTCGCGTCCGACGAGGAACGACGCGGCGCGGAGCGCGCCGGAGGCGAACAGATCGCGGCTCCCAGCGCTGTGAGAGATCGTTATGACCTCGTCGTCGCCCGCGAAGATCACGCTGTGCTCGCCGACGATCGTTCCGCCGCGGATGCTGTGTATCCCGATCTCGCGGTCGCCCCTCTCCTGCCTTCTCTCATTACGCGAGTATATGTACTCGGCGCACGGACGGACGTCCTTCACCGCGTCGGCAAGCATCAGAGCCGTGCCGCTCGGAGCGTCGAGCTTTTTTCTGTGGTGAGCTTCGACGATCTCCGCGTCGTACTCGTCGCCGAGCGCGGCGGCGGCGCGTCTCACGAGGTCGAGAAGCACGTTGATACCGACGGACATATTGCGCGATTTCAGGATCGGGATCGACCCGGACGCTTTCTTTATCATGTCGATCTCGTCCTCGGTGTGTCCGGTCGTGCAGATCACGACGGGCGTCCGCCTCGACGAAGCGAACGCGAGAAGATCGGCTGTCGCCGAGTGGTGAGACGCGTCGATCAGAACGTCGGCGTCCTCCGTAACGTCGGAAAGCGACGAATAAGTCGGGAATCCCTCCTCTCCGCCCCGCGGATCGACGCCGCAGACGACGGCGAATCCGTCGCGCTCCTCCGCCGCGCGCGCGACGGCGGAGCCGAGACGGCCGCGATACCCGGACAGAATTATCCTGATTTTATCCATTTACACGTCCTCCTTCCGCCGTCAGCGGATAAGCCCATGCGCTCTCATGAGGGCGGCGAGCTTTTCTCTGTGCCCGTCCTCCATCCTGCAAAGAGGAAGCCGTATTTCGTTCGAGCACAGCCCCATCATGGCGCACGCCTCTTTCGCGGGGATCGGGTTCGTCTCGATGAACAGACAGTTTATAAGGTCGAGGAGCCGAAGCTGGAGATCGCGCGCGCCCGCGGCGTCGCCCTCAAAAAACTTATAACAGATATCGTGCGTTTCGCGCGGCATGACGTTCGAGAGGACGGAGATGACGCCGATCCCTCCGAGAGAGAGGATCGGGACGATCTGATCGTCGTTTCCGCTGTAAAGAGCGAGGTCGTCCGAGAGCTCCGCGGCAATCTCCGCGATGGCGCTGATATTGCCGGACGCCTCCTTCGCCGCGACGATGCGCTCGTGCTTCGCGAGCTCGCGGTAGACGGAAAGCGGGATATTGATACCCGTCCGCGACGGTACGTTGTAGAGGATGACGGGGCACTTCACCTTGTCAGCCGTCGACATGAAATGACGGACGAGCCCCTCGGGGGACGTCTTGTTGTAATACGGAGTGACGAGGAGAACGGCGTCCGCGCCGACGTCGCTCGCGTATTCCGAGAGGTCGTCGGCGTAGGCGGTGTCGTTTGAGCCGGTTCCGGCGACGACGGGAACGCGCCCCGCCGTCTTCTCGACGGCGAACTTGATCACCTCGCGGTGTTCCTCGTCCGTCAGCGTCGCCGCCTCGCCCGTCGTACCGGCGACGACGAGAGCGTCGATTCCCCCGTTTATCTGACTGTCGATCAACCGACCGAAATCCTCATAATCGACCGCTCCGTTCCTCATTGGAGTGATGAGAGCGGTGCCCGCGCCTCTGAAAACGACTTCCTTATTGAATTTTCCCATAACAAACCCTCCCTCGGAAAAAGCAAAAACCGGTTGAAAACCGGCTCTCTGTGTAATATAATAGATTGTGCTGAACGCACCGACACAGATAGCCCTCCACCGGGCGCCGCCCGGTGACAGTCCGCGCCCTTTCGGCACGCGGCCCAGAAGCGCCTGCCCGCAAGCGGCGCGTCTTCGGCGTTTCTCGCCTTTCCCCCGTCGTCTTATCTGCGATTGCGGCCGCCGCGGCGTCGGGATACTCTTCGGAAACGCTCCTCTACCATTATATTGCTTTTTTCATATTCGGCTATATACTATCATACCGACGAGCGAATGTCAATATTTTTTTGGAGTCAGATGTCATGATAAAAAACGAACTGCCCGAGACGGACCTCACCCTCTCGGATTTCCGATACGACCTGCCGGAGGAGCTGATAGCGCAGACTCCCGTCTTCCCGCGCGACTCCTCGCGCCTTATGGTCGTCGACCGAGGCGGCGAGGGCGTCGAGCACCGTAGATTCTCCGACGTTGTCGAATACCTCCGCCCCGGCGACACGCTCGTTCTGAACGAGACGCGCGTGATCCCCGCGAGGATCGTCGGCCGCCGCGCCGTCCGCGCGACGGCGGAGGGCGAGACGGAGGACACCTCCGGGGCGCCCGTCGAGCTCCTTCTTCTGAAGCAGACGGAAAACGACGTCTGGGAGGCGCTCGCCGGTCCCGGAAAGCGCGCCCGTCCGGGCGACTCGCTCTCTTTCGGCGACGGCGTTCTCACGGCGCGCGTCCTTTCGGTGGGCGAGGGCGGCACGCGGACCGTGAAATTCACGACCGACGGTGCCGTCGGCACGGTCTACGAGGCGCTCCACCTGCTCGGCACCGTTCCCCTGCCCCCGTATATCAAGGAAAAGCTCGACGACCCGGCACGCTACCAGACGGTGTACGCGAAGACCGAGGGCTCGGCGGCGGCTCCGACGGCGGGACTCCACTTCACCGAGGAGCTACTCGAAAGAATTGAAGACTCGGGCGTAGCCGTCGCGCGCGTCACGCTCCACGTCGGACTCGGCACCTTCAGGCCGGTAAAGGAAACGAAGATACGGGATCACGTGATGCACTCGGAGTATATTTCGGTGACGGAGGAGACCGCGCGGCTCATCAACGAGAGACGGCGCGCCGGAGGGCGCACCGTGGCGGTCGGAACGACGTCGTGCCGCACGCTCGAAAGCGTCGCCGACGACAGCGGCGAGGTGAGAGCGTTTTCGGGCGATACGGGCATCTTCATCTACCCCGGCTACAAATTCCGCGCGACCGACGCGCTCATCACGAATTTTCATCTGCCCGAAAGCACGCTCCTGATGCTCGTCTCGGCGTTCGCCGGACGGGAGAGGATGCTCGCGTCGTACGAGGAAGCCGTGAAAGAAAGATACCGCTTCTTCTCGTTCGGCGACGCGATGCTGATTCTATGAAATGTCAATGATATTAATATTAAATAGATATAATTACTATTGACAAAAGCGCGCAAGCGCACTATACTATAATCAGAGTTGAAAAGGAGGGGTTTCAAATGGCGCAGACAAACGTTAATATCAGGATGGACGAGGCGACGAAGATCGCTTTTGACAAGTTTTGTGAGGAAATCGGATTATCCGTCAGCGCTGCATTCAATATTTTTGCAAGGACTGTCGTAAGAGAACAGAGGATACCTTTTGAACTCACAACGGAGACTCCGAACGACGAAACGAAAAAAGCCGTTGAAAACGTCAGAAACGGCGTTGGTTTGAGCAGGGGATTTCATTCAGTTTCCGAATTGATGGAGGATCTCTATGCTGACGATTAAGTATGAGACCACGTTCAAAAAGGATTTCAAAAGAATTGTCAGAAGAGGATATGACATCAGACTGCTTGAAAACGTTATCGAAATGCTCGCAAACGGGCAGGTTTTGCCCGAAAAGTACAGAGATCACAGTCTTATCGGAGATTATGCCGATTGCAGAGAATGTCACATAACGCCCGATTGGCTGCTGGTTTATAAAATCAGTAACGCTGAATTGATCCTTTACCTTACAAGGACCGGCACACACAGTGATTTATTCTGATTTTCGGCGTGGAAAAACCACGCCGAAAACGCATTTACCGGCCGGATAAACTTATAAACCATAACCATCGGCGACGCTAGGGTAACAGAAGTTACCCGAACCCGCCCGAAGCGGCGCCTTTACGGCATCTTTTCGTTTCTCGTCCTTGCCTTGCGATAGCAAGGCGGCGTCCTCGGCGCGAAAATCTGCTCGTAAAATCATCCGTTTCGGGTCGAAGA
>JAFSWB010000040.1 GCA_017444735.1 Clostridia bacterium | reverse complement strand
TAGCAAGGCGGCGTCCTCGGCGCGAAAATCTGCTCGTAAAATCATCCGTTTCGGGTCGAAGAGTTTTGCCGGAGCTGATTTTTGTTCCGGCAAGGCAGACCCCGAAGCAGGTAGCGCTTCCTACCTGCGAGGGGTATAACGCAGCAGGAGCTTTTCAACTTCGGCGATCAGCGGTGTCGAACGAATTCGACTGATGTGATCTGTTCGCGCAAAACCAGGTTCGGATAGCTCCTGTTACCCTAAAGGAATGAAAAAAGGCGGCCGAAAAAAGCTCCGGCCGTGACAAACCGGCGTCTCCGGGCGTAAACGCGCGGAGACGCCGGCTTTTTTATCAAGCGTTTAGGTTAAAGGTAGATACCCCCAGTTGATCGTTGATATTTTCGATCCTTTGCAGGATATAGTCGACGACGGAGCAGGTCTTGTTGTTTATCATCCCGCCGAAGCCGCCCGGCGCGGACGGACGTCCTTCTTCACCCCATCCGGGGAACTGCCCTCCGTCGGGCGGGGTCTGTCCGTCACGCTCCGGGAACCGCTCTCCGTCGGGCGGCGTCTGTCCGTCCCATTCGGAGAACCGTTCTCCGTCGGGCGGCGTCTGTCCGTCACGCTCCGGGAACTGTCCTCCGTCGGGCGGCGTCCCGTCGTCCACGGACTGTCCGGGCGGTCCGAAGGACGGCGGGTCCCGACGGTCGGTCCCGTCGGACCGATCCCCGTCGCCGTCCCGAAGCCCGCCCGCGGGCTCGCCTTCCGTTTTGCCGGAGTCACAGCCGAAAAGCGCCGCCGCGCAGAGGATCAGGCAAAGAACGACCGCGATCTTCGATTTCATAAGAGCCGTCCTCCTTTTTTCGTATTAAGCGCGTCAGAGCTGATTCTGCGTCTCGGTATACGGCAGAAGCGCGATCTCGAGATTCCCGTTTTTGGTGCGGAGCTCGTCGATGAACGCCTTTTCCTCGGCGGGATCCTTCATCTGTACCTTATACGAGAGCCGGAACATACTTCCCATTCCGGTCGTCTTGACGCCCGCGTTCTCGATCTTCTTGAGATAGTGGGCGAAGATCTCGTCGAACGTGCCGTTATACTCGAGCGATTCCGGGATCGTGATGCGCAGGAGCCTGTCCTCCGCCATGCTTTTGTGTTCGAACAAAGGCACAAAGCCGAGGAGGATGAACAAAACGGCGAGCGCGACAAGGATCACGACTCCGTAACCGATATAGCCCATACCGAACGCGATGCCGGAGCCCATCGCCACGAGGATCGCGGCGATCTCGTCCGCGCTCCCCTGTGCCGAACGGAAGCGGATCAGACTGAACGCGCCCCCGATCGCGACTCCCGCGCCGATGTTGCCGTTGACGAAGGTGATGACGGCGGCCACGACGAACGGGATCAGCGCCGTGACGATGAAGAACCGTCTGGTCGAGCGGACGCGGAAGCTCATGATCCACGCGTAGAGAAAACCGGCGACGAGAGCGGCGCCCGCCATGATAAAGAACCGCGACGGCGTTACCGCCCCGGAATAAATCGAATCAAACATTGCTATTCTCCTTTTTATAAGTTTTGCGCCTTCAGAAGCTGCTGACGGTACGCTTCTCCGTATTTTGAAAAGCTCCCCTTGCCGATCCCGCCCTCCGACAGGATCTCCGCGAGCCAGAGAGGCATCGCTTGCTGTACCTTGATCTCGAGGACCGTCCGCCCTTTTTCGAGAAGAGAGACGCCGTCCATCGACTTCGTCAGCGTCAGATCGTCGACCCGATAGCGCGGGTCCTCGTCGATCGTGAGCCGCAGGTCTCCGCCCGGCTCGTAATAAGCGGTGCGGTCGTAAATGATAAGACACGACGGAACGAGCGTTTTATAAAAGTCGCGGAAGACCGTGATCTCGCGGTTTATCTGACCGGGGGCGCAGATGTCGCCCTCGCCCGAGAAAAACTTGCGCACAAGCGGGATCGTCGTCTCGACGCGCCGCTTATACACGGTCCCGTACGCCTTGCGCTTCAGCTCGAGGAACACGGGGGACTCCTCCGTCGCGAGCCCGTAGGACCGCAGGCGTATTTTTTCCTTGAACTCCGGCTTTTCCACGCTCGTCCGGATCAGCCTGAAGGTCGGCGTGTCGTAATACAGAGAGGCGATCGAGGTCTTGCCGTACTGATCCGCCTCCATGTGACCCTTGAGCCGTTCCCGCAGGAAATCCGTCTGTTCCGGGCCGAGCAGGTATTTCATCTCGACCCGCTGCATTACCGTGATCGCCATG
Organism: Clostridia bacterium; assembly: GCA_017444735.1. GTDB lineage: Bacteria > Bacillota > Clostridia > Oscillospirales > CAG-272 > RUG11130. Next base: position 15,835 of record JAFSWB010000040.1, on the reverse strand, counting down.
ATCCCACCTCCGCGGTCAGAGAGTGATACGGAGCGTGAAGATCCCTTCGGACACCGACGCGGACGCCCGTCCGTTATGCGCCCTCACGGTCTGCTTCACGGAGGACAGACCGAGTCCCGAGCTGTCTTCCTTTGCGTTCTGAAGCGTTGTGAACCGGTCGAACGCCTGATCCGCGGAGCCGTCGGGAAGGTCGGCGTCGTTGCTCGCTTCGAGGAGCGCGTAGCCGTTCTCCCCGCTCAGCCGGAAGCTGACCCTTGACAAAGCGTATTTCAGCGCGTTGCAGACGATCTCGTCGATCACGCCGCCGATCGCTTCCGGGTCGGCGTTGACCGTCACGTCCGGCGCGATATCCGCCGTAAGCTCAAGCCCGCGGGAGGCGAACGCCTCCGCTTCGCGGTCGAGAGCCGCGGCGAGGTACTCCGAGATCGGGACCTCGGCGGGACTCATATCCCCGTCGTCGAAAACGCCGACCGATCCGAGCTTGTCGAGGAGCTCGTTCAGCTTGCCGAGCTGTCGGCGGATGGAGCGCGTCCGGTCGTCCGGTCCGTATTTCCGCTCCGTGAGCTCGGTGTCCCCGCCGATGATCGTCAACGGGATCCGGAATTCCTTGTTTGCGTTCTTTATGAAGTTCTTCTGCTTTCTGTCCGCTTCTTCGAGCGGCGCGTATATCCTTCTGCTTATTCCGAGAAGAACGAACCATCCGATCGCGAGCGCGAGCGCCTCGCCGATCGCGGAGATGATCAGGATCCTGAAGGAGGGAAGCAGCTCGCGTCCCTGATCTATGACCGTCACGAAGGTCGTGCCGCGGTCCTTGTAGACCCGGTAACGGTACGTTCCCCTCGTCCAGCCCGTCTTCTGATTCAAAAGGCTCCTCGCCCATTCCGCGGCCTCCTCCTCCGTCACCGCGGAGACGTTGAACGCGACCGTTTCGACGGTCTCTCCCTTGTCGGAGAACGCGATCGTGAAATACCGCAGGGACGCTTTCATTTCGGGGGAGGCGGGACCCATCGGACCCATCCTGAAATCCTTGTCTCTCGGCGGCGCCTCCGTTCCGTCGGGGGCGTTTTCCTTGTGCTCGAAAGCGCCCTGCCTGTCGGCGAGCATCCCGGTGAGCTCGTCGGCGTCGGCCGCCGCCATTGTGAAGTTCACTCCGTTTATCACCGCCAGAAGAACGGTCAGGAGAACAAAGATCACGAGGATCGCGTACAGTCTGAATTTCTTTTCGGCTTTATTCATTTTCGGTCACCGTTTCAAATCCTTTCCCCGCTCTGTATCTGATCCTTGTCCGGGAGCCGATCCTTCCGAGCTTGTCGTTCAGAGCGCAGACGCACGCTCCGTCGTCCGTCGTTACGCGCCCTCCGTTCAGGAGGGACAGGAGAACGTTTATCTCGCGAAGGGTGAGCCGCGGACCGCCTTCGATCCTGAACCCCGGGACGTCGATCCCGACGTCCCCGAGCTCCATCCGCTCCGCCGACGACGCTTTTTCAAGCGTGTCCCGCACGGCGTCCGCGACGCGTCCGGGCGTGAACGGATAAGACAGCCATTCGTTCGGCAGCGGCTCCTCCGTAAGTCTCCGCGACCCGACGGGCGCGTCCGTCAGCACGATGACCGGAACGCTTTTCCCGTGAGCCCGCTCGATTATTTTTCTGTAATCCACGCGGGGTATCCCGCGGTCAACGATAACGATATCGAAGCTCTCGGAGAAAAGCGCGGAGAGCGCCTGCGTCCCGTCGAACGCGGCGACGGTCTCTCCGAGGTCGGCGTCGAGCAGCTCCTTGTAGCACCCGAGCAGGTCCCTGTCGGGCGCGGCGAATAAAATCTTCATTGATCTTTCCTCATTCGGTTCAGGACGAGACCGTCGCGTCGCTGTAGCAGGTCGTGCTTCCGTAGGCGTTCGCGTTCGTGAAGGTGTAGGTCTCGCCGCCGATATTGACGGTGTGGCTTCCCGCCGAGTGGAGCGAGAGCGAATAGGTCCTGACGTCGGCGGAGGCGCTGACTCTGCCGTAGCCGAGCACTATCAGCGTGCCGCCCGACACGGAGACGGAAGAATCCGCGTCGATCGCCGCCATGTTCTGATTGTTCGGGCCTCTGGTTATCACGACGCCGCCGGTCTGCCTGTAAAATCCGTTTGAGTCGATGCCGTCGGTGTCGCCGTCCGGGGAGACGGTCACGTCGAGATACCCGCCCGTCACCATGATCGCGGGGGTCGAGACGCCCTTTGTCGCGTTGACGCCGTCGTCGTTCGCCGCGACGACCGTTTTGCCGCCCGTCACGTTTATCACGTTGGCTTCAAGTCCCTCGTACGCGCTGTCGACGGTTATCGTGCCGCCGGAGATGTTGAGGACGCAGTCGGCGTGGATCCCGTCCGCGCCCGAAACGGTCTGCTGACCGCCCCAGCCGCCGGGTCCTCCCCGTCCGCCCGGGGTCTTGTTTTCGGGCGCGTAAACGCTCATGCTGACCGTTCCGCCCGAGATGTTGATCGTACCCTGACCCATCGTCCCGTCGTCAAGCGACGCGCCGTAATCGGCGTGCAGACCGTCGTCGTAGGTTTCGAGCGTGATGACGCCGTCTTCGATATTCAGCTCGTTCTGCGCCTTGACGCCCTTATACGAGGTCGTCGAGGCGTCCGACGCGGTGTACCCGCTGTACGAGCCGGTATATACCGTAACGGTCGGAGCGATCCCCTCCTCGCCGGTCGTCAATACGAAATCGTGCGCCGCCTGAAAGCCGTCGCCGGCGGCGTAAACGGTGACCGCGCCGCCCGAGATCGTGACGTCGCCTCTTGTTACGCCGTTCTTGCTGACGTCCGTGTTTTCGGTCTTCACTCCGTCGCCGTTCGTCGAGATCGCCGCGACCTCGCCGCTTGAGACCGTGACGGAGTCGTTGCCCTTGAGCGCGTTGTTGTACGCCGTGACCTTCAGGGAGAGCTTCTGTATTTTCAGATCCTTCGTCGTGTGTATGCCGTTGTTGTACGACGCGTTCACGATGAGGGTCCCGCTCCCCTTGATCTTCAGGTCGCATTTCGCATAGATCGCGCCCTCGCCCGGGTCTCCGTCGTCCGCCGTTTTCACGCCGCGGGTATCGTTTATCACGTTTTCCGTGTCTTTCTTCGCGGATATTTCGACGGCGCCGGCGCAGACCGCCTTGATCGGCGAGTCGGCCCCGCTGTTTATCGTCGCGCCCGAAAGCTCCAGCACGACCTCGTCGTCCTCTCCCGCGTCGATAACGATCTGTCCTTCGAGCAGACCCGACGCGGCGTAGGTCCCGGCGGAGGTTATCGTATAAACGCCGTCCGAGCTCGTGAACGCGCCGTCCTCCGTCGTCAGTTCAAACGATCCCGTCGCCTCTTCGGCGGAGATCGTCCGATCCGTGACCGGCTCGGGGGCGGCGGTCTCCGCGGTTTCCGCTTTTGCCGCGCTTTCCGTCCCCGCCGCGGAGGAGCTCGTTTCTCCCGTGAGGACCCCGCACGCGGCGAGCGACGCGGAGAGAATGAGCGCCGATATTATCAGCAATACTTTTTTCATGGCTGTTTCTCCTTTTGTTTTTTAAGAAAACAATCCTTCTCTGTCGTTGTCTCTACCACGAATTATACAGAGAAGGATTGAAAAAAGATTGAAAAATTCCGCGATTTCCGAAAAAAATCAAGCGGCCCTGCCGGGGCGGGATCAGTATCTTCCTATATTCTCAAAATCGACGTTCGGGAAGTTTTCCGTGTCGGGGACGCGGTAGTCGCCCGTCGTCGGATTGACGAACAGGGGGTTCTCATCGAACGTGTATCCCCTTCCGCCCTCGTACGTGACGTACGCCTCCAGATATTTTTCGGACGGCCGGTCCGTTTCTCCGCTGCGGTTGATATACACGTTGTCCTTTACGGTGTTCACGGGGTTCATTACGAAGTACGGATCGTCGATGTTGTCGTAATCGAGGTGATATTTCAGAACTTCGGGACACCATTTCTCGATCCCGGCTCTGTATTCCGGGTATTTTTCGATATAACCGAAGATCTTGTTCCAGCCGTTCATGGTCTTTCTGAATTCTCCGCCGCTCTTCTTGGCGCCCTCGAGACCGAGTTCGTCGATCTCGTTTCTCTGACCGACGCTGAAATAGACTCCGCCGTGGATAAATACGTTGTCGTGGACGAAGTTGTCCCTCCCGAGGTGGATCATTACGGGCGACGCCGCGTCGTAGAACAGGTTTTCGCAGATCTCAACCCCGCAGGAGTCGTCGTCGACGTAATAACCGAACGTTCCCGTTCCCGCCGAGGGCATATAATCGAAGAAATTGCGTCTGACAGTTATGTGCCATCCGTCAGAGGACTTGTGGGAGTAAACGGCGCCGCCGTCCTCGGAGTTCTGCATAACGCCGGTGAACACGTTGTATTCGACCATGACGTCGTACGAGTGGCTGAACGAGACCGCGCCGCGGGACGTGTCGGAGAACAGGTTGTGAGAGACGGCGAGTCCGCAGCAGTCGGGCAGATAGACGGCGCACTCGACGTCGTAAACGAGGTTAGAGGTCGAGACGGAATTGTTGTCGAAGACGACGTTCGACCGCTTCAGGAACCTGTTCCCGAGCGTGCACCCGCCGTTGACGTAGAGAGAATGACCGTAGGCGAGAGAGAAGTCGCATTCTCTCACGGAAAGATCCATCGGACGGTCGGGCGAACAGTCGTTGAAGCTGACGCCGCGCGTCGAAGAATTGGAGCTGAACGAGCACAGCTCGAGCGTGACGCCGTGGCAGAGATCGCCGCGGATGAAGCTGCCGGAGGAATTTCTGAACGAGAGCCCGCGGAAGACGACGTCGTTCGCGCCGTCCATCACGACCATATCGCCGCCCGCGGGGATATGGTACGCTCCGACCGGATCGTACGCGTAGAACGTCGAGGTCGAGGGATCGATCCAGTATTCGTGTTCGCAGTCGAGCTCGTCGGGAACGTTCGTGATGCAGAGCTTTATCCCGTTTCCGTCGACGCCCATCCAGTCGCGCATAACGCCGAATTCCGACGTCTCCCAGTCGGCGATGCGGAGAACGGACGTCTCCGGATCGTATCCGCCGACGGTGAACGTGTCTTTTCTGTACCCTCTGATTATGTATCCGTACGTCTTCATCGTCGAGAACGCGAGCTCGCCGTACCCGGAGAGCCTTTTTGCGACGAGGGGATTGAAGATCGTGAGGGATTCCCTGTCGTTATAGCTCGCCGCGGCGAGAAGGTTATCCGAGCCGTCGCTGTACTTGTTCGGATAGCGCGCCTCGACAGAGAGACCGCCGTCGTAAAACACGATGACGTCGCCCGCGGCGATCCCGGAGTCAATGACGGACGAGACGTCCGCTTTTTTGATCCGGTCGACGAATTTTGAATTGAAGAACGTTTTTTCTTTATCGGTCAGCTCTCCGAAATCCTCCGGCGCGAGGTCGAGGCCGCCCGAGAAGACGACGTCGCCGTCGCCGTACTTGCAGTAGGTGACCGGACACTCCGGCGTGCCGGAGTCCTCGGCGGAGAGCGAAACGGAGAGGGGACCGTAATTTCCGGCCATAAACGCTACTTTTATCCCGCTCCGCCCCGTTTTGTCGAGCGTCCGCACCGCGTCGCGGGCGCGCTCCCACGTTCTGAAGGGATGCTCGAAGGAGCCGTCCGCAGAGTCGTCGCCGGTCGTCGAGACGTAGAAATCGGCGTCGTCGACGAGCGGATATTCCTTTTCGGTGTAGTGAGAGCGGACGACGGGCGTGTTGTATTTGAGCGTGAACGTGCCGTCGTACCGCTCGATTATCGCGGCGAACTGCTCGCGCGTCGCGTCGCCGTCGGGGGCGAGACGGTTTCCGTCCGTGCCCTTGATAAGACCGGCTTCGACCGCCCATCCGAGCGGTTCGTTCGCCCATTCGGACACTTTTTCGTCGTCCGAAAACGGCGTGAGGTCGGCGCGTTCGGGAACGGACACGGGAGCGGACGACGAGAAGCGGAACAGCATCGTCGCGAGCTGTTCTCTGGTGATCTTGCCGTCCGGCTCGAACGTCGTCGCGGTGATACCCTTGACGACGCCGGTTTCCTTCGCCCACGCCACGGCGTCCGCGTACCACTCGCCCGCCGGAACGTCGGAAAAGCCGCTCGGGGCGGTCGGTTTCGGCTCGCCCTCGCGCCGCCACAGGACGGTGGCGACCATCGCGCGGGTCAGAGACCCCTCGGGGTCGAACCTGTCGCCGCCGACGCCCTTCATGTAACCCTTGCCGACGGCGTATCTGATCGACGCCGAGCTCCAGCGGTCGTCCCCGACGTCGGAAAAGCCCGTCTTCGCCGCCGTCGCGACCGTGACGCACGACGCGAGCATCAAAAGTGCGAAAACAATGGAAAGAAAGCGTTTCATAATGGATTTCCCCCTCGGCTTTTTTCGTTGAGATTATTATATCAAATGAAAGAGGATAATTCAACAACATCATTCCGAAAAACGGCGCGGGGAGGCCGCCCCCTCCGGTGTTCCGGCGAAGGCCGCCTCCCCGCGGTCCGTTTGCGGCGGGGGATCAATATCTGCCGATCAGTTCGTACGGAATCTCAAATCCCGCTTTTTCGGGGTCGATCCGGTAATCTCCCTTGTTCGGGTTCGCGAAGAACGGATTCTCGCTTATCGGATAAACCGCGCTCGGCTCGATCCTCGTTCCGAATCTGACGACGCGTTCCGTGAACATATCCAGAACGCCTTCTTCAATGTGCTCCCGCGTCGCGACGATCACGTTTCCGAATATCTCGTCGTACGACGGATTGATCGGACAGTCGATATCGTCGGCGTACGGAGCCATGTCGCCGAGATCGTAAACGTATTTTGAGAGCAGAGGGAAGCGCGACGACCAGAGTTCGTTTCTGAAGGGAACGAGCTCGAGGATCATGATCCGCTCATCCTGCCCGATCGGTTCTGTAAAACCCTCGGTCATTTCCTCGAGCGTCGTATACATCGAGTCTCCGAGAAGGATCTCGGGACCCGCGCTCTGTTCGGGCTCGATGATAACGTTGTTGAAGATCTTGTTTTCACGGCCGCCGTTGGTAAAGATCGCGTGGTTGGCGGTATTGTAAAAGATGTTTCCGTAGACCTCCTGACCGGACTCGCTGTCGTCGAGATACAGTCCGAGCGAATTGTGCCCCTCGAGGCGGTTCCCGACGTCGGCGACGATGTTGTAACGCACGACGCAGCCGTGACCCGCAAGGTTGCGCCCGGCGTAGATCGCGCCGAAATCGGTCGACTGCGTCACGACGCTGTGGATATAGTTGTATTCGACCGTGATATAGTTGCTCGGCCAGACCGACTCGCTGTAGATGACGGCGCTGTTCGTCGAGTCGCACATTTCGTTATGCGCGATCCGGGCTCCGCATCCCCAGACGCGGACCGCCGGCGACATCGTCTTGTTGACGAACCCGAAATGCTCGAACAGATTGTTCTCGATCACGGACTCGCCGGACGTGAGCGTTTCTCTGTCGCCCGTCAGAAGGTCGATGTTTCTTCCTCCGACGTCGTAAAACTCATTGTTCGTGAACGTCGCGTGATCGCCGTCCATGAGGAAGCCGTATCCTCTTATATTGTGGAATCGGCAGAGGTCGACCGTCAGATGATCCGCGTCCGTCGCTCTCATGAAATCGCCCGTTCCGTAACAGAATTCGAGTCCGACGAAGGAAATATAGTCGGCGTTGTTGAGAGAGAACATCTGACCGGTGAGGGCGACGTTGTAGTCCCCCTCGGGATCCATTACGTAGAAATATCCGGTCCTTCTGTCAATATAATACTCGTCCGTCCGGTCGAGCTCGTCCGGAATGTTGAAAAAGTAGAAGTACGGACACGGCGCGTATTCCTCGTTGAATTTATGAAGACCGTAACCGTTGATCGTCGGCGTGATATATCCGGTCTCACGGTCGTAGAAGAGCACCGGCCCCTCGGACGCCGACCAGTCGTATTTGTAATAGCCCGACATATACATATCTTCGATATTGTGATATTTTTTGAACTTTCTGACGGTGCTCGAATGGAGCGTTATGCTCAATTCGTCCTCGTGGAGACTTTCGTAGTAGTTGATGAACCCGTCGTTGCCGCTCGGATTTCTGTTCGGCCAGCGCGCGAGGTCGAGGCGCGTTTTCCCCGCGAACACGCTGTTGTTCGGGGTCACGGAAGAGGGGTCGATCCCGTATTCCTTGAGATCGATCCGCTTTATCCTGTCGCGGGATTTCTCGGGGAACATCTCGCGGTCCCCGTCGTCAAGCGGCTCGAATTTTTCCCCGTCGAGCCGGACGCCCGCGCTGAACACGACGTCTCCGTCGCCGTATTTGCAGTAGGTTATCGGATTTTCCGCGGTCCCCGAATCCGCGCTCGTCAGTTCGATCCCGACCGGAGCGGAGTAAACGCCCGCCCTGAACGCGACTTTTATCCCGCCTTCGGTTTTCGTCTCCTTCAGCTTCCTGACCGCCGCGACCGCTCCCGAAAACGTGGCGAGCGGATCGTCGAACGTACCCGCGGCTTCGTCGCTGCCGTCCGGCGCGACGAATATGTCGGCGTCGGTCGCCGTCCGGTACTCTTTTTCGGTATAGGCGCTTATCGGTACAGGCGGGTTATACGCGAGGGGAAGCGAGAAGTCGGTCCCGTCGTACCTTTCGAGGATCGCCGCGAACTGCTCGCGCGACGCGGTACCCTGAGGATCGATATAATCCCTTCCGTTTATTTTGTTTCCCTTTATAAGACCCTTGTTCACAGCCCAGCCGACCGGAGTTTTTGCCCAGTCGCTCACCTTTATGGAGTCGGGAAACCCCGAGATCGACGAAGACGAGGCTGCGTCGAGTCCTTTGAGATCGGTGTACCGGGACAGCATGGTAACGAGCTGCTCTCTCGTGATCTCATCGTCGGGAGAAAACGTCGTGTCGGACGTCCCGAGAACGACCCCGCATTCTTTCGCCCAGATAACGGCGGAAGAAAACCAGTCTTTTGCGCGGACGTCCTTGAAAACGTCCGTAAAAACGGTTTCCGGGCACTTTTCGCGCCGCCAGAGCACGGTCACGACCATGGAGCGGGTCAGGGACCCCTCCGGGTCGAATTTGCCGCCCCCGACGCCTTTCATATAGTCGTTGTCGACGGCGTATTTTATCGCCGCCGCGCTCCAGCGGTCCTCCTCGACGTCCGAAAAGCCCGTTTTCGCCGCCGTCGCGACCGTGACGCACGAGGCGAGCATAACGGCAGCGATGATCAAAGATACGATTTTTTTCATTTTCATTTTCTCCCGTCACTTTCAAATAAATAATTCCGCGTCAGTCAATAACGACCTATTTTTTCAAAATGTATATCGGGGAAGTCCGCGCCCTCGCGGATGCGGTAGTCGCCGAGCGTCGGATTGACGAAGACCGGATTTTCATTAAACGTATAAGCGGAGTTGTTCCCGACGTCGCAGTATTCCGCCGAGTCCGCGTCCAGACCGATCAAGAGGTCCGAGTCCCCGTTCACGAAGACGTTTCCCCTGATCTCGTTCGCCGGCGCAAGATAGAAATTCCGCTCCGCTGCGTCCGCGACGTCAAACGAGAGCGACAGGATCCCGGGGCGTCTTGCCTCGAACGCTTCGGCGTATCCGGGCACCGTCTCGCAGTACTCCCTGATCTTCGCCCATCTTCTGTCGTGGATGTAGATCGGCCACTTGCCGTGCGCGCTCTCGCCGAGTTCCTTGAACGCGGAGGTATAAGACTGCACCGAGACAAAAAGACTTTGGATCGCGGCGTTGTCGGAGAATCGGTTGTCGCGTCCCGCTCCCGCGAAAACGACCATGTGTCCTCTGAATATAAGGTTGGAGTACATCTCCGTCCCGCACTCTCCGTCGTCGGCGTAGAGAGTCAGCCTTCCGACTCCCGCCCCCTCGCGCAAGGGGCGGAACAGATTGTATCTTATCACGCAGTTCCCGTCCTGATTTCCCCAGGAGTAAACGACGCCTCCGTCCTGCGAGTTGCACATCGCGCCCGCGAAGTCGTTGTATTCGATCAGGATATCGTACGAGTCCGTATACGTCACGGCGCACCGGCTGCACTCCTCGAACAGACAGTGGGAAACGACGCCTCCCGCCGCGCCGTCGAAGATGACCGCGCCGTAAACGTCGAACGTCAGGTTGGCGTGCGCGATCCGGCAGTTGTCTATCACCGCGCCGTCGCGCTTTTCGTATCTGTCAGGACCGCTCGAATCGTCGTGGACGATGATCGCGGCTCCGAACGAACGGTCGAAATCGCAGTTTACGACCTTCGGCGTCATCCGTCCCTCGCGGCAATAATCGAACAGGACCTGGAAGTATCCCGTCGAGTCGCGGAAAGAGCAGCCGTCGAGAACGATCCCCTCGGAGTGCGACGCGTAGATGAATTCGCCCTCGGCGTTCTTAAAGTCAAGGCCGCGGAAGGTCACGAAGCCGACGCCGTCCGCCTCGATCATACAGCTGTGTTCCTCCGCGAGTTCCTCAAGACCGATCGATTCCAGATAATACCGGTCGAGGACCTTCTTTTCGCCGGAGCCGAGCGGGATCCCGTATTTTCCCTGCGGATCGTAGACGTAAAGCGCGTTTTCCTCCGGGTCGAGCCAGTATTCGTGCGCGGAGTCGAGCTCGTACGGCGCGTTGGCGAAACATATCTCGATCCCGTTGCCGGTCACGCCCGTCCAGTCGGCTCTCATTCTGCCGCCTTCCGCCTCGTACCAGTTCGCGATCGAGAGGATGCGGGCGTCAGGATCGTATCCCGCGACCTTGAAGGTGTCTTTCCTGTATCCGCGGATGACGTATCCGTATATTTTCAGCGTCCCGAACGCTTTGTCGGCGTACTTCGCGAGCCTGTTCGCCGCGACGACGTTCGTGATTTCGAGCGACGTGTCGTCGTAAGTTCTCGCGGCGTACAGAAAAGCGTCCGTTCCGTCCGCGTATCTGTTCGGGAAACGCGCCTCGACGCAGAACGTATCCTCGTCGAAGAGCACGAATTCGTCGGGGGAAACGGGGGACGGAAGCAGCCCGTCAAGATCGATCTTCCTGATGCGGTCCACCCTCGACGGGTTGAACAGCTCCTTTTCTTCGTCCGTAAGCGGGAGCATATCGTCGGCGTCGAACGTGACGCCTCCCGAGAAGACGACGTCGCCGTCGCCGTATTTGCAGTACGTTATCGGACAGTCGGGCGTACCGGAGTCCTCGGCGGAGAGCGTCAGGTCGAGCGGGCCGTAATCGCCCGCGAAAAAGGCGACTTTGACGCCGTCCCGCCCCGTCTTGTCGAGCGCGCGCACCGCGTCGCGGGCGCGCTCCCACGTCCTGAACGGGTGATCGAAGGAGCCGTCGGCGTTATCGTCTCCCGCCGTCGAGACGTAAAAGTCCGCGTCGTCGACGAGCGGGTATTCGGGTTCGGTGTAATGAGAAAACAGAACGGGTTCGTTGTACGCGAGTTTGAACGATCCGTCGTATCTCTCGACTATAGCGGCGAACTGCTCGCGGGTCGCGTCGCCCTCGGGCGCGAGGCGGTTTCCGTCCGTGCCTTTGATAAGGCCGGCTTCTACCGCCCATCCGAGCGGCTCGTTCGCCCAATCGGACACTTTTTCATCGTCCGAAAACGGCGTGAGGTCCGCTCTTTCGGGAACGGACACGGGAGCGGAGGACGAAAATCTGAACAGCATCGTTGCGAGCTGTTCGCGTGTTATGAGACCGTCCGGCTCGAAGGTTTTTTCCGTAATTCCTTTCACGACGCCCGTTTCCTTCGCCCACGCCACGGCGTCCGCGTACCACTCGCCCGCCGGGACGTCGGAAAAGCCGCTCGGCGCGGTCGGTTTCGGCTCGCCCTCGCGCCGCCACAGGACGGTGGCGACCATCGCGCGGGTGAGAGACCCCTCGGGATCGAATCTGTCCCCGCCGACGCCTTTCATATATCCGCTGTCAACGGCATACTGAATCGACGCCGCGCTCCAGCGGTCCTCCGCGACGTCGGAAAAGCCGCTTTTCGCCGACGCGGGCGCCGCGGTCACGGCGAGGACCGACGCCGTCATGATCGCGGAAAGCAGAACGGAAAGAAATCTTTTAATATGCATAACGCGCGTTCCTTTCAATATTTCTGAATGTTAGTATACCATTTGGAAGTCGAATAATCAACCTGTTTCGCGCGCTCCGCGGCGTATCGGGATCGTTTTTTGCCGCGACGCCCGGTCCGGGCGGCTCCCGCCGCCCTCGCCGAAAAAAACCGCCGCAGACGAAACGGTCTGCGGCGGCTTCCATGAGAAAGAACGTCATATTCCCGGAGGAGATTCCTGTGACGGGGTGCGTTTATTGCAACGGGAGTCCCGGCCCGAAACAAATCAAACTGCGGTTTGTCACGGTTTCATTTTAAGACCGCCGTCCGAAAAAGTAAAGGAAGCGATCGGAGAACGGCTCTCTTGTGTCAAAACGGCGCCGAACCGGAGCGGGAATGCGACTCTACCACAGCGAGAATTTTCCGAAAACACTTGCATTCCGGGCTCTGATATGGTAAAATGCGCTTATGGAAAACGTAAAAAGAATCGTATCGCAAAATTTGATAAAACTGAGAAAAGAAAGCGGTCTGACTCAGGCGGAGCTCGCGGGGATGATCAATTATTCCGACAAAGCCGTATCCCGATGGGAAACGGGCGAAGTGATTCCCGATCTTGAGACTATCTACTCGCTGAGCGAGATATTCGGAGTGCCGGTCTCTTCCATTACGGAAAAACAGGATGAGGAGGAAGAAAACGAGGACGCGGCTCCGAGGGCAAGTCAAAAGATCTTATCTCAGATCTTTCTCGTGTGCGAGATATGGCTCGTTCTGTGTACCGTTTTCGTCTATCTCAAACTGTCGCAGCATATTAGCGTGTGGCAGCTGTTCGTGTGGGGCGTTCCGGCGACCGCGCTGTTTCTCTGGATCTATAACCGCAAGAGCCGGTCGAACACGCTCGTTTTCGTCTGCTCGACGCTTTTCACGTGGTCGTTTATCGCATGCGTTTATATGCTGCTCCGCGAATCAAGGCCGTGGTACGTGTTTTTCATCGGCCTGCCTCTCCAGGGCTTGCTCGTCGTCAGATATATTTTCAACTACAGACAGAATCTGAAAAAGGTGAAGCTGACGAAAAAAGACGACGCGGGAAGGATGCGGCGGAAAAAGGCCCGTTAGCCGTAAAATAAAAAAATCACCCCCGCTCCGAACGGATCCGTTCGGAGCGGGGGTCTTCGTATGTTCCGGTCCCGTTTTGCGCGCCCCCGGCGGGTCCTGTCGGCCCCGCCGCGCCGGCGCGTTTTTGACGCGTGTCGCCCCGATCAAGCGGAGCGCGCCGGGGGATTCCCGTCAATATCTTCCGATTTTTTCAAATTGAATATCCGGAAAATCCGCGCCCTCGCGTATGCGGTAATCGCCGCGGGTCGGGTTGACGAAGATCGGGTTTTCCCCGTACGTCACGCCGACGTTCCCCTCCACGACGCCGTAATCGCGCTCGTCGTTGACGTCGTCCGGGTGAGTCGTGACGAAAAGATTGTCTTTTATATAGTTTCTCGGGCAGAGGACGAAGTTCGGGTCGTTCACGCGGTCAAGATCGACGGTAAGGAGCGAAAGCTCCGGATATCTGTCGAAATACTCCTTTTTGAGATCGGGATCCGCGTCGAGATGTTCCATGAACTGTACCCACAGGGGATAGAAGTTCCTGTCCTTTTCGCCGACTCCGCCGTTTTTGTAAAACTCAAGCTCTTCGTTCAGTCCTCCGCATGACAGACCTACGTTGCTCCCTATCATCGCGTTGTCGTGAACGGAGTTGCTTCTGCCGTCGTGTACGACGATGGTGTTCTCTATCAACAGGTTCCCGTAGATCTCCGCACCCGGCGCGTTGTCGTCGAGATAGATGCCGTACGCTTTTTCGGAGATGGGGTAAAACACGTTATACCTTATCACGTTGTCCCACTGGGCGGGACCGGTCCCCGTGTAAACGGCTCCGCAGTCCTGCGAGTTGTAGCATACGTTCTTGAAGACGTTGTACTCGATCCGGGCGTTGCACCCCGTGTAGGTGAGCGCCATATAACTGCAGTTCTCAAATAGGTTGTGCGACACGACGGTCCCGTTGCCGCCCGCGGTGACGGCGGCGTTCCACTCGACCGTCAGGTTCGTGTTCGAGACGCGGTTGTTGTCAAAGAGGAAATTGTCCCTCCGGCTGAACATCGTGTCCCAGCCGCTGGCGCCGCCGACAGCGAGCGCGCGGCCCGCGAACACGCTGAAATCGCACCTCGTGAAGGTCGTGTTGAAGTCGGCGTCCGCCGCGCTGCTGACGCTCATCGCGAGAGTCGACGAGCAGACGGAGAAGCGGCAGAGATCGAACGTGATCCCGTACACGCGGCTCGCGGTAAGGATGGTTTCCTTGTACGCCTTGAACGAAAGCCCGCGGAACGTGACGCTGCGGCACCCGTCCATTATCAGCCCTCTGTCCCGGATGGGGACCGAATACGTTCCGTGCGGGTCGTAGACGTAGAGCGTGTGCGAGGCGGGATCGACCCAGTATTCGCCCGGCGCGTCGAGATCCTCGGACATATTCTGAAAAGCGGTGTTGCCGTAATACTGCGCCGGAAATTCGCCGAAGCGGAGCCAACCCATCCGCGCCTGCGTCGGATCGGGGATCTTAAAATCGAATCCTCCGCTCTCTCCGTCGACCGTATATCCGTCGGTGTCGAGAGTGTCCTTGAACCATCCGGTGGTGAGATAGCCGTAAAGCTGAAGGCCGTCGAGAGTGCGATACTTCGCGACGCGGCGCTGAAGGATAACGTTATCTATCCTGATCGCCGTATCGCTCACGGGATACGACGCCTGTGCGAAAAGCTGATCGGTGCCGTCCTGATATTTATTCGGATAACGGGCGACCGTCAAAGCGCCGTCCTCGCTGAAAATGACGTCTTTGGTGGTATAATCCGGCAGGACGTCGGAGACGTCCGCTTTTTTGATCTTAACGGCGGCGGCGGGATCGAAAAGCGCCTTGTCCGCGTCGTCGAGCTCCGAGAACCGCTCCTCGGTTATAAACGCCCCTCCGGTGATGATCGCCTCGCCGTCGCCGTACGCGCAGTAAACGACCGGGTACTCGTCGGAGCCCGAATCGGCGGAGGTCATCAGGACCGATTCGGAGGGGTACTCTCCCGCCCTGAAAGCGACGACGACGCTTCTGTCCGTCACCGTCCCTTTGAGCTCCCTTGCCATTTCGACGGCGCGGGCGAATGTGGCTATCGGATGATCGAAGTCGCCCGCCGCCCCGTCGTCGCCGTCAGGCGCGACGTAAACGTCGGCGTCCGCGACGAGCGGGTATTCGGGTTCCGTATAATGCGAGAAGAGGACGGGCGCGTTGTACGCGAGCTTGAACGACCCGTCGTATCGCTCTATTATCGCGGCGAACTGTTCGCGCGTCGCGTCGCCCTCCGGGGCGAGGCGATTCCCGTCCGTGCCTTTTATAAGACCCGCTTCCACCGCCCATTCAAGCGGCTCGTTCGCCCATTCGCTGACTTTTTCGTCGTCCGAAAACGGCGTGAGGTCCGCTCTTTCGGGAACGGACACCGGCGCGGAGGACGAGAAGCGGAACAGCATCGTCGCGAGCTGCTCTCTGGTGATCTTCCCGTCCGGCTCGAACGTCGTCGCGGTGATCCCTTTCACGACGCCGGTCTCTTTGGCCCACGCCACGGCGTCGGTATACCATTCGTTCGCGGGTACGTCGGAGAAACCGCTCGGAGCGGTCGGTTTCGGCTCGCCCTCGCGCCGCCACAGGACGGTCGCTACCATCGCGCGGGTCAGCGACCCCTCGGGGTCGAACAGGTCGCCCCCGACGCCCTTCATATAGCCGTTATC
>JAFSWB010000039.1 GCA_017444735.1 Clostridia bacterium | reverse complement strand
TTAAAAGCCAGCGAGCCCTTGAACGGGTCCTTCCCTCCCCGGACGACTCTTTTTTTCAGTGCAGGCTTTTTTTCTCTAGAGAAAAAAAGAGTGCAAAAGGTAAATACAATTAAAAAAGCCCGCAGGCTTTTTTTCCTTATAACTCCTATAAAAGAGAAAAGGGCTCGATCACGAACCCTTTTTTTCCCTGTATCTCGTCATCCGAACAGGACGAAGAGAAATTCCTCGCCCCGACGGGTGAAGAGAAATCGGTTCTCGCCGCCGGAGACGGTGACTCTGACCGAAAAATCGCCGTTTTTCCGCCGTCCGACGGGCGAGCCGTTGAGGTACAGCGGATAAGCGGGATCGGAGTGCCCCTCGAGGACGATCTCGCCGCGCGGCGCGCTCCCGTAGTTCTCAAAAGACGTCACGGTGACGGACGACCCGTCGGACGCCGGGTCCAGATAGACGATCTCGTCGCGGAACGAGTCGAGCAGCTCGTCCCTTATCCCGAAGACGTTGTTTTTCAGCTCGTCGTAACCGTAAAAGACCGATCCGCGGTACGCCAGCCTCTGACGGGCGAGGGTGACCTGCTCCCTCATTTCGCCCGCCGGAGAATCCCAGTCGCCTTCCTCGTAGCGGTACGCCGCGTGCGAGACGAGAAGGTCGACGCCGCCCATGCCGACGGACGCGTTCCACCAGTCGAGAAGAAGCTCGTACGGCGTCCCCGCGCTCGATCTCTGCCAGTAAATCTGCGGGGCGAGAAAATCGACGTAACCGCCCTTCGCCCACGCAGGCGCGTCGCAGTAGAGCTCGTCGTACGCCTCAAAGCCCGCCGTCCCCGCGCCTCCGACCGATTCGGAGTTGCGCCAGACGCCGAACGGCGAGACGCCGAAAACACATTCGGGATCGGCGCGCTTCACCGCGTCGTAACATTCTTTAACGAGCCGGTTGACGGAGTCGCGGCGGAAGTCGGCGACGGAGGAGAAATCCGCGCCGTATTTCGCGTACGTCCCACCGTCGTCGAACGGGATCCGCGCCCCCGAGGCGTCGTTTGCGGGATACGGGTAGAAGTAGTCGTCGAAGACGACGCCGTCGACGTCGTACCGCTCGACGATCTCGTAAACGCCGCGGGCGACGAGCTCCCTCGTCGCCGGTACGCCGGCGTCGAGAACGAGCTTCCCGTCGTATTCGACCGTCATATCGTCGGTCACGCCGTCGGGCAGGACCGGAGCCGCCGAAAAGGAGGTCGCCGCGCGGAGCGGATTGACCCAAGCGTAGACGAACATCTCGTTCCTTTTGGCTTTTTCAAGTATGTATCCGAGCGGATCGAAGGTGAGCTTCCCGCTCGTCGAGAGGAAACGGGAGACGGGGAAGATATCGCTCCTGTAAAGGGCGTCGCACGCCGGACGTACCTGAAAGAAGACCGTGTTCAGATCCATTCTTTTACAGTTGTCTATTATCGCGTCGATCTCGGCGCGGAGGGCGTCTGCGGACAGATCGGGCGCGGAGGGGAAGTCGATATTGTAGACCGTGGCGATCCAGACGCCGCGGATCTCCGAGTCGGGGTCGAGAAGACCGACGAGAGGCGTCGGCGGCTCGCCGTGAACGCGTGCGGGGAGCGAGGTGTCGACGTCCGCGGAACAGCACACGAGAAGGAGCGCCGCCGCGAGCGCGGCGATCAGCCGCGGGATCCTTTTTTTCATACGCGCCTCCGATCTTTTTTCACTATTACAATGATACCACAATTCCGGCGCGGGGGCAATACGAAGGTTGAAAAACGGGGCGGGTGATGGTATAATTGAAAAAAACATATTCGGAGGAGCTTATGAAAAAAGTCTTATTCGCTCTGCTCACCCTCGTCATCGCGGCGATCGCCGCGACGGCGGTCTTCGGCGCGCCGTTTTTCCGCGACGTGCCCGAGAGCGAGTGGTACTATAAAGAGGTAAAGGCGGCGAACGACGCCGGACTGATGGTCGGCAAGACGGCGACGGCGTTCGACCCGGAGGGGCTCGTCACCCGCGCCGAGATCGCCGCCATCCTGTCCCGGATAGAGGGCGCCGACGTGACCGCCGCCGCTCCCGTCTCCTTCCCCGACGTGAAGGACGGAGACTGGTTCCGCGGATATATCTTTTGGGCGGCCCGGTCGGGTATCCTGCGGGGCTACGAGGACGGCACCGTCCGTCCGGATTCGCCGATCACGCGCGAGGAGCTCGCCGTTATGATAACGCGGTACGCGGACGGCAAGGGGCTCGCCCTGCCGACCGTCCCGAGGATCGACGCGTTCGCCGACGAGGCGAAGATCTCCGACTGGGCGCGTGACGCCGCCGAGACGACGCGCCGCGCCGGTATCTTCGGAGGGGACGCCGCGGGGCGGTTCTCTCCCTCCTCGAACGCGACGCGCGCCGAGGTCGCGGCGCTTTCGACGAGACTTCTCTCCTCGATCGAGACCGCCGAAAACACCGTTCTCATCGCCGAGCGCGGGAAAAAGACCGATTTCGTTCTCGTCGTTTCCGACGGGGACGGCGACGACGCCGACGAGTTCGTCTCGGCGTTCCTCGTGACGAAGAAAACGCTTGCCGTCGTTTCCGATACGACCGCTCCCGCGGCGCGCGAGATCGTCCTTTTCCGCGCCGACCGCCCGGAATCGGAGGGAGCGATGGAAGGCGTAGGCAAATACGAGTACAGGATCAGAGTGACGGCGTCCGATGACCGAGTCGCCGTGAATATCGCGTACAATCTCGGCCTCGCGCGCCGCGAGGCGTTCCGCGTTCTGTTCGCGGACTACTGGAACGGATACGAGCTCCGTCTTCCGAAGGATCTCGACAGAAAAGAGAGCTATCCGTTCACGAAGGAGCGCGGCGAGGCGTCCCTGATCGGGACCGACGTCGACGGGCTCCGCGACCCGTTCGTCCTCGTCGAGGGGGATACCTGCTATATGTACGGCACCGGCTGGCGCGCGTATAAAAACGTGACCGGCGACCTCGCGGGCCATTGGGAACCGCTTGGCAGAGTCGTCGAGGACCCCGACGACTTCAAGGCGGACAGATGGGCGCCGGAGGTCTACCGGGTCGGCGACGGATACGTGATGTTCACGACGTACACGTCGAAGGAAACCGGTCTGCGCGGCGTCGCCGTCTTCGGAGCGTCGAGCCCCGAGGGACCGTTCAGGATCGTGTCGGACGGCGTGATAACGCCGAAGGACTGGTCCTCGATCGACGGCACGCTCTACGTCGATCCCGACGGCCAGCCGTGGATGGTCTTCGTCCACGAGCACGTCTCGCTCGACGATCATATCGGAAGGATGGCGGCGGCGAAGCTGTCGGACGATCTTTCGTCTTTCATCTCCGAACCGGTCGAGCTCTTCCGCGCCGACGACCCGTCGTGGTCGCACGCGAACATCACCGACGGCCCGTTCATGTACGAGTGCGGTAACGGCGATCTTCTCATGATCTGGTCGAACGACGACGAGTACGGCTATTGCGTGGGAGTCGCGCGGTCGGAAAACGGACGGGTCGACGGAAAGTGGGAACAGCTCGACGCGCGCCTTTACTCGCTCGATCTGTCGGGCTTCAACCCCGGCGGCCACGGAATGATCTTCCGCGCTCCCGACGGAGACCTTTATCTCTCCTTCCACGCGCCGAACGTGAAGGTAATGGCGGGCGAGAAGGAAAAGCCTTATTTCCTGAAGATCAGGGAAGAGAACGGAGAGCTCGTATGGGACGACTGACCGAAAGCGACGTTTTTGACCTCCGCGATCCGTTCGTGCTCGCCGAGGACGGCGTTTACTATATGTACGGCACGGGATGGGTGATGTATAAGAACGGCTCCGGCGACCTCAGGGGCCCGTGGGAGGGACCGTTCCCCGTCGTCGAGGATCCCGCCGACTGCGACGGCTGCCGCTGGGCTCCCGAGGTCCATCGGTATCGCGGCGCGTACTATATGTTCACGACTTACCGCTCGGCAAAGAACGGGAAGAAGGGATGCGCCGTCTTCCGCTCCGAGCGCCCGGAGGGACCGTTCCGCCTTCATTCGGACGGTCACTTCACGCCGGGAGAGAGGGAGTCGATCGACGCGACGCTGTACGTCGACCGGAACGGCGATCCGTGGACCGTCTACGTCGACGAGTGGGTCGCGACGGACGACGGCGTCGGCAGGATGGCCGCCGCGCGGATGGCGGACGATCTCTCGCGCACCGTATCGGAGCCGATCGAGCTTTTCCGCGCCGACGCCCCCGGGTGGGCGTTCGACGGCAGTTACGTCACCGACGGACCGTTCCTCTTCGACCGGGCGGACGGCTCGCTCTCGATGATATGGTCGAATTTCGACCGGTACGGTTACTGTATCACCGTCTCGCGGAGCCCGTCGGGATTCGTCGCGGGACCGTGGGTCCACGATCCCGTCCCGTTTTACACGAAGGGGGAGACGGGGCGGTACGACGGCGGCCACGGAATGGTCTTCCGCGGTACGGACGGAAAGGATTATCTTTCGTTCCACTCCCCGAACAGCGGGACGGAGGAGCGCGGGTGCAAGCCGGTGTTCCTGTCTCTTGATTTATCCGCGGAGTTGTGATAGAATAAAAACGGGAAACAAAATCCATACATAAAGGAGAACTGAAATGGGACTTATCAAAGCCGCGCTGGGCGCAATAGGCGGAACGCTCGCCGACCAGTGGAAGGAGTATTTCTACTGTGATTCGCTCGCATCGGACGTCCTCGTCGCCAAAGGGCAGAAGAGGACCGGCTCGCGCTCGTCCAACACGAGAGGCGAGGACAATATCATCACGACCGGTTCCGTCATCGCCGTCAACGAGGGACAGTGCATGATGATCGTCGAGGACGGCAAGGTCGCGGAGCTCTGCGCAGAGCCCGGCGAATTCATTTACGACAGCAAGGCGTCCCCCTCCGTCTTCGGCGGAAAATTCTTTGAGGGACTCAAGGATTCGGTCAAGGACGCCTGGAACAGATTCAAGTTCGGAGGCATCCCCGGACGCGATCAGAGGATCTACTATTTCAACATCAAGGAGGTCCCCGGCAACAAGTACGGCACGCCGTCTCCCGTTCCGTTCCGCGTCGTCGACCGCAACATCGGCCTCGACGTCGACATCAGCATACGCTGCAACGGCGAGTATTCCTACCGCATCGTCAACCCGATGGTCTTTTACGCGAACGTCTGCGGCAACGTGACGAGCGCTTACAAGAGAGACGAGATCGACTCGATGCTCAAGACCGAGATCCTCACCGCGATCCAGCCCGCGTTCGCCCGCATCTCCGAGATGGGCATCCGCTACAGCGCGCTTCCCGCCCACACCCTTGAACTCACCGACGCGATGGACGAGGTCCTCAGCAAGAAGTGGGGCGAGCTCAGAGGTCTCGGCGTTTACTCCTTCGGTATAAATTCCGTCAACGCGTCGCCCGAGGACGAGCAGATGATAAAGGATCTGCAGAAGGCGGCGGTCTCCCGCGATCCGTCGATGGCGGCGGCGAGACTCGTCGACTCCCAGGCGGACGCCATGAAGGACGCGGCGAAGAACACGTCCGGCGCGATGACCGGCTTCATGGGCTTCGGCATGGCGGCGAACGCCGGCGGCAACAACGCGCAGGCGCTCTTTGAGATGGGCGCGAAGAATCAGCAGAACGCCGCTCCCGCGGGCGGCTGGACGTGCGAGTGCGGAACGGTCAACACCGGCAAGTTCTGCGCCGAGTGCGGCAAGCCGAAGCCGGGCGCGGACAAATGGGTCTGCTCCTGCGGCGCCGAAAACACCGGCAAATTCTGCTCGGAATGCGGCAAGGCGAAGCCCGGAAAATGGATCTGCTCCTGCGGAGCGGAGAACGAGGGCAAGTTCTGCTCCGAGTGCGGAAAAGCGAGAGAATAAAGAAAAAGATAAAAGGGGGGCGGTCCTTCGGAGGACCGCCCCCCCTTTTTTTATCTCTCGTCACAGCGACAGGCGAGTCCGTACTCCTCCGCCATGCGGTTCCATGTTGCGACGTCGACCTCGCCCGTCGCGGGGAGGCCGTTGACGGTCTGAAAGCGTCTGACCGCCGCCGTCGTCGGTCCGTCCATAAGCCCCGAGAGGGGGACCTGCGGGAAATCGTAGAGCGGGGCGAGGTTGTCGAGCATGATCTGGATCACGGCGACGAGGTCGCTGTGCTCTCCGGGCTTCACCCGATACCCGGCGACGTCCGGGAACGGGCAGATCGGCGCGGGGCGCGTTCTTTTCTTACGTTCCACTTGTTATCCTCCTTCTCGCCGCTTCTCTGTACGCGTCCGCCATCGACCGCCACGTCGTCTCGTCCGTGACGCCCGTCGCGGGCAGACCGAAGAGGCGTTGAAATTCGCTCACCGAGGCGGCGGTCAGCTCGCCGTAGACGCCGTCGACGGCGAGACGCTTGATCGAGGGGTAGTCCTCGGCTATGAAGTTTATATATTCCTGCACGGTCGAGGCGGCGTCGCCTCTGTATCCGACCGACAGGGGGACCCCGGGGTACTCCGCCGTCGCCGCGTCGAGAAATTCGGGCGGCAGCGCCATGAGGATGCCGCGGTACGCCGACAGGATCGCGTCGCTCGTCGCCTCGTCCGTCGCGCCCGTCACGGGCAGATCGCGCGACGCCTGAAAGCGGGCGACCGCGTCGCGCGTTTTCGGCCCGAAGATCCCGTCGATCAGGATCGGGGGCACGGCCTCGTCGAATTGAGCGATATAGCCGAGCAGATATTGAAGCTCGCGGACTCTGACGCCCGAGTCGCCCTCTTCGAGCCCGGCGACGGTGCCGACGATCTCCTCGATCGCGACGCCCTCGGAGTTGAGGTCGGACAGCCCCTTGACGCCCGTCCAGATACCGGCGATCTTGTACCATGTCCCGCGCCCGACGACGCCGTCCTCCGCGAGGTAGAAGATCCGCTGAAACGCCCTGACCGCCGCCTCGGTGCTCTCGCCGAAAACGCCGCTTTCGTCCGTTATCCTCGGGATCGACGGGTAGTTGCGCCGGATCCTGTCAAGGCGAGTCTGAATGATGAATACGTCCTCGCCGACGTCGCCGCGGCGGATCGGCGAGCCGGGATAACTCTCCGACTGCCCCTGAATCGGCGCGTCGCGGACGATCTCCACGTCGCGGCCGTAATAAGTGCGGATTATATCCTCCGCCGAGTACCCGGCGCGGGCGAGGTCGACGGAGCCCCATTGCGAGAGGCCGCCGCACGTGACGACGCGCCCGTCGCAGTAGGCGGCGAAAAGCGGCGCCTCGTCGCCCCGGCGGGAGATATAGCTCGTGAAAAGCTCCTCGGTGATCCGGGAGATATTCTCGAAGACGTCGCGCCCTCTCACGAATGACTGATCGGCGGCGGTCGAATTCGTTATGTCGAAGTCGTACCCCTGCGAGCGGTAAAACTCGGTGTAGACGCGGTTGAGCGCGAAGCTGATCTCGGCGAGGATGTTCGCTCTGATCGCCTCCTCGGGCCACGTCGGATAGATCTCGGAGGAGGCGACGTTCTTGATGTAGTCGGCGAAGGAGACCGTCACGTTCTCGGCGGGGGCGTCGGGCCGCCCGAGGTGAACGGTGATCGTCTCGGGGATATAGGGAAGACCCTGCGCCATTTTCTACCCCCTTTCGCCGCCGAAAAGCCCGGGGCGGGGCGAGGACGGGACGAGCTCGGCGCGGGGCGGGAAGTCGGAATAGTTTTCGTCCTCGCTCTCCGGGAGCAGTTCCGCCTCGATCAGCGACGTTATCCCCGCGTAGATCGGTACGCCGGCGTATTCGAGCGGGCGGTAGCCGTCTTTCTTGATCTCGACGCCGTAGATCCGTACCGGTTCCTCGTCGGGCGCGGCGCCTTCGGCGGGAACGGTCGGCGCGGGGAGCGCCGCCGTCCGCGTCGCGCCGTCCTCGTCGGTGCGGAGCGAAAACATCAGGCGGTCGTCCTCTCCCGCGCCGAGAGAGCGTATGTAGACGACGGCGCCTTCGACGGGGATCACGTCGCCCGCCGTGCTGACGCGTATTTTGAGATATCCGACGCCCTCGCCGGGTATCTCCGGAGCGTTATCCATAAAATCACCTCCTGTTACCTTTATGGTATGCGGAGACCAAAAATATGACAACGCGGGATGACCGGATCGTTTCAACGGTACGGAGAATACTGTCTCTTTTTTTACCTTTCTGATCATACGAACGGGCGTTTGCGCCGGATTTTTTTGTCCGGCGCTTCGCCTTTTTTTCTCCGGGGGTTGACAAAGGGCACCTTTTCTAATATAATATCTCTGTTGTAAAGACGAGGACGGAGAGGATCCCCGCGAAAACGGTCCGAAGAGAGGCGGCGTTCGGTGAGAGCCGCCGGCCGTGACGGCGGATCAGTCGCTCCCGAGTCGGAAGGAAGAAAGCGGGCGCGCCCGGCGAGTAGAACCTTCCCGTGACGCCGCGTGAGCGCGCAAAAGAGAGGCGTTCCGCCGGGAGGCGGGCGCAAATTGAGTGGTACCGCGGGCAATTCCCGTCTCAATGATTTGGGGCGGGCGTTTTTATTGGAAAGGAATTTGAAGATGGAAAAGATTTCGGGACTTGATCTGCGGCTTCACGAGGTCGCCGAGAGAATACGCGAGCTTCGCGTCATCACGGGCCTCACGCCCGCTGAGATGGCGGGAATGACCGACGTTTCGATCGAGGAATACCTTCTGTGCGAGTCGGGAGAGGGCGATCTTACGTTCGCCTTCATCTACCGATGCGCTCTCGCGCTCGGCGTCGACGTCACCGATATTATAGAGGGTAAAAGCCCTACGCTCCGCTCCTACACCGTCACCCGCTCGGGCGGCGGCCAAAGGATACAGCAGGCGCACGGGATGGTCTACTACGGTCTCGCGTCGTCCTTCAAGGGAAGGATCTCGGAGCCGCTTTTCGTCCGCGCGATCTGGTCCGAGGAGGCGCAGAACGCCGACATCGAGCTGACGACCCACACGGGGCAGGAGTGCGACATCGTCATATCCGGCTCGCTGCGGGTCCGCGTCGGCTCCCATCAGGAGGTCCTTCACGCCGGCGATTCGATCTACTACGATTCGTCGACCCCGCACGGCATGATCGCCGTCGGAGGCGAGGACTGCCTTTTTTATGCAATTGTCTTAAATCCGAACGGCGAGAATCTCGAAACGATAACCCACGCGGAGCCCGCCGACGGGAAGCCCGCATCCGCCGTCCTTGCCGGACGGAGGAGCGAGGGGCGCATCTGGCATAAGTTCGTCGATACGGAGGAGGACGAAAACGGCACGCCGACGAAGATCACATTCAAGAACGCCGACCGGTTCAACTTTGCGTTCGACGTCGTCGACGAGCTCGGACGCCGGAAGCCCGACCGCCTCGCCATGCTCCACGTCGACCGCGATCACGTCGAGCGCCGCTTTACGTTCGCCGAGATCAAGCGCGCGTCGTCGCAGTGCGCGAACTATTTCAAATCGCTCGGTATAAAGCGCGGCGACCGCGTCATGCTCGTCCTGCGCCGTCACTATCAGTTCTGGTTCGCGATCCTCGGGCTCCACAAGCTCGGCGCGGTGGCGATCCTCGGCTCGAATCAGCTCCGTCAGCACGACTTCGAGTACCGCTTCGAGGCGGCGGGGATAACGTCGATCCTCTGCACCGCCCTCGGCGACGTCGCCGACGAGGCGGAGCGCGCGTGCGGGACGTACGGCGGGATGAAGAATAAGATCATCGTCGGCGGCGAGCGCGAAGGCTGGCGTCCGTTCGACGAGGAATATTCGCTCTTTACGGGAAAATTCGACCGCGCGGAGGACGCGCCGTGCGGCGACGACCGGATGCTGATGTTCTTCACGTCCGGCACGACGGGATATCCGAAGATCGCGTCGCATAACTATAAATATCCGCTCGGACACTTCCACACCGCCTATTACTGGCACAACGTCAACCCCGACGGGCTCCATCTGACGATCTCCGACACGGGCTGGGCAAAGTCGATGTGGGGCAAGCTCTACGGGCAGTGGCTCTCGGAGGGCGCGATCTTCGTCTACGACTTCGACCGCTTCGACGCCGCGGATATCCTTCCGATGTTCAAGAAATACAGGATCACGACGTTCTGCGCGCCGCCGACGATGTACCGCATGATGATAAAGGAGGATCTGTCAAAATACGACCTCTCCTCCGTCGAGTGCGCGACCGTCGCGGGCGAGGCGCTGAACCCCGAGGTCATAAGGCAGATCAAGGCGCAGACAGGGCTCTCCGTCAAGGAGGGCTTCGGTCAGTCCGAGACGACGCTCGTCATCGGCAATCTCACCGGCGCGCCGACGAAGATCGGAGCGATGGGCAAGCCGGTGCCGATCTACGACGTCGACCTTGTCGACCCGGACGGCAAGCCGGTCGCGCCCGGCGAAACGGGCGAGATCGTCATCAGGATCGACGGGGGCAACCCGTGCGGTCTGTGTACCGAATACTACCGTGACGAGAAGCATACCGCCGAGGTCCGTCACGACGGGCTTTATCACACCGGCGACGTCGCGTGGCGCGACGAGGACGGCTTCTTCTGGTACGTGGGGCGCGTCGACGACGTCATCAAGTCGTCCGGCTACCGCATCGGGCCGTTCGAGATCGAGTCCGTCATCATGGAGCTTCCGTACGTTCTCGAGTGCGGCGTTTCCGCCGTCCCGGACGACGTGAGAGGTCAGATCGTCAAGGCGTCGATCGTTCTGACGCGCGGGACCGAGGGGACCGAAGAGCTGAAAAAAGAGATCCAGACGTACGTCAAGACGCACAGCGCGCCGTACAAGTACCCGCGTATCGTCGAGTTCAGGGATTCGCTCCCGAAGACGACGAGCGGGAAGATAATCAGGAAACTGCTGTAAGAGGGTAAAGAAATGAAAACGGATATCGTCATCGTCGGAGCGGGACCCGCGGGGATATTCACCGCGCTCGAGCTCGTCAGGCGGGGATCGGAGAAGCGTATCACGATAGTTGAAAAGGGACGGCCGGTCGAGGAGCGCGTCTGCCCGAAGAAGAAGACGGGCCGCTGTATGAACTGCAAGCCGTACTGCCATATCACGACCGGATTCTCCGGCGCGGGCGCATTCTCCGACGGGAAGCTGTCGCTCTCGCCCGAGGTCGGCGGCGACCTTCCGTCGCTGATCGGCGAGGAGACCGCCGCCGATCTGATCGAATACACCGACCGGATCTATCTCGAATTCGGAGCCGACCCGCACGTCGAGGGACTCGGCAACGAGGAGGAGGTCCGCGAGATAAGGAAAAGGGCGATCCGCGCGGGGCTGAAACTCGTCGACTGTCCGATCCGTCATCTCGGGACGGAACGCGCCCGCGAGATCTACCGCGCGATCGAGGACGAGCTGACGGACGCGGGGGTCGAGATCATGTTCGGCTGGGAGTGCCGCGATCTCATCCTCACCGACTCGGAATGTCTCGGCGTCAGCGTGACGCGCGGCGGGCAGACCGAGGATATCTACGCGTCCCACACCGTCGTCGCCACCGGGCGGCGCGGCGCGGACTGGCTCGAGGGGATATGCTCGGAGAAGGGGATCGCGCATCAGCCGGGGACCGTCGACATCGGCGTCCGCGTCGAGGTCAGGTCCGAGGTGATCGAGACGATCAACCGCGTCCTCTACGAATCGAAGCTGATCGGTTATCCGAAGCCGTTCAAGAACAAGGTCAGAACGTTCTGCCAGAACCCGGGCGGGTTCGTGGCGCAGGAGAACTACGACAACGATCTCGCCGTCGTGAACGGTCACTCCTACAAGGAGCTGAAGTCGCCGAACACGAACCTCGCGATCCTCTGCTCGCACAATTTCAGGGAGCCGTTCAACGAGCCGATCGCGTACGCGCAGAAGGTCGGCGAGCTGACGAATATGCTCGGCGCGGGTCACATCCTCGTACAGCGGTACGGGGACATCCTCGACGGCAAGCGGACGTGGCAGAAGGAGCTGTCGCAGTCGAATCTGCGCCCGACGCTTCCCGACGCCGTGGCGGGCGATATCACCGCCGCGATGCCGTATCGCGCGATGGTCAACATCATCAACTTCATCGCGGCGATGGACGAGGTCGTTCCGGGCTTCGCGTCGTACGAGACGCTCCTTTATTCGCCGGAGCTGAAATTCTACTCGAACCGGGTGAAGATGGACGAACGGTTCAACACGAGCGTCCGCTCCCTTCACACGCTCGGCGACTCGAGCGGCTGGACGAGAGGCCTGATGATGGCGTCCATAATGGGCGTCCGCATGGGGCAGATACTCTCGGAGGAAGAGTTTTAAGAAAAGGAAAAGGGCTTTCGGACTGCAGTCCGAAAGCCCGGTTTTTTTATTTGCGCCGAAAGCGGCGGCCCTCAGTTGTCCTCTAAAACCGCCGAGTAGTTCAGCAGCACCCTTCTCGCACAGCCGCCCCACGGGAAAGCGATCGTCTCGGCCTCCCAGCCCCTTGAAGTGTGAACGAATATTACGTCGAACTCGGTCGCGGTCCTCTCTGCGAGGGGGTACTCCCGGTATTCTCCCGTCGCGGCGGACGTCTCGCCTATCTTTCTTTCCCTCAGAGTGATCTTGTATATCCCGAGCAGCTCGTCTCCCGTACATTTCTGATACTCGTCCAGGAGCATTCTATAGTCTTCCGCCCCCGACGCGAACTGACTGCCGATCGGAACGTAGTCGTACTTGCCGTAACGGAACGGCTCGCCGTTCTCGTCCTTCAGTTCCCGGCACAGCGCTTCGAGCCGCTCGAGCGCCTCGTCCGAGTATTCGACCGACGAGACGATATCGCCGCGATCGGAATATTCGAATACGAAATACGGATCGACCGTTCCGATCAGATCAGCGTCCGCCATCCCCGCTTCGCGCGCGGCGTCCCTTACGTCCTCGATCGTATATCCGAAATACTCCTCGAAGTAGCCCCCGAGTTCCTCCAAGCGGGCGGGAGAGGCGGCCATGTCGAGAACGTAAATGGGGCCGGACGTCGTGATATCTATGGAGAACAGGTCCGCGGACTCTCTCTTCATATCGTCCCTTTGCTTCTCATCAAAAGCCTTCGAGAAGTCACACAGCACGTAAAACCCCTCAACTTTGACCCGGACAAACTCGAACGGGGAGACGTCTTTGTACTCTGCATCCGCCTTCGCCCACATTTCGTTCCATCTTTCTTCTGTCATTACGATCGGCGCGGCGTAGTTATACAGTCGCCGCCCGTATATTTCCGATTCCATTTTTGCGCCCTCGGCGGTTATTTGTTCGGATACGGTCCCGTACCAGTATTTCCCGAGCTGTGAGAGGTCTCCCTCTTTCAGGGCGTAGTATTCCGCCAGCGCTTTGTCCAGTTCATTACTCACGACTACGGTGGGGTCCTCTTTCGGCAGCGTGACCGCGGGTGCGTCGGTCTCGTCCGACTGCGCGGGCGCGCCGCCTCCGTTCGAGCACGACGCGAAAACGAGCGTCAGAGCGGCGAGCAGGAGCGCCGGTACGAGCGCGATAAGTACATTTCTTTTCATTTTTGTTTCTCCCTTCAGATTCGTTTTTATCAGTCTCGCGGGGCTCACCACGTGATCCCCTCGGCGATCTTTATCACCTCGTCGTCTTCAAAGCCGAAAATATACGCTATGACAGTGACGTTTTCGTCGCACAACATGATACAGTAACAGGGCGCCCCGGCGTTCTGACCTTCTTCGATTTTGCCGAGGTACGCTGCCTGGGCCGGCATTCCCCTGATCGTTATATCTTCGGGGTACAACTCGTCGATCTCCGACAGATCCGTCGGGACGCCGGGGTCTCCCGTGCGGCCGATCAGGACTTCGATCCGCGGGGCGGTGGAACCCGAAAACTCCTCTACTTCCCACGCCCACGGCTCGTCCAGATACGGGAGGTCCGACTCTCTGAAAAATTCGATCCGGCGGCGCGTCGGCTCGTCGTATTTCCCGTATCCGACCACGGCTCTTTCACGGTCCGCCGCAAATCCCTCGGGTAGATATCCGATCTTTACGCCGAACAGGGAACCGTTTTTGACCGCTCCGTTATTTCCGCCGGAGAAAACGCCGAACACCGCGGATCTGACGTTCGCGTTCAGCATCAGGACGAACGCGGCGAGAAGGATCGCACCGACTGCGACCGCTGCGATCCGCACGAGCCATTTGCGCCCGCTTCGCGCCACAGGGGCGCCATTGCGATTGTTATCATTATTCATTCTTTCAGCCCTTCTTTCAATCATCGGTTGTCTCCGGGAAATATCCGGGATCGGCATAGCCGACAAAATGGGTTTGGGTCCCATTTTGCGGATATTTCACAGCGAATCGGTGTCTGCATTATTCGTTGAAGTGAATATTCGCGGCTTCTTACCAAATGACGTTCTCGGCGATCTTCATCACTTCGTCCCTGCTGATACCGTTAAAATTGATCGATACGGTGACGTTCTCGTCGCCGAAGAGCAGATGACCCTGCGCCACGCCGTCATAGGGATACGTGGCCTCAAGGCAGGACATACCTCTGACCGTCGTCGGGGTGTAAGTGTCTTCAAAAATATCGTACTGTTCGTCGTCGCATTTCAATTTCCAGTTTTCCGTCCTGTAGATGGAGACGTGGACGCGGGGCGCGTTAACGGGGTCCTCCGATGAGAGGGACTCGTCCGCGACCAGATGGATATCGCGACAATAAAGGGAACGGTCGCCGCCGTATTCGCATTCGATCTCTTCTTCTTCAGGCAGCGAAAAGATGTCCGGGACGTAATTCAGGGTGACTTTCCTGATATCGAAGCCGTTCTTTTCGTCGGGATCACCGAAGCTGATCACGTTCCAGCCGTGGCTGTCCTTTCCCGTGAACACACCGGCGATCGCGGCTCTGACGTTCGCGTTCAGCATGAACAGGCAGCACGCCGTCGCCACGGCCGCCGCGGCGATCAGAAGGGCGCGCTTGAGGCCCGTGTAACTTCGCCTGCGCAGCGTTTTTTCCGCTTTGACGCCCGTCGGCGCGGCTTCTTCAATAAATCTCTCGTCCACCTGTTCGAGGGCGTTCAGTATCCGTTTTTCCGTCACGGTTCAACACCTTCTTTCTCCAGATGTTTTTTCAGTTCTTTGCGGCAGCGC
>JAFSWB010000038.1 GCA_017444735.1 Clostridia bacterium | reverse complement strand
AGAGAGGCGCGAGCCGCCCCTGCCTTTTATCAAAAAGCTGCACGAGCAGGGTGTATTTGTGAGACAATTATCGAGACTTTGCGGTATTAGCAAGGGTATTGTCGAAAAGTATATCAAGACATAGAACCGTCCCCTGTCTTCATTTGAATCATTTTCGATATGGCTTTTGTTCCCGACGCTCTCTTGAAAAGTTTTCCTTGTTTTCTGTTGAAAAGTCGAGGCTCACCCTCTACGGATGAGCCTCATTCTTTTTTTAGGACTGTTTTTTACAGCCCCGCTTTTATCGGAAAAGCGATCCGTGATATCACGCCGTCCGTTCATCGCGGCAAAAACGGCGTTTTGCCGCGGGGATGGGAGAGAACGGTCTCCTTTTCCCCGTCCGTCAGACGGTAGAGATCGAGGACGATCGAGTCGATCTGTTCCGTGAGCGGTACCGGGTCGCCGCCCGCAAGGATCGCGTCGACGAGGCCCGCGACGCGGTCGCGCGTCTCCTCGTCGGCTCGCGGGATCGGAAGAGCTTCGATATGAGACCGGAGCATCTTGACCGACGCGAACTTGTTCTCAAAGTAGAACGCCGCGGCGCGCGAGTTGAGGACGGCGAGAACGTATTTCACGCCGAGTCCCCGGATCTGCGGTATCAGGACGTTGCAGCTGTTGAGAGACAGCATTCCGCTCTCGTCGTACGCGAAGACCGGGACCGACGAGATGAACCGGTAGACGATCTTTCCGCGCGTTCTGTATACCTCCTCGGGAGCCGTCTGCTGAAAACGGTCCGGATCGAATTTTATATAGTTCTCCGGCGCGCGCGTCCGGAAGAGGAACACGTCGGTCCCCTTGAGGATCGGCTCCGTTCCCTCGGACGGCGCGGTCGTCAGAAATTCCTTGTTGTTTCCGGTGACGATCCCGAGAGCGAATCTCGCGTTTCCTTTGAGATATCTCACGCCGGGCGCGTTTTCCATCTTTTCGACGACCGCTCTCTTCTTGTCGTCGACTCCGAACGAGAACCCCTCCGAAAAGGCGGGCGAGCCGTCCCCGAGCGTGAAGCGCTTTCCGTCTTTCACGACGGTACAGCGTGCCGTCGCTCCTCCCGGGTTTTTCGAGAGGCAGAGAAGGACGGCGGGGCACTGGACCTCGGGGAAGACGTTGCCTATGAACGAAACGAAGGAGAACGACGCGCGCTCGGAGATAACGCGCCTCACCGCCTCGTGCGACGAGACGTTGAGGATCGCCTCCGGCACGACGAACGCGAGCCGTCCGCCGTCGCGGAGAAGGTCGATCCCGCGCTCGACGAAGACGTCGAACGATTCCGCGCCGCTTTTCTTTGCCGAGGAGTATTTCTTTGAAAGGTAATCAAGCTCCGCGTCGCTGAAAGAGTACCCCCACGGCGGATTGCCGACGACGAGCGAGTATCCGCCGCCCGCCCTGCCGCGCAGGGAATCGCCGCGGACGATCCGATCCTTCGCCTCCCCGTACGTGAGCGTCGGGTCGATAAGCATGAGATTGATCCGGGCGATCATTACGCTCACATCGTCAGCGTCGATCCCGTGAAGAGAACGGCACCCGACGCCGCGAAGGGCGAGAGCCATGAGAAAGTTGCCGGTCCCGCAGCACGGGTCGATAACGTCGCCGTCGACGCCTTTTTCAAAAACGAGGTCGAGCATCGAGCCGACGACGGACGCCGGAGTGAAATACTGACCGGTCTTTTTTCTTTTTGAGATGTCGGAGAGGGAGATGTAGACGAAACCGAGCGTGTCCTCGCCGGAGACGTATTCGACGCCGGAGCGGAGCCCCGCCCCGTAAGCGGAGCGTTTCTTTTCGGTGAGCTCGCCGCCGAGAAGATCGCCGACTGCGGACGCGAATCCCGCCGTGTCGAAAAGCTCGTCGGGCGTAACGAAGTCGTCGCCGACGTCTTCGCCTCGCCGGGAGAGGAAGAGCGCGACCGCGCACCCCGCGAGGGTCGCGCGCAGCGAGTCCCCGGTGAGCGACGCCGCGCTGTCGCAGAGGGCTCCGACCGCCTCTTTGTTGACGGACGCGCTCACGTAATCGCGGTAGAGGGAGCGGCCCGATTTCTTCTTCTTGTTGCGGCGGCTCTTCAGTTTTCCGTCGCCGTCCTTCTTCATCAAGCGGGCGAGCGATTCTACGTATTTCCTGTCAAAGGACCCGCCGGGCGACGCCTTGATTTTTCCGAGGCGGAGCCAGTTTTTGAGCGTCGTTTCCGAGACGGAAAGGGCGCGGCACGCCTCGCGGCGCGTGAGCGTCGTCTTTTTGTCCCTCGTAATGACGTCGAAAAGGCTCATCTGATCGTCGGGGACGACGATCACGGACCGCTCGTCGACCGGCTTAATAGCCGACGGCGGGATCTGCCATCTCCCCTTGACTTTTTTCGCTCCGGGGATCCTTCCTTCGGCGCAAAGCGCCTCGACTCTCCTGACGGAGATTCTGAATTTCGCCGCGGCTTTGAAAACGTCCATCGATTTCACCTCAACCGTTGATTTCACTTCGATTATATATTAATGTCGGGCGGATTTCAAGAGAAAAATCTTCTTTCCAACCTCGGGTTGGACGCGAAAAAGCCCGATTCAACGACCGCTCTATTGATTTTCGGCGGGTTTTTCGGTATACTTGGCTTGCAGCTGCGAAAAAACCATAATCGGAGGATCAAAATGAAAATCGTACTCGGTGAACAGATAGCCGCTCTGAGAAGAGAGCGGGGGATGACGCAGGACGCCCTCGCCGCTGAGCTCGGCGTCACCAATCAGGCGGTCTCAAAATGGGAGAGCGGAATGAACTATCCCGACGTCACGCTGATCCCCGCGATAGCGGAGTATTTCGGAGTGACGACGGACAGACTGTTTTTCGGAACGGAGCCCGAGCCGGCGGACGGCGGTCTCGACGTCCTGAAGGACGACGATATGTATCGCATTTTACAGTTCAAAGGCAAAAAACTGATGAACGCTGCGACGTCCGGTGAGGGGATACGTCTCATTGTCGAGAACTGGAAGCACAAGGTGGGGCAGACCGTGATCGAGGTTTACGGAAACGTCACGGCGAAGGAACTGTGGAACGTTAACGCCGACGGCGGAGTTGAGTGCTCCGGCGATATATGCGGAAACGTGGTCACGGGAAAGGGAGGCGGCATAAACTGCGGAGGCGACATCTGCGGAAACGCGGCCACAGGCGAGGGAGGCAGCATAAACTGCGAAGGCGATATATGCGGAAACGCCGAGGCGGGCGGCGATCTCAAATGTGACGGCGATATTTGCGGAAACGCCGAAGCGGGCGGCGATCTGAAATGTGACGGCGACGTCTGCGGAGACGCTCGCGCCGGCGGCGATATTATCAGTTGAAATGAACCGTAAAGGACGGAGCGATCAATGTCATAATTGATTTTTGAAGACGAAAATATCATACGTACGGAACAAATATAAAAAGATTCGCCTCCTTAAGCGAAATACTGCTTTGGGAGGCGATGCTATTATACACTTTATCTGCTTATTTTTTGATCAGATAATCCGGATAATCTCCGCCGATCAGGCTCGTTATCATGGCGGCATCCCAGACTTCATTCGGGAAAACGGATATGCCGCCGTTTTTCCATTCAACTAACAGAGCGCCGGAACCCGCGGGGGTATCGATACTGTTATCAAAAACGTAGAGCTCGTCGCATACGGTGAACAGTTCGGGAAACAGACGAAGGGCCCGGATGAATCTTTCTCGCACTTTTTCTTCCGGTACGCCGTGCCCGTCGTGTTTTACCCTGTTCCTGATTCTTGAAATATTTATCTCCGGATCCTTTGTCAGAATATAGACGCATACTACCCGATATCCGGCGTCTTTTGCGCGTGCCATCAAGTCGATGTTTCTCGGAGTTGAGAGAACTGTTTCAAAAGTAAAGTCTTCTCTGCTTTTGAGGAGATATTCTCTTGTCGCCTCGGCGATCTTTGCGGCTTCAATATCCGAGCAATCAAGCTGTTCCTTTATACTGTCGGCATTTACGTATTTACCGACTGTTTTTACTCTTTCTGTGACAGTGCTTTTTCCCGAACCGTTCGGACCGGCGAATACAAGAAGTCTCGGCATGGGTGCGCCTCTCAATCATCCGTATCCGTTCCGGGAACAACGTAAAACGATTTCGGGACCTCGGGGACATCGCGTCTTTCCCTGATCGCACTTGAGACCGCGTCGGAAAGAGCTGCTCTGTCAAACATCTGAACGGTTTTCGGATCGGAAACGGCGAAGGGAAAACCTCGTTCCGCAACAAATCTGTTTACAAACACGTTGATGACGGAACTTAAATTAAGACCTATCGAGCTTGCGATCTCTTCCGCTTGTATTTTTGTCTTGTCGTCGATTCTTGCTGTGATAGTAGCCATATTATTTCACCCTCCTTTTCCACCACTATTGTATTACATTGTAACACATTTGTCAATAACTATTCGCGGGATATTCTGGCTGAAATAGAAAGGGTAAACTATAGGAATTTGGACACGGCCTGATGCGCAAAGTTATGAGTAAACTGACGGGCGGCTCCGCCGTTCATTCAGACCTCTGACTAGGGTAACAGGAGCTATCCGAACCCGCCCGAAGCGGCGCCTTTACGGCATCTTTTCGTTTCTCGTTCTTGCCTTGCGATAGCAAGGCGGCGTCCTCGGCGCGAAAATCTGCTCGTAAAATCATCCGTTTCGGGTCGAAGAGTTTTGCCGGAGCTGATT
>JAFSWB010000037.1 GCA_017444735.1 Clostridia bacterium | reverse complement strand
GATCACCAGCTCCAGGGGGAATTCCCGAGCGGCCAAAGGGGGCAGACTGTAAATCTGTTGTCACTGACTTCGGTGGTTCGAATCCACCTTCCCCCAGAAAAGACTAATCATTTGTCTACCAAAAGATGAGTCTTTTCAACTAAATCCACCCTTACAGGGTGGGTGAAATCCACGCAAGCGTGGATGAAATCGCTTCGCGATGAAATCCGCCTCGACGGCGGATGGGAAGGGGTTCCCCGAAGCGAGTTTACGAGCTTTGGGGGTTCCCGTGGGTGGATTTAATTTCATCGTGAGCGGAGCGAACGATTTCATCCGAGGGCAAAGCCCGAGGATTTCACCGAGGCGAAGCCTCGATTTCATTAACCGAAAACATGAGGTTACCGTTATGGCTGAAAACAAGCTCGCCGATCTTTCAACCGAGTTCGCCGTAAGAATACTGGAAGTTACGGAAGAAATAAAAGGTCACCATTCTCTTGCAAATCAACTTGAGCGAAGCGGAACAAGTATCGGGGCGAATATCCGCGAAGCGAAATACGCTCACAGCAAACCGGACTTTGTCGCTAAACTCCAGATCGCTCTCAAAGAGTGTTACGAAACCGAGTACTGGCTTGAAATCGCGCAAAAAGCGGGAATACTGTCCGAAGAAGCGGTCTCCTTGCTTCTTCACGATTCCGGCTCTATCCGCCGTATGCTCATCTCCTCGATCAACACGGCGAAGGCGAATCAGTAAATCAAATTAAAACATCGGGCTTCCGAGCGGAAAAATGACCGTCCGGAAGCCCGATTCTCTTTTTTGGGTCAGAATCCGGGGCGTACATTTTGCTTTTTTTAACTCCGCAGTGACGTAATAAAAATAGGAAGGTGGATTCTAAAGAGCAATTCCTCTGCTTTTTTGTCAAAAAATATTTACTATCGTAAATTATTATTGACTTTTCCGTGCTTTTGAGTATAATGGAGTATGCGGAGGTGACGAATATGTGTATGGATTATTCCAAACTGTGGAAACTGTTGGCGGAGAAAGGACTGTCAAAATCCGACCTGATGGAACTGACGGGCCTCAGTTCCCGCGTGATAGGTAAACTCGTGAAGAACGAGACGGTCACGACGGACACGCTCTCGAAGATCTGCGCCGCCCTTTCGTGCGACGTCGGGAGTATTATGGAATGCGTCGATGAAAACACCCTTTCGCTCTATCGTTATTGCCGCGCATACGGCAAGCAAATAGAAGAGAACGAGAGAGTCAAAAAGATCGGATTTGTTTTCGGTAACCGAAACTATACCGTCTATTTCTCAAAGAGAGCGGCGTCAAAAGCGACGAATATCTGTTGCGACGTCGACGGGTCCGTTTACTGGAAACAGTATCACATAGCGGGCGGAGTAACGAAGCCGTCCGTCGAAAAATACGTTCTCGTAAGACCGGAGAAAAAGACGGACGAGTATGTGATTGTCGTTATCAAGGGCAAGCCCGCGATGATCGAGGGGCTCGACGAGGGGATTTGGCTGTCTGCGAAGAGAGAAAGAGCACTGGGAAAAGCCTGCGTCGTCGTGATGACGGAATCAGAGTTCAAACTTTACGAGCCGAAGTGAAAACAAATGCAACTCTGAACGCGCGATCAAACTCAAGCACCTCTTGATTGACCGGCTGCGGCTTGAATGTTAGACTGAAAGCGCAGGGCGGCGCCCCCTGCTCAAAAAACGCAAAGGAGAACCGAAAATGTTTGATATTCAAAAAATTGCGGACAAGATCCGCGCCGCAAGGATCGAAAAGAATAGAAAGACAGGGGACGGTTCTATGTCTCAGAGCGCCGTGACGGGCGAAAAAGACACAGAACCGTCCCCCGTCTTCCTTTTTCTAACGCCGCAAGAACGCATAAAAAAGGTGGAAGGTGGATTCTAATTAGCCATAGATCATGTTGAATGGGCACTGATATCGTAGATCCTTCGACTTCACTCACTTCGTTCGTTCCGCTCAGGATGACAGCCGTTGTTTTTTACAGCCCTTTCAATGATATCCGTTCCTGTCGGAACGGGCGATATATCATTTCATTCGTCCCCCGTGTCGCTCCGTAATTGCAATACCGCTCGAAGTCCTGTATAATAGAGGGACGAAATGACCCGGCGAACCGGGATCGGGAGAGGATTTTATGGATAAGAAAACCGCGATCGAAGCTCTCGCCCGCGCGGCGTATGAGAAAAGCTCGTTCAACGGCGCGTGGCTTTACGCCGAGGACGGAGAGATCGTAAGCAAAGGCGCTTTGGGCCGGGCGGACGCGGAAAACTCGTCGCCCGTGCGGGAGGACAGTATATTCGAGATGGCTTCCGTCACCAAGATGTTCACGGCGACGGCCGTCATGCTCCTCGCAAGAGAGGGGAAGCTGGGCCTTGACGACGATTTCACGGGATATTTCCCGGAATACCCCTACGGAGGCGTCACGATCCGCCATCTTCTGACTCACACGAGCGGTATGCCCGGATTCAGCGTCAGGAGGCTGGTCGGTCCGATCCTTGAAAAAGAAAAAAGGATCCCGGAAAACAGCGAGATCATCCGCCTGATCCGCGAAACCGGAGAGGGTCCCGCGTACGCCCCGGGCGAAGCGTACGGTTATTCCGACGTCGGATATATGCTGCTCGCGGAGGCGGTCGAAAAGGTCTCCGGGATGAAGTTCGAGGAATTCATGAGGGAGAACGTGTTCGTCCCCTCCGGCATGAAGGACTCGGGAATTTATCACACCCGCAGGGACGGTAGGCCCTCCGACCGTTTCACCCGCAATATGGTGCTGGAGGAAAGCGGGGCCTACGCGCCCTCGGACGTCTCGGAGCTTTCCCGAAGCTACGTGGTCGGCTCGGACGGCATGAACGGCTGCGACTATCTTTACACGACCGTTTTCGATATGCTCGCCTGGGACAGGGCGCTCCGCGGGGAAAAGACGCTCACGCTTGAGGAACAGCGGCTGATGTACTCCCCGACGCCCCTCGCCGGCGGCGGGATCGCCGGCGCCGATGAGGAGGACGACGGCTACGGGTTCGGATGGCGTTTCAAAAACGAGCCGGGGGCGGGACTTGTCGTCCGGCACACGGGCAATATGCCCGGGCTCGCCACGTGGTTCGAACGCTTCGTCGACGCGGACAGGGTGATCGTGGTCCTCAACTGCCGGACTCCCGCGGACGAGGCGGCGTTCCGGTCTTTCAAAACGGGTCTCGAAGAGATCGCAAAAGGCGGAAGACCGTAAGATAACTCCTGTTACCCTAGGGTAACAGAAGTTACCCTACGGTCGCGCCGCGCCTCAAAGGAGCAGCGGTATCTTGTCGTCCTCCGTGAGGCCGAGGAGGTCCGTTATCGCCTCAAAATTTGCTTTCGCGCGTCTCAATTCCTCCGGGTGATGCGCGTCGCTCCCGAGGTAGAATTTACATCCCTCTTCCTTGGCGATCCGGTACGGGAGAAGCATTATCCGCGCGTCCGGCGCGTCCGTTCCCGGCGCGGGGAAGTTCAGCTCCACGCCGATCCCGCGCTCCCGCGCCTTCGCGAAAAGCCGGTGATACTCGTCGAGCGGTATCTTTTCAAGCACCTCCGGCGTGCGGCGGCCGAATATCAGCGAGCACGTCAGGTGCGCGACGCCCACCTTTTCAAAGGGCAGCGGCGCGTCGAGCAGCGCGTCGAAGCGGCTGATCCAGAGCTTCGCCCGTTCGTCCGCTCCCTCGCCGCCTTCGAGCGTGAAACCGTTCATGTGGAGATGCGTGGTCGGGACGATTATGAAATCGAGCTCCGCGGCGACCGCCGGGGAGACGCCGATAACGCATCCGCGGTCCATATCGGTCTCGCACCCGAAGAGGAAGCGGAGCGTATCCGACTGCGGAAGCGGGAGGACGCTCCTCGTCCGTTCGTACGGCTGCGACTCGTAAAAGCCAAAGTCCGACGCGCCCGGCACGGCGGGGTCCCACATATGGTCGGTCAGGCAGAGCGTGTGAAAACCGTTTTCAAGCCCGTACCGGAATATCCCGGACGGGTTCTGTTCGGGGTCCCCGGAGCAGAGCGACAGACCGGAATGGATATGAAGATCGTGATCGGCGGCAAAACGCATAATGACCTCGCTTTTCAGGGCGGGGACGTGGACCGGTCCCCGTCCCCGCCGTTTTTTTCGTTATCAATTATACACGCGAACGGCGCCGGGAGTCAACAGAAAACCGCGCGGCGCGGAAGAGCCCGCCCCCCTGCGGCGAAAAGGCCCGTTGGGGGGGGGACGGGACCGACCCGACGCTTTTCTGTTGAAAAACGGGCGCGTTTCAGGTATAATGGACGGCGGGGAATATTCCCCGATTTCGCGCCCGAAAGGATGAAACCGTTCATTATGCGTTTGAGATACCGTTTTCTGATCGCCGCCGCCCTTCTCGCGGCGCTCGTTGCGCTTTTCTCGGCTTGCCGCCCGACGGAGCCGACGCCCGACGCCGCGACCGGGACCGAACCGCCGACGGAGACGGAGGCGAGAGCGGAGACGGAGACCGAGACCGCGGAGCAGGAGACGGAGACCGAGGAGCCGGAGACGGCGCCTGCCGCCGACCGGACGGGAGAGGAGATCTATCTCGCTCACCCGGAGCTGACGCCGGTCAACTACGCTTCTCCCGCGCTTCTTCCGCGCACCGAGGACGCCGGGCAGAGCTACGTCGACGGCGTCACGTTCCTGTGCGACTCGCCTTTTTACTGGCTCAAGCTGTACGGACTGCTCTCGGGCGGTTACGACACGACGCAGGTCTGGACCGGTCCGGAGGGCACGATGACGCTCGGCTATCTCGAGGGATTCGGGATACTCGACCCCGTCGACGGCGTCCTTCGCACGATCCCCGAGATCGCCGCGCTCCGCCGCCCGCCCATGATGATCATAACCGTCGGCATCAACGGCGTCGCCCTGTGGGACGAGGACGCATTCAAGGAAGAATATCTCCGTCTGATCGACGAGATCGGGGAGGCGAGTCCGGACACGGAGATACTGCTCCAGTCGATCCTGCCGATCGCGCCCTCGTACGCCCACTGGGGGGAGATCACGAACGCGTCGATCACCGCCGCGAACGCGTGGATCCTGGAGGTCGCCGAGAGACGCGGCCTTCACTATCTCGACACCTTCTCCGCGCTCGTGGGAGAGGACGGGAACATCCGCCCCGAGCTCGTGAAGGACGACGGTCTTCACGCCAACGAGGAGGGGCTGAAGCTCGCGCTCGGATACATACGCACTCACGCCTTTACAGGGCGTTCGGAATGATTTTTATCCGAAAACGCCGTTCCGCGATTGATTTCAGCGCGCGGAAATCCCGTATTCTATTGATTTCATTGAGCGGAAGTGATAGAATAGGATAACAAAACATATTCCCTGCCGATCAGGCGAGAGGTGAAAAAAATGAGCAAAAAAGTCAGAGTCGGAGTCCTCGGCGTCAAGCGCGGAACGGGGCTGATCGATTACAGTCTCGGCTCCTGCGGCGACAGGATGGAGGTCGTCGCGATCTGCGACAAATGGGTCGAGGGACTCGAAGAAGAGAAAAAGAAGCATCCGGACGGAAAAATCGCGTTCTATCCGGATTTCGACGACTTCATAAAGCACGACATGGACGCCGTCGTGCTGGCGAACTACGGCAACGAGCACGCGCCGTTCGCGGTCAGGTGTCTCCGCCGCGGGCTCCACGTCTACAGCGAGGTCACCGCCTGCCAGAACATGAAGGAGGCGGTCGAGCTCGTCGAGGCGGTCGAGAGGAGCGGAAAGGTCTACGCGCTCGCCGAGCAGTACTGCTTCATGCCCGCCCCCCTGAAGATGAAGGAATACTACCGGGCGGGAAAGCTCGGGGAGCTCGAGCTCGCCGACTGCGAATACGCGCACGACTCGTCGGACGCGTGGCACCGTCTCACGTTCGGCGACCCCGATCACTGGAGGAACAGGGCGTACGCCACCTTCTACTGTACCCATTCGATCGGTCCGATCCTTCACGCGACCGGCCTCCGCCCCGTTTCCGTGACCGGATACGAGAGCGCGCACAACGAGAGAAGATCGTCCGTCGGCGCGAAGACCGCCGCCTTCGGCGTCTCGATGATAACGCTCGAAAACGGCGCGATAATCAAAGCTCTGAACGGAAATCTCCGCGGCGGCACGCTCTGGTACGCGATGTACGGATCGAAGGGAAAGATGGAGAGCGCGCGCTCGATAACGAGGGACGGCGGCGTCGGTCACTTCTCGGCGGAGCTCGACCGCCCCGACGGCGGGACGGAGAGGGAGAGCCTCTATCTCGCCGGCGACGTCGGCGCGCCCGGCTACGACCCGTACGGCGGGGCGGAGCACGTCTGCTTCGGTCACTTCATCGACCGCGTCCTCGGCGACGAGACGGCGGACACGATCGGCGTTTACGAAGCGCTCGATATGACCCTTCCCGGCCTTTTCGCCTACCGCTCGATCCTCAAAGGGGGCGTCCCGCTCCCCGTGCCCGACCTGCGGGACAAAAAACAGCGCGAGCTTTACAGAAACGACACCCTCTGCACCGACCCGAAGGCGGCGGGAGATATGCTCGTCCCCGCCTGCTCGCGCGGCGAGCCGGACATCCCGCCCGAGGTCTACGAAAAAGTCAGAAGGAAGTTCCTTGAGGAGATGGAAAAAGGGGAATTCAAGCCCGAATGATTTTCTGGGAGGAAAACATGAAAAAACGGATCATTATCGCAATTCTCGCCGCCGTGACGCTGATCGCCGCGGCAGTCGTCCCGGCGACGGCGGCGACGCCCTTCAGAGACGTCAAGGAGGGCGAGTGGTACGCCGAGCCGGTAAGGTACGTGTACGAAAACGGTCTCATGAAGGGAATGAGCGCCGTCACGTTCGAGCCGGAGTCCGCGATGAGCCGCGCGATGCTCGTGACGGTGCTCTACCGCGCGGAGGGCTCCCCCGCGCCGAAGGGGGCCGCTCCGTTCGGCGATCTCAGGGAGGACTGGTATTCTGACTCCGTGGCGTGGGCGTACGAAAGCAAGGTCGTAAACGGGACGTCCGCCTCGACCTTCTCGCCCGACGACCCCATAACTAGAGAACAGATCGCGGCGATCTTCTTCCGCTACGCGGGATTCACCGGCCGCGACACGACCGCCGCGGCGGATATCTCGGCGTTCCCGGACGCCGGAAAGGTCGCCGATTACGCGAGGGCTTCCGTCGCGTGGGCTGTCGCCGACGGGCTCGTCACCGGGACGAAGGAGGGCGGCAGGACCTACCTCGACCCGCAGGGCGACGCGACGCGCGCGCAGGTCGCGACGATCCTGATGCGCTACCTCGAATCGGAAGAGGAGCTCACGCTCGAGGAAAAGATCGACCTCATGCTCGAAAATTACCGCTGCGTCACGCACGGCGATATCAATTTCATGATGAACTACACCGGCGCGTCGATCAAAGAGGAGAACTTCGCGGCGGTCCTGAAGTCGATAGCGGGACTCGACGACAGATGCACCGTCGCGTTTGAAGGATTCGAAGAGGACGTCAAGGAGGCATATCAGGGCCTCGGCGACGGTCAGTACTGCGGCGTCGACGGTCTTGAGACGACCTTCGAGGACCCCGAGACCGGCGAGTCGGTGACTGTCGACCTCGACATCTCCGTCCGCAAGGTCCTCCCCTCGGGCGACGCGGGCTTCCCGAACGGCGCCCTCGGCATCTGCCCAGAGGACAGGAACACGGAGTTCGTCGAGGCCGAAAGAAAGCTCAACGCCCCGAGGATCCTCGAGGAAAGAAAGCACTACGCTTACGGCGGCGAGTTCACGGAGGCGGGTATCGAGGCGTTCTTCCGTGAAATGACCGGCCTCTCCGACGCGG
This sequence comes from Clostridia bacterium, assembly GCA_017444735.1. Lineage (GTDB taxonomy): Bacteria > Bacillota > Clostridia > Oscillospirales > CAG-272 > RUG11130. Next base: position 10,144 of record JAFSWB010000037.1, on the reverse strand, counting down.
AGACGTACCCGTTCTTCATCACCGGCGCCGATCTCGGCGCGATCGCGAACGGCGAGCCGTTCTATCCCTGCTTCGTCGACAAGTTCGCCCCGGACGGCAGAGCCGACCTGATCTGGGTCAGGGCGGTCCTCGACCCGACGCTCGAGAGCGTTATCGAGGACAAGCTCGAAAAGATCGCCTGCCCGATCCACAACCACGTCTACTTTATGTTCGGTACGAGCTCGACCTTCACGCTCGAAAGCCTGAACGCGGTCCTCGGGGAGACCTTCGGATGCGAAGCCGAGGTGGTCAAGGGATTCGACAGGATCAAGGAAGATTACGGTCCCGCGGGCTCCGGAGACGGTCTCGGCGGCAACGTCGACGTCAGATTCACAAGAGGCGAGGAAACGTATACCGCGCGCTTCTTCCTTTCGGTAATAAAGCAGGTCTATCTCGCATATACCGGAGCGCTCGACACCGGCGCGCTCAGCATCTGCTGGGACGACGTTTCCGATGAGTTTTCCGACGCCGTCGACGTTATCGAATACTATGAGGACGAGCCGATCACTCTCACCGCGGATCAGCTGAACGTCGGATATATCGAGTCGTTCCTCCGCGAAAAGACGGGTCTTCTCGACGACGGCGTTTACGAATTTTACTCAAACGGCATATACGACAACAAGATCTACGTTTGCTTCAAGTACGCCGATCCCGAAACGGGGGGTATCTACGCCGCCGGCGCGGCAATAGATCTTATCGTCGTACCCTGACTCCGGGTACCTGCGCTTACGCTTTGAAAGGCGGATATCAAGCTTATGAAAAAAATAATTTCACTCATTCTGGCGGCGCTGACGCTCGCCGCCGTCCTGACCGCGCCCGCCGCCGCCGAAAAGGCGCCGTTCTCCGACGTCTCCCCCGACCGGTGGAGCTACGACGCGGTGAAGTACGCCTACGACAACGGTCTTATGAACGGCGTCGGAGGCGGGAAGTTCGACCCCGAGGGCACGATGACCCGCGCGATGGTCGTCACGGTCCTCCACCGCATCGAGGGCAAGCCCGCCGTCGACGCGATAAACGAGTTTTCTGACGTCAACGCGGGCGAATACTATTACGACGCCGTTCTCTGGGCGAGATCGGTCGGCGTCGTCAACGGGGTCAGCGCGACCTCCTTCGATCCGGACGGCAGCGTCACGCGCGAACAGCTCGTGTCGATGCTGTTCCGCTACTGCGATATCAAGGATCTTGCGGTCTTCGGAAGGGCGGACGTTTCGTCCTTCTCCGACCGGGCGAAGATCGACTCCTACGCCGAGGAAAGCGTGAGCTGGGCGGTCGACGCCGGTCTCATCAAGGGCGTCGGAGGCGGCCGCCTCGACCCTCTCGGCTTCGCGACGAGGGAACAGGTCGCCGCGATCCTCAAAAGGTTCCGCGAGGCGGAGTTCACGACGCTTTACGACTACTACCTCCCCTACGTTGAACAGATGGCGGATTATTCCGAGCGGATGCTCCGGGACGAGATGGAAAAGCTCGCCGCGGACCCCGACTATTCGATACACGACCTGCACGTCTGGGGCAACGGCCTTCTCGCCATCGGACTCAACGATTTCGGGCGGTACGACGTGGTCGAAGATTATATCGACATGTGGCTGAACCACCCCGCGCGGAGCGGTATTCTCTCGACCGACGCCGGGCTCGCCGGATACGTCGTGCTCGATATGTACGAGCGGACCGGAGAGGAAAAATACGCGCAGCTCGCGCACGAGTGCCTCCGGGCGGAGCTCGCGCGTCCGACCGACGAATACGGCGAGATCAAATACGACAGGAACGACGACTTCGATATCTACGTCGACGGCACCGGGATGGTGACGCCGTTCCTCGCGCGTTACTCCTCCGTCTTCGGCGACGAGGAAGTGAGACGGATCGCCGTCCTTCAGGTGACGAACTATCTCAGATTCGGCGTGATCCCGAGGTTCGGCCTCGCGTACCACGGCTATTCCCCCGGCGGCGTTTTTCAGGGCGAGATGGGCTGGGGCAGAGGCACCGGCTATCTGATGCTCGCCGTGGGGTCCGTCATGCGCTACTGCAACGACGCGGAAGCGAACGCCAAGTGCGAGGAGTTCATAAAGAACACGATGAAGCGGCTCCTTCCGAGCGACAAATTCGGCTGGACGCTGTCCCTGCCGAACGCGGACTCCGACACCTCCGCGACCGGCAAGATCATGTGGGGCGTCCTGAAGGCGAAGGAGGCCGGTCTCGCCTCGTCCGTCAGCGACTCAGTGATAAAAGCGATCGCAAAGGCGGGGCTCACCGACGTCTACGACGGCGAGGTCAGAGGATCGTCCGGCGGCTCCGGCGGCTTCGGCTCGTACAGCGACAAGCACGACGAGAACACGAGCTACGGCCAGGGCGCGATGCTCTCCTTCTACGTCGAGTTCCTCCGCTATCTTGAAGGACGGTCGTGAAGACCCGCGATATATCCGAACGAAACACGGCGGACCGCCGTAAAGCGGTCCGCCGTGTTCTTACTCTTCAGTCTTCTTGTTCTGCGCTTTTATCTTTTGTATCGTATCGGCGACGGAGGATATCACCTCCCTGTTGCGGAACGCGACGAAGAAGCCGGCGAGCGATTTCAGGATCAGGATGACGCTGACCGCCTGCATCGCGATCAGTCCCGTCTCGCGGGAAAGAACGATGAACAACACGCCGATCGCGATCGAGACCGCGGAGACGACGACGGAGAAAACGTAGAATTTATAGACGCGCTCCTTCTTCGCGGACGTCGCCGAGATGACCGACAGAACGCCGTCGACGATCAGGATCGCCCCGATTATCACGTGGTTGATATAGACCGCGACGTCTCTCCTGATAAACAGTAAGACGGAGACGGCGAGAACGACGAGGTAAAAAGCGAGCATAACGCCGCGGCTGAACGCGTGCGTTTTTTTGCGTATGTCCTCGACGGTCACGGCGAGAGCGTCCATCCGCCTGTTCGCCTCCTCCGCGTACTCCAGCACCGCCGGGTCCGCCTTGAGGATCCCCTCGTCCACGGAGGAGTCCTTTCTTTTCCCGTCGAGAAAGCCCTTTACGAGCTCGCCCGCGACCTCCTGACCGCGGGCGGCCTTCCGGCTGTTCGTCAGGACGAAAACGATCGACACGAGGGCGTAAACGATCAGAAGACCGGACAGGATCATGGAATCGAAGAGCAGCGACTGCTCCGGCGTGAGCAGGTGAAGGACCCCGGTAAAAAGGCCGGTCCCCGAGACGACGAGGTTGTTCGTCATAACGAGCGAAAACGCGCCGATCCCCCAGTTCAGTATACTCCCGAGCTTCTCTTTCAACGAGCGATCTCTCCCGAATTACAGAATAAAGCACTGAAATTATAGCACGGCGCGCCCCGGTTTTCAAGAAAAAAGGCGATTTTGACCCTCTCCGCCGCCCGGAGGGCGCGTCACCGGCCTCCGGGGAGGCGGCGCGGGCCGCTTTCCCCGTTTTTCGGCCGGGGGGTATATGAAAATTCACATTTTTATGATATACTGACAACAGATCGACCTTTTTACGCAAGATCCGCCGCCCGGCGCTCTTTTCCGACGGTTTTTTCCGTTTCCGCGGGCGGCGCGCCCCGTTTCCGCGGGGCCGTGATTTTTCCGACAGTGAGAACCGATATGAGAAAAAGGATCCTGATAACGATAACGATAACGATAACGATAACAGCCGCGGCGTGCCTCGCCGCGCTCCTCTTCTCCTCCTGCGGGGCGGGAGGATACCTCCGCGACGCGACCGAAGCCGCGCCCGAAACGGCGGCCCCCGAAACGACGGCGGCTCCCGAAACGACCGCCGCGCCCGAAACGACCGCGGATACCGGGACGACCGCGCCTCCCGCGACCGACGCGCCCCCCGCGACCGACGCGCCCCCGGCGACGGCTGCGCCCGATCCCCCCGTCCGCGAGGCGGACGCGTCCGCGCCGTTTTTCATCCATTTCAGATCGTCGGGTACGACGGCGCTCGGAAAGCCGTTCGACGTTCACGAATACGTGGCGTACGCCGACGACTCCGACTCCGACGTCGACCTTTACGTCGACGGAGAGGTCGACGTCGGGACGATAGGCGAATACCGTCTTTTGCTGACGATAACGGACGACGCGGGCAACAGCGACACGGGCGAAATGACGGTCTCCGTCGCCGAAGCGGCGCAGAACGTCCCGACGTACGAGCCGCCCCCCGCGAAACCGTTCGCGGAGTTCGCCGCCGCGTACCGGAAGGGCGGCGCGGCAGTCGGCGTCGACGTCTCGCGGTGGCAGGGCGATATCGACTTTTCACGCGTCGCCGCGGCGGGATGCGAATTCGTCATCATCCGCGTCGGCGGGTACGCCGGAGGGCTCTTCGAGGACCCCTATTACGCCGTGAATATCAGAAACGCGAGGGCGGCGGGGCTCAAGGTCGGCGTATACTGGTACACGGAGGAAAACAGCGTCGAACAGGTGCGCGCCGACGCCGATTACCTCTTCTCTCTGCTCGACGGAGAAAAACTCGATTTTCCCGTCTTCTTCGACTGGGAGGACTTTTACCACTTTGAAGACTACAAAATGAGCGTCCGCGACCTGAACGCCCTCTTTCTCGCCTTCCGCGAGGAGGCGGAGGCGCGCGGATACGGGGCCGTCCTCTACAACAGCCCCTATTACCTCGGCCTTCTCTGGTCCGACGAGGCAAAGGGGGACGGGATCTGGCTCGCCCACTACGTCGACGAGACGAACTACGGAGGAAAATATTTCCTCTGGCAGCAGGGCTTCGGCAGGATCGACGGGATCGACGGCGACGTGGACGTCGACGTGTTTTATCCGTCGAAATATACGCATTAACGGCAAAAAAACGGAAAAAGCGCCGCGCGAGCGACGTTTTTTCCGTTTTTTTCGGAAATAATGTGATCAAACCCGGATTTCGACGGGTATCAGGGTGAAGGGCCCATCATCCGGAAGGGAGGAAGACCGTGAACGACCGGGAAATCGTCGGAATGTTCCTTGACAGAAACGAGGACGCGATCGCGGAGGCGAAAAAAGAGTATGAGAAATACTGCCTCTATATCGCGAACAACGTCCTGCGCGACAGCGGGGAGGCGGAAGAATGCGTCCTCGACGCGCTTTACGCCGCGTGGGAAAGCATCCCGCCGCAGAGACCTGAAAATCTCAGAACGTATCTCGGCAAGCTCGCACGCGAGATCGCCGTCGACCGCCGGCGGATGAACACACGCAAAAAAAGGATCCGCAAGGACGCCGTAAAATCGCTCGACGAGATCGGAGAGATCGCCGCGGGCGGGGATATCGGCGCCGACCTCGAGGAAGCCGAGCTCTCGCGGGCGATATCACGGTTCCTTTATTCCATCGACGAGGAGAAGCGAAACGTCTTTATCCGGCGGTACTGGCATTTCGACTCCGTCAGGAGCATCTGCGGGCGGTACGGCTTCGGAAAAAGCAAAGTCCTCATGATGCTGAAGCGGACGAGGGACGACCTCGCCGCGTACTTAAAGAAAGAAGGTTATATAGTATGAAAAACGAAAAGCTGAGACGGGCGATCGGCGGGATCGACGACGACCTCATCGCCGGCGCGGAAAAGGAAAGCTCCGCAAAAGCGGTCCGGAGACCGGTCGCGGTCAGACGTTTCGTTCTGATCGCCGCGGCGGTCGTGCTTACCGTCTGCGGACTGCTCATGTTCAACGCGAGCGTCAGAGCGGCGGTCGTCGGGTTCTTCCTGAGATGGGAAGACGAGGCGAACGTCAGAGTCCACTTCGACGCGCCGGAAACGGACGAGGATCCCGTCGACATCCACGACGTCGCCTTCGGGTATCTCCCCGAGGGATTCGTCGCTCACGAAATACCCGAGGACCCCGAGTCGGAGGGCTGGGACCCGCGCATCCGTTCCGTCCGTATCATCCCCGAGGAGATCAACGATCTTCCGGAGATCGAGATCGCAAACAGCGCCGTGCCGTCGCTCATGGTATGGATCAACCGCGCGGGCGAGATCGACTGGGGCTACGGCAACGGGACGTACGATCTGGTCGAAATCTCCGAGATCAACGGGATGACCGCCTTTATGATCGACGTGAGCAAGGATGAAGAAGACCCGGGTCAGGTCGGCCATATCGTGTATAACGAAAGCATGACGTCCGGGACGTGGAAAGAAGAGGGCGGTCACATCATGTTCAGCGACGACAAGATCACGGTCAGTATCAGCGGGATCGGGATAAGCTTCGACGAAATAATCAAAATCGCGGAAAACATGACCTGGTAAACGGGTATCGGAAACGCGCGGCAAGACGAGGAAGCCGCGCTCCGAAACAATAACGCAAAAAGGACTGTAAATAACAAGAGCTGTCATCCTGAGCGAAACGAACGAAGTGAGTGAAGCCGAAGGATCTGCGATAATATCCTTGATATTCTCCCGGATCCTTCGACGCGCCCCGCTTCATTCAGCCCGGCTCAAATGACATCCGGAGTTTTTTACAGCCCTTTGTCATTTCCCGCCCGCCTTTTTTGAGTTTCCGATCCTCCGGATTTTATCGGGTAAAACCGAGTTGCATCTTGACAAATCCTGTCGGTCGGATATAATTAAAATGACAAAAAATGCGTCAGGGTCGGGTGAAGTATGGAAATAGTATTTACGGTCATCAAGCTGCTCGGAGGACTCGCGCTCTTCCTCTACGGAATGCGCCTGATGAGCAGCAGCCTCAAGGACAGCTCCTCCGGCAAGCTGAAAACGGTGATGGAGCGCGTCACGAACAATCCGATAAAGGCGTTCCTCCTCGGTATCGCGGTAACGGCGGTCATCCAGTCGTCGACGGCGTGTATCGTCATCACGTCCGGCCTCGTCGCCGCGCAGATCATCACGCTCCGTCAGTCGCTCGGGATCATCATCGGCGCGAACGTCGGAACGACCGTCACGGGTCAGATAATCCGACTGCTCGACGTCAACGCGGAGGGCTCGGTCCTCCAGTTCTTCCAGCCCTCGACGCTCGCTCCCGTCACGCTCGTCATCGGGATCGTCCTGATAATGTTCATCCGCTTCAAGCGGTCCGACGTCATCGGCAGCATCGCGCTCGGCTTCGGCATCCTCTTCACCGGTCTTCTCAACATGACGAACGCGGTCAGCGGGCTGAGCGACGTGCTCGGCAGCCTGTTCACCAATCTCGGAAACAATCCGTTCCTCGGATATCTCTCCGGCGCGGGCGTCGCCTTCGTCCTTCAGAGCTCGTCCGCCACGATCGGTATCCTCCAGGCGTTCTCAATGAGCTGCGAGCTCCCGTTCTACACGGTCTACGTCGTCCTCGTCGGCATCTATCTCGGCGACTGCGTCACGACCGCGATCGTCTGCTCGATCGGCTCCAAGCCGGATGCGAAAAGAGTCGGCCTCGTCAACATCCTCTTCAACCTCAGCGAGACCGTCGTCGTCCTCGTCGCCGTAACGCTCGCTCACCGGTTCGGTCTGCTCGGCGGTCTGTGGGACAAGAATATGTTCCCCGGCGATATCGCGAATACGAACACGATCTTCAACCTCGGGTGCGCGATCCTTCTCCTCCCGCTCGTCGGCGTCTACGAGAAGATCAGCGAAAAGCTGATAAAGGACAAGCCCGACGCGGAGAGCAGGTACACCCCTCTCGTGAGCGCGCTCAACCCGGTCTTCTTCAGCACCCCCGCGCTCGCGTTCCGGAGCTGCTACGACGCGCTCCGCACCATGTTCGCGGTCAGCCGCGAGAGCATCGAGAAAGCGATCTCGATCCTCTTCAAATACGACGAGAAGGTCTGCGTCGAGATCAACGAGGAGGAGGACAACATAGATATGCTCGCCGACCGGGTCGGAGAGTATCTCGTCCGTCTGTCGCCGCACATCAGCGACCCGGAGCACGTTCTGATCCTCGAACAGTATTACAAGCTCGTCAACGAATTCGAAAAGCTGAGCGATTTCGCGAAGAGCATCGCCCTCGTCGCGACGACGCTTCACGAATCCGATCTTCATTTCTCGGATGAAGCCGCGAGGGAGATCGGGATCGCCGTCGATCTGCTCTCGAAGATCCTCGACTATTCCGCCGAGGCGTTCGAAAAGCGCGACCTCGACGCGGCGAAGCACATTGAGCCGTACGAGGAGGTCATGGACGACGTCGTCAACGCGCTTCACGACAACCACCTCGAACGGCTCCGCGAGGGGACCTGCTCGATGGACGTCGGGACCTGCTTCCTCGACGTGATGAGCAATTTCGAGTACATTTCGGACGCGTGCTCCAACATCGGGGTCGCGACCGTCGCCCGCGTCAGCCCGGAGATCTCGAAGCAGGCGCATATGTACATCTCGTCCCTGCATCAGGGTAGCGACGAGTGGTACAACGAGATATACGAGTCGGAGCACGACGCGTATTTCGCCCGCCTCGGCGCCGAGGTGAGCGATCGGTAAACCCGCCGCGCTTTACTGACAAACGGATATTTCGGGAAAAAATTACATAGGCTATCCTATAATAAAAAGAATACGACGAAAGGAAAAACGCAGATGAGAAAGATCACGGCATCGGTCCTCGTCCTGATCCTCGTCCTCGGCGTTCTCTCCGCCTGCGGAAAAAAGAGCGGCGGCAAAGAGACGGAGAGCGTGACCGTTCCCTCCGGCGCGGAGCCGACCGAATCGGCGGAAGTCACGGAGATCAGGGACTACGTCAAGTCGCTCGCGGAGGGCGCGAGCTACGACGGCAGATCGTTTACGTACTACGGCGGCCAGGACGTCAATTTCCCGTCGAAGGAAGAAGAGACGGGCGATATCAGAAGCGACGCTCTTTTCTACCGTCAGAGGGAGATCACCGAACTGTTCGGTCTCGACTGGACGAACGAGCTCGCCGAAGGAAGCGACGAGGTCAAGGACTCCCTTATCACGGAGGTCATGGCGGGCGGCGATTCGTACGACCTCGTCCACGGCTTCGTCAGATCGGTCGGCAGACCGACGCTCAACGCGGGCGTCCTTCACGAGATGCAGAATCTCGACCACATCGATCTCGAGGCGAAGTGGTGGAATCAGTCGCTGTGGGATTCGTACGCGCTCGACGGCAAGCTCTACTTCCTGATCGGTCCGATCAACGTCTACAACTACCTCGACACCCACGTCATCCTCTTCAACAAGAACGTGACCCGTATGTTCTCGATCGACGACGACGATATATACAATTCGGTAAAAGAGGGGAAATGGACGATCGACAGGATGTTCGAGATCGCGAAAGCCATCCCCGAAAACAGCTCCGGCACGGGCGTTTACCGCTACGACGCCCCGCAGGGACTGCCCTTCTTCTTCAGCGCGGGATACAAGATCACCCGTTTTGACGAGGACGGTCTTCCCTACGTCCCGGATAAGCTCCCGATAGAGTATTCCAACCTCGCCGACAAGATAGTCCCCGTCTTCACCGACAATTCACAGTCCGCCTTCGCCTACTCGAAAAAGAATGAAAACTTCGAGAAAAAATACGGATGCGACGAAGAGGACCTGTTCGACGACGACCGCGCCCTCTTCATATTCCCCGATTCCTCGGCGGTCGAATATATGAGGAGCTTCGACGTCTCCTTCGGCATCGTCCCTACCCCGAAGCTCTCGGAGAACCAGAAGAACTACTACTGCTCAACGTCGTCGTGGAGCGTCGGCGCCGTCTACGTCCCGAAGACCGTCAAGAACGCGGAAATGACGGGCAGGATCACGGAGGCGATGGCGGCTCTGTCGCAGATCCACGTCAAGGAGGCGTACTACGACAAGCTCCTGAAATCGCAGGGCATCTTCGACCTCGAGAGCGCCGATATGCTCGACATCATCTTCGCGAACAAGGTCTACGACATGGCGGACCTCTACAGCGACGGCGACATCAACAATCTCGGCCCGTTCGTTCAGGTCATGGTCGATTCGCTGACGTACGACAACGAAAACTTCGCCTCGAACTACAACGCGTATTCGAGAGTCGCGAAGATCAACATCAAGCTGCTTCTCAAAACGCTCAGCTTAGGGTAACAGGAGTTACCCGAACCCGGTTTTGACGGGCTGATTTTCGCTCCTGCTTCGTTATACCCCTCGCAGGTAGGAAGCGCTACCTGCTTCGGGGTCTGCCTTGCCGGAACAAAAATCAGCTCCGGCAAAACTCTTCGACCCGAAACGGATGATT
>JAFSWB010000036.1 GCA_017444735.1 Clostridia bacterium | reverse complement strand
TTTTCAGCTAAATTGAATTCGCCCTCAAGCTCGCGCAAGCGAATTTAGCTGAGCGAAGCTCAATTTAGCTGTGCGAAGCACAATTTAGCTCGCCGCAGGCGAATTCAGCTTCGGCGCGGCAAAGAAAATATAAAATACTTCTTTATCACGCCGCGCCGAACCTTCGGCGGGCGTTTTTCTTTTCTTTCCGTTCTTGACTTCGGGACGCGGGATCATTATAATTAATTGAGAAAAACAACGGAGGACGAAAAAATGAACGACTTGATCAAAAACGGCGAACTGAAAGACTTTCACGGATTCGAGTGGCGCGCGTTCGAGCTCGACGGGAGAGAGGCGGACGTCATCTTCCCGAAGGATCCCGATCCGAAGAAGCGCTGGATCTGGAGGGCGGAATTCCTGAACTGCAGCTTCGACACCGTCGACGTCGAGATGCTGAACCGCGGTTATTATCTCGTCTATTACAGGGTGTCCGATATGTACGGATGTCCCGAGTCGATATCCCTCATGAAGAACTTTTACGATTTCGTCAGAGCCGAGCTCGGACTCGACGAAAAGACGATCCTCTTCGGGTTCAGCCGCGGCGGCCTTTACTCCGTAAACTTCGCTCTCCGCTATCCCGCGATCGTCCGCGCTCTCTATCTCGACGCGCCCGTTCTCGATATCAAGAGCTGGCCGGGCGGACTCGGTATCGGACTCGGTTCCGAGCGCGAGTGGAACGAGTGTCTTGAGATTTTCGGTCTCGACAGATCGTCCGTTCTCACCTTCCGCGGCAATCCGGTCGACCGTCTTGAAGAGCTCGCCGACGACGGGATCCCGGTCGTCACCGTGGCGGGCGACTCCGACCGCGACGTCCCGCACGTCGAGAACTGCGAGCATCTTCACAGGGTCTACGCGGAGCGCGGGCTGAAGGAGCTCTACATAGTCAAGCCCGGCTGCGATCACCATCCGCACAGCCTCGACGACCCGACTCCGGTGTGCGACTTCCTCTGCGACTGCTGATTTCCTGATTTTTCCGGGGGCGTAAAATGGTTTTTACGAGCATCACCTTTTTGCTGTTCTTTCTCACGGCGTTTCTGATACTTTACTACGCCGTTCCCGCCCGGTTCCTCCGGGCGCGTAACGCCGTGGCGTTCCTTTTCAGCATAGCGTTTTACGCGTGCGGGGGAGTGGGGTATCTCTTTCTGCTCCTGTTTTCCGTCGCCGCGAACTACGGCTTCGGCGCGGGGATCGGCAGATCGCGCGGAAAGAGAGCGAAAAAAGCGTTTCTCGCGGCGGCGGTCGTCGTCAACGTCGGCTTGCTCGGCGTTTTCAAATACGCCGGTTTTGTGACGTCTTCGCTCGCTTCCGTGATAAGCGGCTTTCCGGTTTTGAAGACGGCGCTTCCGATCGGGATATCATTCTACACTTTTCAGGGAATGAGCTACGTTTTCGACGTTTATTCCGGTTCGGTCGGATGGGCGAAAAATCCGCTCACCGTCGGCCTTTATATCTCGCTTTTTCCTCAGCTTGTCGCGGGACCGATCGTGCGGTACGCCGACATCGAGAGTGAGATCGGAGAAAGGTCGTTTTCTTCGCGCGATTTTGCGAGCGGCGCCGTGAGATTTATGTTCGGTCTCGGAAAGAAGGCGATCCTTGCAAATTCAGTCGGAGAGATCGCCGACGGGATCTTCAACCGCGCGGGGGCGTATCCCCCGACCGCTCCGGAGGCGTGGCTCGGCGCCGCGGCGTTCGCTCTTCAGATCTATCTCGATTTTTCATCGTATTCCGATATGGCGATAGGGCTCGGTCAGATGATCGGGTTTCATTTCAAGGAAAACTTCGATTATCCGTACGACTCGCTCTCCGTTACGGAGTTCTGGAGACGGTGGCATATGTCGCTCTCCACGTGGTTCAGGGATTACGTCTATATCCCGCTCGGCGGGAACCGGAAAGGACCCGGACGGCAGATCTTCAATCTCATGGTCGTATGGACGCTGACCGGGATTTGGCACGGGGCGAACTGGACGTTCATTCTCTGGGGCGTATATTACGGGGTCCTTCTGATAATTGAAAAATTTCTTATCGGGAAGAGGCTCGGGATGATCCCCGCTCCAGTCCGTTACGTCGGAACGGCGGTCGCCGTCCTGATCGGATGGGTCCTGTTTCGTTCGGCGTCGATTTCGGAGGCGTGGGAATATCTTCGCTCGATGTTCGGCGCGTCGGGCGGATCGCTCGGCGAATGCGTTTACTACGTTAAGGAATACGCGCTTGAGCTGGTCGCCGCCGTTCTCGCGTCGGTCGTCCCGTGGAGAAGAATAGCGAAGAAGCTGTCGGAACGTCCTCTTCCCGCGCCCGTCGCGTCGTTTCTTCCGTACGGAGCGGCGGCTCTCGCGTTCCTCGTCTTCGGTATCGGATATATGAGAATGGTGTCCGGATCGTTCACACCGTTCATCTATTTTCAGTTCTGAGGAGGCGATCCGAATGCAGATAAAAAGTAAGATCGGCTCTCTTTTCGTATCGGTCCTCTTCGTCGCCGTGCTCGTCGTGTTGTTTTTTGCGACTGTTTTCAGACAGAGCGAGGAGTTCTCCTTCTGGGAAAACAGAAATCTGACCTCGTTCCCCGCGGCGGATACGCGATCCGTTATGAACGGAGAATATTTCACCGCTCTTGAAAAATATCTCTCCGATCACGCGGCGGGAAGAACGACGCTCATCAAACTGAACACGAAAATCGATCTCGACGTCCTGAAAAAGCCGGCCGTCAACGGGATCGTTGTCGAAGACGATATTCTCCTCCCCGTGCTTGACCGTCTTCCCGCCTCGGGCGACACGGTCGCGCTAAAAGCGCGTGCGGAGGCGGAGATCGTATCCTCTCATCGGGATAAGGTCGAATCCTACGGCGGGAAATACTGCTATGTCGCCGTCCCGTGTCAGTACGTCTGCTTCGAGGACAAATATCCGACGTTTCTCTATAACAGGAGCGATTACACAGAGGCGACCTCAAAGGCGTTTTTCGGAGATCTCGAATCGCTCGGCGTCGACTATATAGATATGAAGAAAGTGATCGACGGGGCGACGGACGCCGAAAAGCTCCGTCTGTCATCGACGGTCGACAATCATTTTTCGATATTCGGCGGTTACCGTACGTATCGTGAGATGATCCGCGTCATGAATGAAAACGGCGTCGGCGCGCCGCTTTACGAAGAGAAGGATTTCGACGTCAAAGAGGTTGAGAATCCGTATCTCGGTTCACGCGGCAGAAAGCTGTTCGGGTATCATCCGCTCGGAGAAAAGCTGTATTTGATGTACCCGAAAGAGACGATCCCGTTCACGAGAACGAACGGCGGGATCGCCGTCGCGCCGTCCGTTTACACGCTTCCGTCAGACCCGTACTCATTCGCTCTTTATTCCGTCTATATGGGCGGCGATATACCCGAGACGGTCGTTGACACGGGAAGAGAAGAACTGCCTTCCGTTCTTATTTACGGAGACAGCTTCACGAACGCCGTCGAGAGCGTGGCGTGGGTCAGCTTTGATAAAATGTATTCGCTCGATATGAGATATTACGGTAAGATGACGGTCGATGAGTATATCGAACAGGTCAGACCCGATTACGTGTTCTGCATCAGGGACTATGAGGTACTGATCGAACGCGGAGGGAACGGTGAATAAAGAAAAGCCGGTTCCGCGCCGAAGCGCGGCCCGAATAACTGCGTTGATCTTTCCCTGACAAAAAATCGGCGGGCGCTTCAGAGGAACGCCCGCCGTTTAATTCGGATTTTTTGAATCGGATTTCATCGGGATCATCACACGGTTATCTTGATTTCCTTAAAAAGTGCGGTAAATAGTATCGGGTGATGAATATGTTGATAAAATCCGTTGTAAAAAACGACCCCCGCCGATTATTGAATTACTCAAAAATCGGCGGGGTTTTTTCGTTATTATGACACCGGGCCTTGCGTCGGCTTTTCCTTATATACACTCAAGCGCCGCGGACAGGTCCGCGATGATATCGCCGACGTCCTCGATCCCGACGCTGAGACGCATCATGTCGGGCGCGACGCCTCCCGCCTCGAGCTCCTCGTCCGTCAGCTGACGGTGAGTCGAGCTCGCCGGGTGAAGGATGCACGTCCGCGCGTCGGCGACGTGCGTGACGATCGCGGCGAGCTTCAGATTCTTCATGAACTTCTCAGCCGCCGCGCGGCCGCCCTTGACTCCGAAGGAGAGAACGCCGCAGGAGCCGTTCGGGAGATACTTTTTCCCGAGCTCGTAGTATTTGTCGCCCGGCAGTCCGCAGTACTCGACCCACGCGACCTTTTCGTGGCCGCTGAGGAATTCGGCGACAGCCTGCGCGTTCGCGCAGTGGCGCGGCATCCTCACGTGAAGCGTCTCCATTCCGAGATTGAGAAGGAAAGCGTTGAACGGGGAAGGGGTGGAACCGAAGTCCCTCATAAGCTGAGCGACGCATTTGTAAATGAACGCGCCCTCCTTGCCGAACTTTTCGGCGTAGACGATACCGTGATAGCTCTCGTCGGGCGTCGTGAGGCCCGGGAAGCGGTCGGCGTGCGCCATCCAGTCGAACTTGCCGCCGTCCACGATCGCTCCTCCCACCGACGTCGCGTGACCGTCGAGGTACTTCGTCGTCGAGTGAGTGACGATGTCCGCGCCCCACTCGATCGGACGGCAGTTGACGGGCGTCGCGAACGTGTTGTCGACGATCAGCGGAACGCCGTGCGCGTGGGCGACTCTCGCGTAAAGCTCGATGTCGAGGACGGCGAGCGCCGGGTTTGCGATCGTCTCGCCGAACAGCGCCTTCGTGTTCGGCCTGAACGCGGCGTTCAGTTCCTCCTCCGTGCTGTCGGGGGTGACGAACGTGAAGTCGACGCCCATTTTCTTCATCGTGACGGCGAAAAGGTTGAACGTGCCGCCGTAGATAGCCGAGCAGGCGACGACGTGGTCGCCCGCGCCGGCGATGTTGAAGACGGCGAAGAGGTTGGCCGCCTGGCCGGACGAGGTGAGCATCCCCGCCGTGCCGCCCTCGAGCGCGGTGAGCTTCGCGGCGACGCAGTCGCTCGTCGGATTCTGGAGCCGCGTGTAGAAATAGCCGGACGCCTCGAGGTCGAAGAGCTTCCCCATCGCCTCGCTCGTGTCGTATTTGAACGTGGTGCTCTGAATTATCGGGAGCACTCTCGGCTCTCCGGTTTTAGGCGTGTAACCCGCCTGGACGCATTTTGTTCCCTGACCGTATTCCATCTTTTTTCCGCCTTTCTTTATTGCCTTTCCCGGAGCTCGACTCTCCTGATCTTGCCGCTGATCGTCTTCGGCATCTCGTCGAGGAATTCGACGACTCTCGGGTATTTGTACGGGGCAGTGTGCTCCTTGACGTAATTCTGTATCTCGACCTTCAGCTCGTCGGTGCCCTCTTTTCCCCTGACGAGAACGATCGACGCCTTTACGACCTGACCGCGCAGGGGATCGGGGACTCCGGTGACCGCGCATTCGAGAACGTACGGAAGCTCCATTATGACCGATTCGATCTCAAACGGACCGATACGGTATCCGGACGACTTGATGAGGTCGTCGACCCTTCCGACGTACCAGTAATTGCCGTCCTCGTCGCGGTACGCGGTGTCTCCGGTGTGGTAGAGGCCGTCGCGCATCACCTCGCGCGTCGCCTCCTCGTTTTTATAGTACTCCTTGACGAGGCCGAACGGCTTCCCGTCTTTTATGTCGATAACGATCTCCCCGGTCTCGCCGACCTCGGCGCGGCGTCCGTCCGCGCGGATCACGTCGACCTTGTAAAGCGGCGACGGATGACCCATCGAGCCCGGCTTCGGGATATCTCCGGCGTAATTCGCTATCGAGAGCGTCGTCTCCGTCTGACCGAAGCCCTCCATGAGACGGAGCCCGGTGTACTCGAACCACTTGTAGTAGACCTCGGGGTTGAGCGCCTCGCCCGCGATCGTCGTGTGCTTCAGAGAGGACAGATCGTATTTCGAGAGGTCCTCTTTTATGAAGAACCGGTACATCGTCGGAGGGGCGCAGAACGTCGTGATGTTGTATTTCTTGAAGAGCGGGAGGATACGGTCGGCGTGGAACCTGTCGAAGTCATAGACGAAGATCGCCCCCTCGCAGAGCCATTGACCGTACAGCTTCCCCCAGAGCGCCTTGCCCCATCCGGTGTCGGAGATCGTGAAGTGGATGCCGTCGGGATCGGCGCAGTGCCAGTAGCGCGCCGTGAGATAGTGGGCGAGGGCGTACGTGTAGCTGTGCGCCGCCGCCTTCGGATAGCCGGTCGTGCCGGAGGTGAAGAGCATCAGCATCGTGTCGTCGCCGCCGAGGTCGGGGACGCGCCTGAACTCGTCGGAGAACGACCCGAACTCCCCGTCGAACCAGCGCCAGCCGTCGACCCTGCCCTTCGCGGAGATCTTTATCATATCGGGGATGCCCGCGTCGCGTGCGCCGAGCTCCGCCTGACGGGCGGTGTCGCCGTCGGACGTGCAGACGATCGCCTTCGTGTCCGTGACCCTGAATCTGTACTCAAAATCCTTTTCGACGAGCATATTCGTCGCGGGGATCGGGATCGCTCCGATCTTGTGGAGCGCGAGGATGACGGGCCAGAACTCCCAGTGCCTCTTCATGACGAGCATTACGATGTCGCCCCGCCCGATGCCGAGCGAGACGAAGTAGTTCGCCGCCTTGTTCGAGAGTTTTTTCATATCGCCGAACGTAAAACGCTTTTCGTCCCCGTCCTCGTTGAGATAGATCATGGCGAGGCGGTCGGGGGATTTGTCGGCTATCGCGTCGACGGTGTCGTACGCGAAGTTGTAGTTATCGCAGTTTACGTATTCGACGGCGACGGGATCGCCGTGATCCTCCGTCACCCTGATGAACCTCTCCGCGACCGGATCGTCCGGGAGCGGGGGAAGCGCGACGTCCTGACGGACGACCGTCTTCTCGACCGTCTCGTCGGGATAGTCGTACGCGACGCCGCCCGAGCTGATCGTGACGGCGAGAAATTCGCAGTCCTCCTCCCACGCGATCATCCCGTGCGGGCGCGAGGAGTCGTAGTAGATCGAGTCGCCCTCGTGAAGGATCTCGATCCTGCCGTCGATAGAGACCTTGAGCGTCCCCCTGAGAACGTAGTCGAATTCCTGTCCCTCGTGGTGAGCGAGTCTGATCGGCCGGTCCGCCTCCTCGGGGATCCACGGCGCCTTGACGACGAACGGCTCCGCGATCTTTCCCTTGAAGAGCGGAGCGATATTGTTGTACGAAAAGCCCTGCCTTCTCGCTATCGGAAGGCCGCCTCCCGCGCGGTTGACGCAGTACGTCTCGAGCGTCGCGCTCTCGCCGGCGAGGAGATCGACCGTCTCGACGCCGAGGCGGGCGGCGCATTTATAGATGAAAGTGAACGTGAAATCCGCCTCGCCCGATTCGAGGCGGAGATACGCGTCGGGAGTCACGCCTGTCGCTTCCGCCATCTCTTTTACCGTGATCTCGCGGATCTCGCGCAGCGTTTTGATCCTCGACGCCATATCCTTCAGAATGTTTTCCATACCCGTTTCCTTTCTCCCGGCGGACGGGGACGCCTTAAAAAATTAACCCCGTCTCGGCTTTGAGACGGGGATCGACCCGCGGTACCACTCAAATTGCGCGAGGTTCGCGCCGCTCTGCGGGCTCTGACAAGCCCTCCGCTCTGACGTCGCGGTCTACGGGGAATCATTACTCGGAATGCCGTCGGCACGCCTTTCCTTTCCCGACTCGGAAGTGATAGCGCGTCGGCCCCCTGTCGCCCGCATCGCACCCTCGCGGACTCTCTGAGGACGGGACTTGCCGCGCGCAGTCTTCGTCACAGTCTTTGACGGAAAAATTGTATCACAAGAAAATCGGTCTGTCAAGAAATATTTTCAGTATCCTCCGATCTTTTCGAACTCGGCGCCGCCCCTTTCAAAAACGGGAACGCTTGAAAAAACGCGCCCCGTGTGATAGAATAAAGAAAAAAGGAGGCGAAGCCGATGACCTGGGAAGAACTTGAAAAGGATTGCCGCGAATGTACGCTGTGTTCGCTGTCCGCGACGAGGACGAACTGCGTTTTCGGCACGGGGAACAGGTCGGCGCGCCTCATGTTCGTCGGGGAGGCGCCCGGCGAGAAGGAGGACCTGTCCGGCGTCCCGTTCGTCGGGGCGGCGGGAAAGCTGCTTGACCGGTATCTCGAGGCGGTCGGGATCGACCGCGGCGACGTCTATATCGCGAACATCCTGAAATGCCGCCCGCCGAAGAACCGCGACCCCGAGCCGGACGAGCAGGACAAGTGTATGCCGTATCTGCGCGAGCAGGTCCGCCTGATCCGCCCGGAGATCATCGTCTGTCTCGGAAGGATCTCCGCGATGCGCCTCATAAAGCCGGATTTCAGGATAACGGCGGAGCACGGGCAGTTCGTGAAGAAAGGGAATTTCACCCTGACGGCGGTCTACCATCCCGCCGCGCTTCTGCGCGACCCGCGCAAAAAAGAGGATATGTACCGGGATATGCTGAAGATCAAGGAATTTCTCGACGGCTGACCGCTCACAAACGGAAAACCCCGTCCGTTCATTTCCGAACGGACGGGGTTTTTATCGTTTCGCTTTTCGTCAGTCTTTCTTTTCCTCTTCCTCGTCGGAGGCGAGGGGGGTCTTGCAGGACGGGCAGACGACTTCGTCGGGATCGGTGGACTCGTCGAAGTAGATCTTCTCGCCGCAGTTCGGGCAGATCGCGCAGCGGAAGCTGCCGTCGCGGAGGTCGCAGTCCTCTTCGTCGCATTCGTCGCAGTCGCCGTCGCACTCGAAATCGTCGTCCTCGTCGTCGAAGTCGTAGACGACCTCCTCGAGAACGCCGAGGTCCTCGTCGAGTTCTTCGATGTATTCGCCGTAATCCTCGACGTCCTGCTTTACTTCCTCAAGCTCGGCGGCGAGAGCGTCGACGGTCTCGACGAGAGCTTTGATGATCTTGCCCTCCGGCTTGGAGGAGTCGATATCGAGCCCTTCGAGAAGGCCCTTGATATACGCGGTCTTTTCTTTAGCGTTCATAGCGGTCCTCCTTACGCCTTGCCGAGATATTCGCCGATGCGGGTGTCGATCTTGACCTTGTCGCCGACGTTGATGAAGAGCGGAACTCTGATGACGGCTCCGGTCTCGACGGTGGCGTTCTTCGACGCGCCCTGCGCGGTGTCGCCTCTTACGCCGGGCTCGGTGTCGATGACTTCGAGGTCGACGAACATCGGGGGCTCGACGGCGAACGGCTTTTCCTTATAGGAGATGATCTTGCAGATCATTTCTTCCTTCACGAATTTGAAGTTGTCGCCGATCAGATCGCGGCCGATGGGGGTCTGCTCATACGTTTCCATATCCATGAAATAGAAGAGGTCGCCGTCGCTGTAGAGGTACTGCATCTCCTTGCGCTCGATGCGCGCTTCCGGATACTTGTCCGTGGGGGAGAAGGTGCGCTCAACGACCGCGCCGGAGATGACGTTGCGGAGCTTCGTGCGGACGAACGCCGCGCCCTTGCCCGGCTTGACGTGCTGGAACTCGATGACCTGCATCACCGCGCCGTCCATATCGAACGTGACGCCGTTTTTGAAATCGCCTGCTACTACCATATTTTCATATTCCTTTCGGGATTTTATTTTTAATAATTATACAACAGAGTCGTGCTTATTGCAAGTGTTTTTTACAGCAAACTGAGCACGTCCGCGTCGCGCGGGGGAAGGGTGACGGCGAACGATCCGTCCTCGACCCGGACCGATCTCTGCCCCCAGATGCTTTCCGCCGCGGCGGCGCCGGGGGCGGCGACGCGGAAGACGCGTTCCTCGTCCGACGTGTTGAAAATACCGACGTACCGGGCGAATCTGTCGGAGATACGGACGACGGAGGTGTCGAAGCAGTCGACCTCGGGCGCCGCGTCGGGGGTCCCGAGCAGGATCATCGCGTCGCGGAGGTTTTCTCTCGTGTACGCCGTCATGTCGTCGCCGGACAGCATCATGCCGCCGGAGACGAACATCAGCGATTTGTGGATCCTCAGCTCGTTCTCGGTGAGCTCCGAGCCGCGCTGATTTATCACGGTGAAAACGTCGGGGTCGTTGACCCAGAAGACGCCGTTCATCCAGCCGCGCAGGACGATCTCCTGCGAGAGCATCCGGATCGTCTTGATATCGCGCGCGAGGTCGCCGGAGATCCGCATCGCGTTGACCGCGCCTATCGACGGCCACATCGGGGCGTTGCATCCGAGGATGACGGCGTCGTCGCCGGCTCCCTCGAATATCGCTTTCATCCCCTCGCGGTACGCCTCGACGGACGTCGCGTCCGGACGGTATCTGACGCCGTTTTTGAAGCAGCCCCAGACGTTGGCGTCGAGCTTGAAATATTTGATGTTTTTCTCCTCTCTCATCGTCCTGAAAACGTGAGTGAGGTAGCCGCGCGCCCCGGGATTCGTCCCGTCGAGCATATACCAGGGACCGTATCTCCACCCCTCGAAGGTGAATTTTCCCGACGAGAGCGGCTTTCCGTCTTCGTCCTTCACGAAGTACTCGGGATGCTCGCGGAAGACGCGGGACTCCGCCTGCGCGATGAACGGAGCGACCCAGATCGCCGATTCGCATCCGTTGTCGTTGATCTTCCGAAGGACGGAGTCGAGATCGCCGAACTTATCGCTGACGAAGAGCCAGTCGCCCATGTATTCCTGATACCCGTCGTCGATCTGGACGAATTTCAGCTCGGGGATGTTCTCCGAGATGAATTCCGTGTTCCGGTCGACGTCGTCCTCGGTCACCTGCGGACCGAAGCAGTACCAGGAGCACCATCCGGCGGGTCTTTCGTCGAGCTTCTTTTTCGGGTGACGGCGGCTTATCAGCTTTCCCGCCTCGCGGAACGCCGCCGCGACGGGCG
Organism: Clostridia bacterium; assembly: GCA_017444735.1. Taxonomy (GTDB): domain Bacteria; phylum Bacillota; class Clostridia; order Oscillospirales; family CAG-272; genus RUG11130. The sequence continues at coordinate 10,977 of JAFSWB010000036.1, read as the reverse complement.
CGTCCTTCATCACGGCGAAATACTCGGTCTCGAGCTCCTCGCCCGGCGCGACCGACACGTTTTCAAGATCGAGGATCAGCTCGATAGAGTCGGCGTTCCAGACGATCTTCCCGTTGAACCGGCGGCACGACGTGAAGACGTACATATCGCATTTTCCCTCCGCCGTCTTCACGGCGAGGAGGTTGTAAACGGTGTGATAACCGTCCCTCTGCGGGAGCTTGTAGTGATCCCTGTCGCTGAGGTACGTGATGTTTTTCGGGTTTTCGACCGTTCCGCGGTACTGACTGAGCATCTGATATCCCTCGCCGTATATCGGCGTGTCGGGGGAATAGCGGTGCTCCGCCCTGAAAACGGCGACCTCGCCCGGCTTTACGGGCTCCGTTCCCGTGTTCCTTACCGTCGCTTTCAGCTCGATCCCGGTCTTTTCGGTCCTGATCTCAACGTTTTTCATTTCAGAAACTCCTGCCTCCGCTCGAATAGCTTCCTCCGGAGGAGTGACCGCTCGAATAGCTCGATCCGCCTCTTCCGGAAGAAGACGATTCCTTCGGTTTCGCGCGCCTCGTCACCGTCGTGTAGAGATAGCTGCACGTTCTGTTCCTGATGACGAAGCTGTTCCGGTCGAGATAGAGGTTCGCGCCCGCGGGAGCGTTGATCCTCATCTGCTTTTTCAGAGACGATACGCGGATGAACGCTATGAACAAACCGGCGAAAAGACCGATCGCGGCCACCTTGAAGAGAGACGGCCCTTTCTCCGGCTCGATATATCTGTATTCGTGACTTGACGGAGTCCAGTTGTCGGTCGACGATATCTCGTCGAACAGATCGCCGACGTACCCCGCGTGGAGCATACATCCCTCGAAGTAGTCCCCGTTCCGTATTGACGAGTCGATCGTCTCGTCGATGTCGTACATGATGTCGGCGGTGAAGATATCCTCGTAGGAATTGATGACCGTCGTTCTCCAGCAGCGGTTCCCGGGCTCGAAGCAGAGGTAGAACACGGCCGCGCCGTACCCGTCGCCCGCGCCGTAGCCGTTGAAGTGGAGAAAATCGGAGGAGTACTCCTCGGGGGTGAGCCCGTGGTTGTCGTCGTCGGAGAAGAAGACGTAGCTGACGCCGTATTTTTCGTTTATCGACCTTATTTTCGCCTCGAGCCGGCTCTCCTCCTCGTCCGTGAGGATATCGGCGTCGTCGACGACGACGGGGAGGTCCTCGCCGTGGAAATCGGTGAAGCCGGACCAGTCGAAAGGATACCAGTACGGCATCCCGTCGTCGTGGTCGGATTTATCCGTCGAGTTGATGTGACCCGTGTCGGCGAAGACGGGCAGAGCGAGCGCGAGAAGGAGGACCGCCGCCGCAAGGAGTGAAAAGATCTTTTTCATTCGTCCCGCCCCCTTATTTCAGAATCCAGTGGACGATGAAGCCGGCGAGAGCGCCGGCGACCGCCGTCCATCCGCCGAAATACAGCCACTTTTTCAGCTTGCTGATCGGAAGCTCGCCGACCGTCTTTCCCGTCTGTCCGTTCACGGCGAAGCGGTAGTTTTTGTCGCCGTACCGAACGTTCAGAAGGTAGACGGGGAGCATGACGTATTTGACCGTCGGGTCGATGAGCCGCATCAGGCTGTTCCTCACCGTGACGGTGGTGAATTCGTCTCCCGCCTCGGCTCGGATCGCCGCCTCCGCGCTGTTCTTCATGCGCGTCTCGGCGCGGGGAAGACTTTGATCCGGGTCGTCGTCGAACCGGTCGGCGAGGAAGCCGGACAGATAGACCGGATCGAACGGTCTTATATCGGAGTAGTCGAACGGTTCGAGCGCGTCCATAAGATCGTCGTCCATCTTCGACGAGCCGTCCACGGGGACCCCGTCGAAGTTCATCGAGCCGTCGACCCCGAGGAGGTAGTGCGACGTCTCGGTGTAGTCGTAATTCGAATCGGACCACATACGGACCTTCGTCGCGTCCATCACCATCCTGCCGTCCATGCCGGAGTCGAAGAGCCAGAACGGGACGTAGATCCCGCGGATCTTGTCGAGCGTGTGCTGCTCCTTGAAATTGCCGGGAAGGAGCTTTTTTCCCTTGAAGTGGTTTTTCACCGCCTCGATCGCCGCGTTTTTGTCGATCCTGAACGGCACGACGCCCTCGGGCTTCAGACCGCCGTCGAGGCGGTCGGTGATGACGATCTCGTTGTCGCAGTAGGGGCAGTGGGTCGCGGCGGTGGTGGCGTCCGTCTCGACCGTCGCGCCGCACGAGCGGCAGACGTAGACGACGCTGTCCGTGAGACGCTCCGCGGAGTTCTCGAACTTCCTTTTATAGTCGCCCCAGTCGAACGGTTTTTCCGCTCTGTCGTACGAGTCCATCATCTCGATGACGTCGGGCTCGTACGAATTTCCGCACGAGTCGCAGACGAGCTTCCCGGACGGATCGTAGCGCAGCGGCGCGCTGCACGACGGACACTTATACGATTCAAGACGTTGTTCGCTCATCGGCATTATCCTCCCGATCTTGTTATCAGTTTTCAGACGTGGGACGGCGATCTACGCCTTTTCGAAGATGCAGACGACCATCCGGACGAAGTATTCGCGCGTCAGGCCGTGCGCGAGCGGTCTGAGAAACGATCTGAGCGGCTCTTCCTTGTAGTAAGCCACGCGGAAGTCCGATCCGTCGCGTATCTTTTTGAAACGCTTTATCGTCATTTTGTTGATGTACGAGAAATACTCCTCGCCCTTTTCGTTTTTGCTTATCCTGAACCTGATCCGTTCCTCGCCGTCCGGTTTGTCCTTCACGAGGTCGCGGTAGACCGCTATCATCGTTTTCTCGGACCAGAAATTCTGCACCCACGGCACGGAGACCGCGTCGCTCAGGTGCGCGCCGTACGGATGGCCGTACGGAGGGAAGTTGCAGAAGACCCTGCCGCCCGGCTTCAGGATGCGGTGAAGCTCGCGGAGCACGTCCTCCGGCTTCGCGACGTGTTCCATCGCGTCGTTCATTATTACGGTGTCGAACGTCCCGTCGGGGAACGACGTGGAAGACGCGTCCTCGCATCTGAACTCGAAGCGGTCGATCCCGAGCTTTTCCGCGAGCGCCTCGGACTCCTCCTTGTAGTAGGGGACGATGTCGATCCCGACGACCTTTTCGGCTCCGAGCGTCACGTAATAAAGCGATTTTCCGCCCGCTCCGCATCCGACGTCGAGGACGGTCTTCCCTTTGAACATATCCTCGGGCGTCGTGAATTTCTTATAGAATTCTATTGTCCTCTCGCCGTTTTCATACTGCCATTCCGCGTACGTTTTCCCGCCCTCGAGCTGCGTGTTCCACGGATGGACGGGCGGTTTGAACAGCTTGTTGAAAAACTTGAGAGTTTTTGTTCCGAAACTCATTTGAAGCACTCCGAATCATTCTTTTTTTACGGGGAAATTATACCACACGGCGGGGGTCGGTGTCAATCGCGGAAAAAGGCCGTTTTTCGGCGATCCGGCCGGGATCGGGGGCGCGGGGCCCTCCGTCCGCCGGGATTTCGGAAAGACGGCGGCGAATTGCGGCTTTACTCTTCAAAAATCCCGGAAAATATGGTATATTAAATATAACCGAAATCACATCAACGGAGGTAAAAAATGGGTTCAGTCAGAAAAAGCACCGTCGTAAGGAGGGCGATATCGCTCATCCTGCTCGTCTCCTTCCTGACGGCGGCGATCCGGATCCCCGTTTTCGCCGAGCCGGAAACGCCGACGGTCACGGTGACCGAGGGCGACGTCGTCGCGGGCTTCGCCGGGGAGGGCGCGTTGTGCGGATCGAGCGATCCGAGCGTCGCGTGGGTCGACTCCGAGGGAAATCTCAGGGCGCTCCGCGAGGGCGAGACGGTCGTCACCGTCGGAGACGAGACGCGGAAGGTCGTCGTCAGCGACTATACCGACGGCTCGGACGTCGTGGGACAGCTGAAGATCCTCGCCCGCTTCAACGATTCGATGCAGTTTTACGACGGCCACGTCTATCTTCTCTTTACCTCGTATAAAGACGGGGTGACGATCGCCGTCGACGATCTTTACGCGGGATACGAGATATCGGATCTTTACTATCTCGATATCAGGGACGATATTTCCGCGGGATCGAATCACACCGGGACGGATACGGACAAGTACTTCACTCCCCGCGACGGGATGAACTCGGTAACGCTTAACCGCGGCGGGATCGTAACGATCGGTATGTACCGCGGCTTCGACCTCTCCGTTCCCGAGGCGGCGTTCGGCTCCGTTCAGAACAGCACGCTCTGGGGACAAATGAGCGACGCGGTCAAGACGACCGTCATGGAGGCGCTCTTCAAGATCCTCGCGGGCGGCGCGTCCGACACGGCGACAGCCGTTGAACGCCTTATGAAGGAGCTCGGAGAGAACGGATTCGACTACCGCGGACTGCTCGACGGCGTCGTCTCCGGAGGCGTCTGCTTCAACCGCGAGCTTTACAATCAGAAGCTCGAATGGGATCAGTACGAGAACGTCACCTACGAGCTCGATATAACCGAAAACCAGCTCAGGGTCCTGACGGCGGCGCTCAGAGGGAATCTGAACAAGTTCTCCATCCTGAAGAACAGCTGCGCCACAGTCGCGCTCAGAGCGTGGAACTACGCGGTCGGAATGAGGGGCGGGGAAGACACCGCGTACAAGCTCGATCCGTCGGGAGAGGGTCTGTTCGCGCTGATCGACGCGCCGAAGACCGTAAAGAGCGAAATCATGGCGAAGCTGCCGGGTTATTACCTCAACAAGCCGGACAGCTCGGAGGACGAACGCGAGCCGAACGCCGGATTCGTCGACGAGACCGGATGGGTTTACGTCAGCGCCCCCGAGGCGATCGAGCTCGGAGACGGGGAAAACGGTATGTTCAAGTATATCGTGACCGGCCCGTCCGCCGACGCGGAAACGACGGTGTACCGCAAGGGCGCCGGGGGCGAGGAGATCCCGTTCCCCCGCTCCGAATGGTGCGAGGCGGAGCCGGGAGACGAGATCTTCGTCCGCTCGATCCTGTCGGAGGATGACTTCGATTACGTCTTCAGCGACGTTCTTCTCAACGGAGTGTCGGTCAGAGACAGCTTCGACGAGGAAGAAAACGCCTACAGGGTGATAATGCCGGAGAGAAAGTCGATCATTTCCGTCGTTTACAGACCGGCGGAGGTGCGGTTCCTCGAAGGCAGACAAATGAATATCCAGCTGGCGGTCGGCTCCGAGATCAACGTCGACGATTACGCGGAGCTTCTGCTCGGCATGAATCTGTCGGACGACCTCGTGTGGAAGATCGACAGTATGCCGCCGGAGGCGGAGATCGAAGACGTCGTTTCCTACAAGGACGATTCGCGCAAGGTACTAAAGGCGGACGCGGCGGGAACGGAGATCGTCGAGGCGGTCGCCGCCGGCAACGAGAATATCGGCGTGCCGTTCTTCATCGAGATATACGACGACCTGTCGGATATGGCGGCCGTGACGTTCAACACCGACACCTCGTTCGGTTACACGGTGGGAGCGACGTTCGAAGAGGATTATTCGGAGATCCCGTGCTCCGGGTATCTCGTAAGAAAAGGAACCGTGCTCAACGTCGTCCCGTTCATCTTCAAGCCCGCCGTCGTTTCCCGTATGACGGTAAACGGATCCCCCGCGAATATCGACGATCCGATCACGGTCACCGGGGACACGGACATCAGGATCGAATTCCGCGAAGCGGAGATCGCGGGTATGCCGAACAAGGTCAACCTCGCCTCCGAGGGCGATTCCTATCAGCTCGACGCGTCGGTCAGGTACAGCAATGGGATCTACGGTCTTCTTCCCGTATATGATCCGACTGTCACCTACGAATCGTCCGATCCCATCGTCTCGGTCGACGAGACGGGACTCCTGACCGTCACCGGAGAGATACCCGAGGAGGGCAAATGCGTGTTCGTGACCGCTTACGCGGGGTCCGGGTTCGGCAGCGTGTTCGCGGAAACGAAAGTTATCCTCGGCGATTACGCCGGAGACAGGATCGTCGGAAGACTGACGATATCGGCGCGTCCGATAACGGACGGACAGCTCGTGGCTCACACCGCGATCACGTTCACGACGTACGAGGATCTCGATATCGACGTGAGCTATTACCGCTATTACAAGCCGTCGGAGGAATACCTCAGGATGTCGGACGACTATCTTGTCGATCCCGACAGCTACCCGTCCGACCCGATCCTGTACAGCGACGACGTCGATCTCGGAGACCGGGAGGCCTACTTTGAGGAAGTCATCGGAGGGGTCGACGCTCCCGCCGAGACGATCCGCCTGAGGGCGGGAGACGGATTCACCGTTTCGAATTACGCTCACGAGACCTCCAATGTCGCCACCGTTCTCAAAGCGTTTACGCTCGGAATGATCGGATCGAGCACGGACGTTCAGAATCTGGTCGCGGAGGTCATGAAATACGCAAACGGCGAGGAATTCAACGGACCGCTCGCATTCGACAGCTTTACCGCGACGCTCGTGCAGATGGTAATGTTCACAAGCATCCTCGGTCAGAATCCCGCGAACGGAAGAGCGGAAGGCGGACAGGATATAAACAGGGAAGTTTACAATCAGTTCAGAAGAAACGATTCTCAGCTTCCGAACAACTTCTATACGGTCGAGCTCACCGCCGACGAGTTTGCGAGGTTCGAGAACTACATCGGCGATCCCGGCAACAACTATTACGCCCTTTTCACCAAGAACTGCGGAAGCGGCGGAGTCGATCTCTGGAATTACGTGCTGTCCGACAGACCGGAGCTCAGGCTCACCGGCAATTACACCGGTCTCGCCGTCGATCCCGAGTCGATCTCTCTGGAGCTCGGTCTTCTCAGGCTGAAGACGGGAGTGTTCTTCGACGGATACGGCGAGGGCGGCGGAACCGACTTTTATCCCCGCGTTTCCGGGGCGTTCCGTCAGGTGAGGAAGCAGACGCTCGTCGTCGAGGCGGACCCGAAGAGCAAATATGCGGGAGACGACGATCCCGAGCTGACCTTCACGGTTTACGACTCCGAGGGCGAGGTCGTTGACGTTCCCTTCACCGGCGGACTTGAGCGCGAGCCGGGCGAATCCGCCGGGACCTACGCGATCCTTCGCGGCACGCTTGAATTTGAGGGCGGCGATTACGAGGTGATATTCGTCGGCTCCGACTTTGTCATCGAGACCGCGTTCCCGTTCGTCGACGTGCATCCCGACGATTATTTCTACGCCCCGGTCGCGTGGGCGTTCTACTCCGACCCGCAGATAACGGCGGGGACGTCCGCGACGAAGTTCTCGCCGGACGACGTCTGCACCCGCGCGCAGGTCGTGACCTTCCTCTGGAGGGCGAACGGCTGTCCGAAGGCCGTGACGGAGAAAAATCCGTTCTCCGACGTCGCGTCTGACGCGTACTATTACGACGCCGTCCTCTGGGCGGTCGAAAACGGCATAACGGCAGGGACGTCGAAAAAGAAATTCAGCCCCGATCTCCCGTGTACCAGAGCTCAGGTCGTGACGTTCATCCACAGAACGAACGGGACGCCCAGACCCGGATCGGTCGAAAATCCGTTCCGCGACGTCTCCGAGGAATACTATTACACGGCGGTCCTCTGGGCGGTAGAGAACGGCGTCACGGCGGGAACGTCGAAGACGATGTTCTCCCCGGACGACGTCTGCACCCGCGCGCAGGTCGTGACTTTCCTTCAGCGCGCCTCGAATATCGAGGGATAAAAAAATAAAACCGGTCGTGAGAAATTACCGTTTCTCACGACCGGATACGGAAATCGGGCGGACCGGAGCAATCCGGTCCGCCCGATTTTTTATTTGTTGGCTGTCGCTCTGTACAGGAACGTGACGACCTGCGCTCTCGTGCAGGTGTCCGAGGGCGAGAAGGTCTTCGCGCTCGTCCCGAGCGTTATGCCGTTCTCGTCGTCCTCCGCGGAAGTATCTATGAACGCGGGGACGGTCGCCCCGTCGGCGACGTAATAAACCGACGCCTCGGGGTAAAGCGGGATCTCCCGATACGTATAATAATCGTACGTCGTTCCGATCGTCGACCGGACGATCTCAAGCGGCGCGCATCCGTCGAAGAACGAGTCGTCTACGCGGAAGCCCGCCGCCTTTTCATCGTCGGTCAGACGGTGAAGGACGGAATAGCATCCGCTCTCTTCCGGCTCTCCGCCGCCGGACGGCGACGGAGGCGTGTATCCGGCGGGCGCGGACTGCGGATTCGCGATCAGCGACTCGATGACCGACCGCTTCGTCGCAGCGTCGTAGGCGGAATACGGATAGGTGAAGCCGCGGTAGGCGTCGATATATTCGTAAAGGACCTCGACGATCAGCTCGTCGAGCGTTTCCCCGTCGTCGGGATCGTACCACGATTCAGCCTGCCCGACGATCTGTTCCCTCGTCAGCTTGTCGAGGAAATATCCCTCTTCCTCATCCTCGTTCCACACCCAGAAGGCGTCGTCCGCGCAAAGAGCGTCGTACCAGTCGAGCAGGTCGTCCGCGGAGCCGTTCTCCGGGGGCGCGGGCAGCGAAGGGACGGGCTTGCCGTACACCGCGGAGTAATAAAGATCGAACTCGCGGTCGATCTCGGCGTCGGAGAGACCGGACGCCGTTCCCGCGCCGCCCGATTGCCCTTTCGTATACTGCACGACGGCGTAGTAATCCCCGCCTGAGGCGAAGAACCCGTCGGGGACGCGATCGGGCCGGAGCGTCTCTCCGTCGTCGATCCAGTAAAGACGGGGAGACGATCTTCTCGCGGCGTCGTAGATCTCAATTCTCAGAGATCCCGGCTCGTATTCCGCCGTGTCGTAGTCGATCCTCCACCCGGCGCCGGACGCGGCGCCGAACGCGGGCATGATCCCGAACGTCATTGACAGCAGAAGAAAAAGAGAGACGATCCTTTTGATTTTTTTCATAATGGCTCCTCCGTTGCGGCGTCGGTTTCCGGATTTGCGGTTAAAAAGTAATGTATTTATAATAATTATAACAATATAACCGCCTTTTTGCAATCATTTCCGTGTTTTTTGACGAAAACTCACAAAACGGCGGCTTCTTCCGGCGACGAAAAAAGGTCTTGAAAAAGCAAAGCGCTTTTCAGACCTTTTTTATCGGTTTATCCCTCCGTCACGTTCCCGTCGCCGACGATGGGAATGGCGTCTCCGAGGAATTTCGGCTCCGGCTTGAAGACGCACATCCCGAAATCCTTGCACCTCGCGAGGACCTCTCTCACGTCGCGCGCCGTCTGCCCGCCGTACGTGTGAAGATCCGACGCGACGCCGTAAGCCTCGACGCCGAGCTTCTCGGCGATATAGAGCGCGCGGTACAGGTGGTATTCCTGCGTCACGATTATCGCCCTCTTAACGCCGAAAACCTCTTTTGCGCGAAAGACGGTCTCGTAGGTGGAAAATCCGGCGTGATCCGTGAATATGTCCTCTGACGGGACGCCCTCGGACAGGGCGTATTTTTTCATTGCGCCGACCTCGTCGTAATACTTCGTTCCGTGGTCGCCGCTCATCAGGATCTTGGGAGCCGCGCCGCTCTTGTAAAGCGCGACGGCGCGGTCGAGACGGTCCTTCAGCATATCGCTGAGCGTTCCGTCCGCTTTGACCTGACAACCGAGAACGACGACGCAGTCGACGCCGCCGCGCGCAGTCGCGTCCTCTGGGGACAGGATCATGGATTTTCCGACGTGGACGACGTAGAGATTGATGAAGAGGACCGCGGCGGCGGCCGCCGCGATAACGGAAACGACCGCGATAAGAAGAGTCCTCAGGAGCTTTTTGATCTTCATTGATCCGAATACCTCGATTTCAGGCCGCGCGCTTTTTCGGTCCGGCGGCGTTTTGCCTGTTAAAATTATAGCAAACGGAAAGCGAAAAATCAACCGGCGGCGGATCCGATCAAAAACCCCGGAGGATCGGTCCTCCGGGGTCTTTCCGCTCCGTCGTCTGACGGGAACTCCTACTTTATTCCCTTGCCGTGAAGGAAATCGACGAATCCCTCCGGCGCGCCTTTTGTAAAGCCGTCTTTTGAAAACGGGAACAACTGTTTCGATCCGGACCTCAGAATAATGAGATCCGACGTCACGTAAACTCTTTTGATCGAGGCGAACTGAACGGAGTATTCCGAAACGGGGCCGCTGAAACGGATCTCCGACTCGGTGACGGATGCGTTTTCAACCTGATCGGCGCTCTCTCCGGAGATTTCCCGCCTTCGCTTCATATGGATCGAGACCGCGCGCCTGTATTCAAAAATCGGCAAAAGAACGGTCAGAGCGACTTCAACGGCGGCGAGCGCCCAGAATATCAGAGCGTAACTCTTATCTCCGATGATCGTGAGCCGTACCGCGACGGCGATCAAAGCCGCGGCAAGAACAAAACCGATAAAAAATCTGACGATCAGATACGGCAGTCTGAAGCAGGTGAATCTGTATACTTTTTTAACAAATTCCTCGTCTGCTTTATGGCTGTACTCAAACAAACTGTCTTCCATTTTACTGCCCTTTCCGCTTTTTCGCCTGCGCCTCGTTGCCGGCGGCGTTTTTCGCCGCGCCGTGGCTTTTCAGGGTAGGAAGTCGCATACAGGTCTCTATATATGCTGTCATATGGTACGTCTTGCTTACTTTTCAAGGGTTTCTTAAAACTTACTTTTTCATTACGTCCCGTAAAATAATATACGCTGCGAGTGCGTTATGGCATGAATTGTTGTAAGTGCTCAATATACGGCAACATAAGACTCGATACGATTCGATACTGTCAGACCTTTCAAGTATTCAGTTATTTCTGCCCGACAAACGGGAATTTTACGCGATCTGTATTACAGCTTCAATACTGCGACGATTTCGTCGCCGTCCATTTCGCCGTTTTCCATAAAGCCTAAGGAACGGTATAACTCTCTTGCCACCTCGTTCTCTGGCTCGTAAGAAAGGGAGCAATACTCAGCTTTTCCGCAGGGCCACGTTCTGATAAAGTCGAGAGCTAGTTTTATCGC